>NZ_JBKKAD010000031.1:0-3279 GCF_046714715.1 Conyzicola sp. | reverse complement strand
GCCATGGAGATCCTCGGCGACGACATTCCCGAACACCTGCGCTACGCGGGGGAGCTGCGCCTGTCGTTCCGGGACTCCAGCCTCGACGAGCTCGGCCACCACGCCGACCCGCCCATGACCAAGGACGCGGTTGCCGGCCGCATCCGCCGCCTCCTGGCGATGGCCGACAAGAAGGCCGTCGACCTCGGCATCCCCGGCACCGACGCGAACCTGCCGGCCGATCTCGACGACGTCTGACCGGCCGCCGGTGGCCCGCCCAGCCCTCAGTCGGCGGCCTCCACATCGGCAAGAGGGGCCTAACGTCCCCTATTCACCTGAGTAGACTAAAAAGGTCACTTACAGTGCAGAAGACCAGAGAAATCTTGTCGCTGCCACAAAATGAGGAGATACGAGCTATGGCCGACTACACCCTGCCTGAACTGGCTTACGACTACTCTGCGCTCGCGCCGAGTATCAGCGGCACCATCATGGAGCTCCACCACAGCAAGCACCACCAGGCGTACGTGACCGGCGCCAACACCGCCATCGCCCAGCTGGCGGAGGCTCGCGACTCAGGCAGTCTCGTGTATGTCAACAAGCTCGAGAAGGACCTGGCGTTCAACCTCGGCGGCCACGTCAACCACTCTATCTTCTGGACCAACATGTCGCCGAACGGTGGCGACAAGCCGGTCGGTGAACTCGCCAGCGCGATCGACGACTACTTCGGCTCCTTCGACAAGTTCCTGGCCCACTTCGCGGCGACCGCGCTTGGCGTGCAGGGTTCCGGCTGGTCCGTGCTCGCCTGGGATTCCATCGGGCAGCGACTGATCATCCAGCAGTTCTTCGACCAGCAGGCCAACTTCGCGGCCGGCACGGTCCCGATCCTCATGCTCGACGTCTGGGAGCACGCCTACTACCTCGACTACAAGAACGTGCGAGCCGACTACGTCAAGGCGTTCTGGGCCATCACGAACTGGGAGAACGTCCAGCAGCGTTTCGACGTCGCCCGCGTGAAGACTGAAGGCCTGCTGCTACTCTCGTAGCGGCGTTGTGGCCGGGGTCACAAGCCCCGGCCTTCCTCCATAAAATCCACCACATGTGCGCCCTCGGGCGCTAAGAAAACTGGAGTTCCATTGAGCGTCAAAATCGGTATCAACGGGTTCGGCCGCATCGGCCGCAACTTCCTCCGCGCAGCTCTCGCCAAGGGAAGTGAGCTCGAGATCGTCGCCGTGAACGACCTCGACAACCCCGCCGCACTCGCGCACCTGCTCAAGTACGACACGGCCGGTGGCCGTCTCGACGCCACGGTGACCGTGGACGGCGACACCATCTACGTCGACGGCAAGCCCATCAAGGTTCTCGCCGAGCGCGACCCGGCCCTTCTCCCCTGGGGAGAGCTGGGCGTCGAGGTCGTCATCGAGTCGACCGGTCGCTTCACGAAGTCCGCCGATGCGCGCAAGCACATCGAAGCCGGCGCCAAGAAGGTCGTCGTCTCCGCACCCGCGACCGGCGACGACGTCGCGACGCTCGTGCTCGGCGTCAACGAAGAGACCTACGATGCCGCAATCCACGACATCATCTCCAACGCCTCGTGCACCACGAACTGCCTCGCGCCGCTCGCCAAGGTGTTCATGGACAACTTCGGCATCGAGCGTGGTCTCATGACCACCGTTCACGCCTACACCGCCGACCAGAACCTGCAGGACGGCCCGCACAGCGACCTCCGCCGTGCACGCGCTGCCGCGCAGAACATCATCCCCACCTCGACCGGTGCTGCCAAGGCCCTCGGCCTCGTCATCCCCGAGCTCGTCGGCAAGCTCGACGGCTACGCGCTCCGCGTTCCCGTGATCACGGGCTCGATCACCGACCTCACGATCGAGGCGTCGCGCCCCGTCACCGTGGCCGAGGTCAACGCGGCGTACAAGGCTGCGGCCGAGGGTCCCCTCAAGGGCATCCTCAGCTACACCGAAGACCCGATCGTCTCGAGCGACATCCAGGGCGACCCGCACTCGTCGATCTTCGACGCCGGGCTCACCAAGGTCATCGGCAACCAGGTCAAGGTCGCCTCGTGGTACGACAACGAGTGGGGCTACTCCAACCGTCTCGTCGACATCACGAAGTACGTCGCAGACCGCCTCTAGAGATAACTGGATAAACCGACCGTGTCGCTTCGCACCATCGATAGCCTCGGAGACCTGAGCGGCAAGCGCGTGCTCGTCCGCTGTGATCTCAACGTTCCGTTGAAAGACGGAGAGATCACAGACGACGGCCGCATCCGCGCCTCTCTTCCGACGCTCAACGCTCTCATCAATTCCGGCGCGCGCGTCGTCGTCGTCTCCCATCTCGGGCGGCCCGACGGCGCACCGGACGCCAAGTACAGCCTCGCCCCGGTCGCACAGCGACTGAGCGAGCTGCTCGGCAAGGGCGTTGCCTTCGCGAGCGACACGGTCGGTACCGCCGCCGCCGAGACCGTCTCCGGTCTCGGTGACGGCGACATCGCCCTTCTCGAGAACCTGCGGTTCAACCCGGGGGAGACGAGCAAGGATGCAGCGGAGCGTGGCGAGTTCGCCGCACAGCTCGCAGCGTTCGCCGACGCGTTCGTGTCCGACGGCTTCGGCGTCGTGCACCGCAAGCAGGCCAGCGTCTACGACGTGGCAGAACTGCTGCCCAGCGCCGCCGGTCTGCTCATCCAGGCCGAGCTCGAGGTTCTCGAGCGGCTGACCCGCACCCCCGAGGCCCCCTACACGGTGGTGCTCGGCGGTTCCAAGGTCTCCGACAAGCTCGCGGTCATCGGCGCCCTGCTGCCCAAGGTCAACACGCTGCTCATCGGCGGCGGCATGCTCTTCACCTTCCTCGCGGCCCAGGGCCACAAGGTCGGGGCGAGCCTGCTCGAGGTCGACCAGATCGACAACGTGAAGGGCTACCTCGACGAGGCCGCCCGACTCGGCGTCGAGATCGTCCTCCCGACCGACATCGTTGTGGCGTCGAAGTTCGGTGCCGACGCCGAATTCGTCACCAGGCCCGCCGATGCCATCGAAGACACCGAGTTCGGTGCATCCGGCCTCGGCCTCGACATCGGTCCCGACTCGGGCGCCCGGTTCGCCGAGGTCATCTCGGCCTCGAAGACCGTGTTCTGGAACGGCCCGATGGGCGTGTTCGAACTCGCGCCGTTCGCGGCCGGCACCAAGGCCGTCGCGGCCGCGCTCACCACGATCGACGGCCTGGGTGTTGTGGGTGGTGGCGACTCCGCCGCCGCCGTGCGCGCCCTCGGCTTCACAGACGACCAGTTCGGTCACATTT
>NZ_JBKKAD010000030.1:0-8931 GCF_046714715.1 Conyzicola sp. | reverse complement strand
AGGTCGTCGAAGCCGATGATCTCGGCCTTGATGAAACCCTTTTCGAAGTCGGTGTGGATGACGCCGGCGGCCTGGGGCGCCTTGGCACCCTTCGGGATGGTCCAGGCGCGGGTCTCTTTCGGGCCGGCGGTGAGGTAGGTCTGCAGGCCGAGCGTGTCGAAGCCGATGCGGGCGAGCTGATCGAGACCGCTCTCGTCCTGGCCGGTCGATTCGAGCAGCTCGGCGGCGTCCGCGGCGTCGAGGTCGATGAGCTCGCTCTCGAGCTTCGCGTCGAGGAATACGGCGTGGGCGGGAGCGACGAGAGCCGCCAGGGCTGCCTTGCGGTCGTCGTTCGTCAAGACCGCTTCATCCACATTGAAAACGTAGATGAACGGCTTGACCGTGAGCAGTCCGAGTTCGGCGAGCAGCGACAGGTCGAGCTTGGTGTTCGACGAGAGCGGCTTGCCCTCGTTGAGCCACTCCATCGCGGCCTTGGCGGTGTCGACGGTGGCCTGGGTGATCTTCTTGGCGCGCAGTTCCTTCTCGTAGCGGCTGTCCGCCTTTTCGAGGGTCTGCATGTCGGCCAGGATCAGTTCGGTGTTGATCGTCTCCATGTCGCTGGCGGCGTCGACCTTGCCGTCGACGTGCACGACATCGGGGTCTTCGAAGCCGCGCACGACCTGCGCGATGGCGTCGGCCTCACGGATGTTGGCGAGGAACTTGTTGCCGAGACCCTCGCCGACGGAGGCGCCCTTGACGATGCCGGCGATGTCGACGAACGACACGGCGGCGGGCAGGATCTTCTCGCTACCGAAGATCTCGGCGAGGACGGCGAGGCGTGCGTCCGGCAGGCTCACGATTCCCGTGTTGGGTTCGATGGTCGCGAACGGGTAGTTCGCGGCGAGCACCGAGCTCTTGGTCAGAGCGTTGAACAGGGTTGACTTGCCCACATTGGGGAGTCCGACGATTGCAATAGTGAGAGCCACGAGAGTCAAGGGTACCGGGCGCGGCGACGTTCGACCTGCCGGGGGCTATTTCGGCGGCGGGCGGTGGGCACTAGAGTCGTGCCACCACGCCATTTCTCATCCGAGGAGACAGCTGTGAGCAATGACGCTCAGGCACTACCCGACACCTCCCCCGCCGTCGTCGTGGGCGCCGGGCCCGCCGGGCTCGCGGTCGCCGCCGAGCTGGGACGTGTCGGCATCCACGCGGTCGTTCTCGACACGGCCGGCGAGGTCGGCTCGAGCTGGGCTCGCCACTACGACCGGCTGCACCTGCACACGGCGCGCTGGCTGAGTGCGCTGCCGGGGTGCGCGATCCCCCGCTCAAGCGGGCGGTGGGTGGCGAGGGACGACTTCCGCGCCTACCTGCGCGACTACGTCGAGCGCCAGAACCTCGACGTGCGGCTGGGCACCTCCGTGACATCCGTCGACCGTCTCGCAGACGGACTGTGGAGAATCGGATGCGGCGCCGAATCCATCCTCACCCCGCTGGTGATCATCGCCACCGGCTACAACCACACGCCGGCGCTGCCCGACTGGCCGGGCCGCGAATCGTTCGAGGGTCGCCTGCTTCACTCGAGCGAGTACCGCAACCCGGCCGCGCTCGACGCAGCATCGGTGCTCGTCGTCGGCCCGGGTAACAGCGGCGCGGAGATCGCGGCCGACCTCGCCGGCGCGGGCAAGCGGGTCTGGCTCGCCGTGCGCACGCCCCCGAACGTCGTGCGGCGGCAGGTGCTCGGCATCCCGTCGCAGATGCTGGCGATCTCGATGTCGCCGTTCCCTGCGCCCGTCGGCGACCGGGTCGGGCGTCTCGTGCAGCGCCTCTCGGTGGGCGACCTGTCGCGCTTCGGGCTGCCGGCCGCCCCGCTCGGAGTGGTGACCCGGCTGCAGCGCGACGACGTGCAGCCGCTGCTCGACGTCGGACTCATCGACGCGCTGCGCTCGGGCAAGGTGACGGTGGTGGCCGCGGTAGAATCCTTCGACGGCGAGACCGTGTCGCTCGCGAACGGCGAGGTGCTGCGCCCCGAGGCCGTGGTGGTGGCGACCGGATACCGGCGCGGGCTCGAGCCTCTCGTCGGACACCTGGGCGTGCTCGCACCGAACGGGCGGCCGACGATCAACGCCGACCAGCAGGCGCCCGGGCTCGACGGGCTCTACTTTCTCGGCTTCTCGAACCCGCTGACGGGCAACCTGCGCCAGCTCGGTATCGATGCCCGGGCGATCGCGCGCCGGGTGGGCCGGCGCGGCACGGTCGCGCCGCGCGTGGTGCGGGCGACCGTGCCGCGGCCGGCCGGGCTGACCTAGCCGGGTCTCGCAACTCAGGCAGTTTGGGCGAGCTCGACGGACCTGCCGCGAACACCCGGGCGTGCTGCCGCGGCCGGCGCCATTCTGCCTGAGTTACGAAAGACGGCAAGGCGGATGTCGCGACCAAAGGAGAGCCCGTTAGTCGCGGCGCACCAGCGCCACTCGGTAACCACGTTCTCGAAGCACGACGTATGCGACCGCCATCAGCAGGGTGAGACCAACCGCGGAGTAGATCGCGAGAGTTCCGATCCCGCCTCCCGTCGTCAGCATCAATAGCAGCGAAAGCGCCCACGGCAGAGACGCGATTCCCAAGGCGACCGACCAATCGCGGCGCGCTCGCGCAATTGCGACGACGATGAGAACGGCCATCAGCGCGAGGAAGAGCACGGGGCTGCTGACCTGATGGAAGCTGTTCCACGGGTCGAGGCGCGACGCGAAGCGCCACCCCAGCGGATTCTGGCTGTCAGCAATTGCGACGGCCGCGAAGCTCGCGGGCAGTATGACGGCAATGCCGGCAGCGAGTGCCAGCCATTGCGCGCCGGCACGCTTCTGGCCGCGCCGCGTGGGACGGCCCGCCATCGCGAGTAGGGCAAGGGCCGCGAGCACGACGAGAACGCCGTCGGTGGGCCGGAGCGACACCATCCGATGGCCGGCGTTCTCGACGAGCAGGAGACTCACCGGGAACGTGGCGAACAGCGTGAACGATGCCGTGCGAGCGAGACCGACGAGCGCGAACCCGAACGCTGCGAACCACAGGGCGAACAGAACCGCTCCCGCGCTGGCGAACGGTCCGAAACCGGGAACCTCACTGTTCACCACCCGCCAGTCGAACGCCCAGCCGTTCCACGGCCCATTAGGCGCCCACGGCGCCCACTCCGCGCCGAGGAACAACACGAGGGACAGAGCGAAGCCCGTACCGAGACTTATCGCGGCTACACGATCGCGGATCGCGGACGGAATGCGGTTGGGCAGCTGTTTGGCGGTCGCCGCAAGGCCGTGGACCGCGAGATTGGCGAGGTCGCCGAGCCGCGGCTTCTCGCGCCCGGTGGCCTCCGCCTCGTCGAGCAGCGTGCCGAGCATCGCCTCGCCGTTTTCGGCGCGCCACGCGCTCGGATACCAGTCGAGGGCGGCGCGGTACCGGCGCTCCAGCGCGGCGCTCACGCGGTGGCCACTTTCGCGGCGGTGCGGCTGCGCAGCTTCGCGCGGGCGCTGGCCGCGTTGGCGGCGAGCCGCGCGGCCTCCTCTTCGAGACGGAGAGCCCCAGCATCCGTCAGCTTGTAATAGCGACGCAGTCTGCCCGCGACGACCTCGTCGCCCGCGCCGTCGACGAGTCCCTGCTCGCCGAGGCGGTCGAGGGCGGCGTAGAGGGTGCCGACCTTGAGCTGCACGCGCCCGTCGGAGAGTTCGGCGGCCTCGGCGATCAAGGCGTAGCCGTGCTTGCGCCCGTCGGCCAGAGCCGCGAGCACAAGGAACGTGGGTTCCCGCATTTCGGTGGTTGTCATGCGGCCAGCATATTCAGGTTGTCGATATATCACGTACACCGAGCGGCGTGTCGTCTCGACCGTTTCGCAACTCAGGCAGAACCGGCGGCCGTGGTCGCCCGGCCGCGGAAACCCGGGAAGCAGACGGCGGTGGCGCGATTCTGCCTGAGTTGCGAGATCGGGTCCGGCAGAGGCGCCGGCTATCGCGAATCGCCCGGCGCTCTCCAGCGACCGTCAGGGGTGCGTGTGACCATTGGAAGGTGCCCCTGAATTTCACCGCCATCGACTTCGAGACCGCCAACTCTTCGAGCGCCAGCGCGTGCTCGGTCGGTCTCGTGAAGGTGGTCGACGGCCGCGTCGTCGACAGGGTCAGCTGGTTCATCCGCCCGCCGGCCGGGCACGACTACTTCAACGAGTGGAACACGCGCATTCACGGCATCGTCGAGTCGGATGTCGCGGGGGCACTGCTCTGGAGCGAGCAGCTGACCGACCTCGTCGATTTCGTCGACGGCGACCACCTCGTGGCCCACAACGCCGGCTTCGACATGGGCGTGATCAACGGCGGCTGCGCGGCGAGTTTCGTCGAGACGCCGAGCTTCGCCTATGCCTGCAGCCTGCAGATCGCCCGCAAGACCTACAACCTCGACTCGTACAAGCTGCCGGTCGCGGCCATGGCGGCAGGCTTCGAAGACTTCGCGCACCACGACGCGCTGGCCGACGCCGAGGCGTGTGCCGCGATCATCGTGCACGCGGCGAAGCGGCACGAAGCGGTCGACCTCGAGCACCTGGTGACGATCACGGGCACGAAGCTCGGGCGCATCGGGGCGGTCCTCGCGGCTTAACCCAGAAACCGCCGGTTGAGTCGGTCGCTCTGCGACCGTATCGAAACCCGCGTAGCTCTGACGGGGTTTCGATACGGGCCGTAGACGGCCCTACTCAACCAGCGGTTGACGGCTGGCGTTACGAGCGGCGCTGGCGCTTCTCGCGCACGCGCATGTTCACGTTGATCGGGCTGCCCTCGAAGCCGAAGATCTCGCGCAGGCGGCGCGTGATGAAGCGGCGGTACTGCGGGTCGAGGAATCCGGTCGTGAACAGCACGAACGTCGGCGGACGCGAAGCGGCCTGGGTGCCGAACAGGATGCGCGGCTGCTTTCCGCCGCGCACGGGGTGCGGGTGCTCGGCCGTGAGTTCGGCGAGCAGGGCGTTGAACTTGCCGGTCTGGATGCGGGTGTCCCACGACTCGAGCGCGGTCTCGAGTGCCGGAACCAGCTTCTCCATGTGACGGCCGGTCTTGGCCGAGATGTTGACGCGGGGCGCCCAGGCGACGTGGCTCAGGTCCTGCTCGATCTCGCGTTCGAGCATCTCGCGACGCTCGTCGTCGAGAATGTCCCACTTGTTGAAGGCGAGGACGAGCGCGCGGCCAGACTCGAGCACGAGGTCGACGATCTTGAGGTCTTGCACGCTGATCGGCTCGGAGACGTCCATCACGACGATGGCGACCTCGGCCTTTTCGAGCGCGGCGCTGGTGCGCAGCGTGGCGTAGAAGTCGGCGCCCTGGGCGAGGTGCACGCGGCGGCGGATACCGGCGGTGTCGACGAAGCGCCAGAACTTGCCGCCGATCTCCACCTGCTCGTCTACCGGGTCGCGGGTGGTGCCGGCGAGGTCGTTCACGACGACGCGCTCTTCACCGGCGGTCTTGTTCAGCAGGCTCGACTTGCCCACGTTCGGGCGGCCGATGATGGCGACGCGGCGGGGTCCGCCCACCTCTTCCTTGGCGACGGCGGAAACCTCGGGCAGAACCTTCAGCACCTTGTCGAGCAGGTCGGCGACACCGCGCCCGTGCACGGCGGAGACCGCCCAGGGCTCGCCGAGTCCGAGCGACCAGAGTGCCGCAGCATCCGCTTCTTGACGCACATCGTCGACCTTGTTGGCGACGAGGATCACGGGCTTTTTCGTTCCGCGCAGCATGCGCACGACGTGCTCGTCGGTCGAGGTGGCTCCGACCGTGGCATCCACCACGAACAGAACGGCGTCGGCGAGGTCGACGGCGATCTCGGCCTGGGCGGCGACGGAGGCGTTGATGCCTCGGGCGTCGGGCTCCCAGCCGCCGGTGTCGACGATGGTGAACTTGCGTCCGGCCCACTCGCCCTTGTAGTTCACGCGGTCGCGGGTGACGCCGGGGGTGTCTTCGACGACGGCCTCGCGGCGGCCGATGATGCGGTTGACGAGCGCCGACTTGCCGACGTTCGGGCGGCCGACGATCGCCAGCACGGGGAGCGCGGGAAGGTAGGTGATCGCGTCGGGGTCGTCGCTGAGCGAGTCGAGCAGGCCGAGGTCTTCGGCGTCGAGGTCGTAGTCGCCGAGACCGGCGCGCAGGCTCGCCGCGCGCTGGGCCGCTTCGGCGTCGTCGAGGGAGATGATGCGGTCGGCGAGATCGCCGTCGATCGCGGGGTAGTCGTCTTGCTCGGCCATGGGTGGTCGTCCTTAATCAGTCACTGGTGCGCACGAGATCTACGACCGCGCTAACGGTCTGGTCGAAGTCGAGATCGGTTGAATCGATGGTCACAACGCCATCGGCGGCGTTCATGAAGTCGACGACCTTGGAGTCCTGGGCATCGCGCGAGCTAAGCTGCTGCGCGGTCTTCGCGGCCGACTCTGTGGAGAGTTCGGCTGAACGCCTAGCCATTCTAGCCTCTTCGGTCGCGGTGAGGAGAATTCTCACGGTAGCATCCGGCGCGACGACGGTGGTGATGTCCCTGCCCTCGACGATGATTCCGGGCGTAGAAGACGATCGGATGACGCTCCGGAACAGTTCCACGAGGAAGGCGCGCACCTCGGGCACCCGCGCGACGGCGCTCACCACGGCGGTGACGCGCGGCTCGCGGATCGCGTCGGTGACGTCGGTGGCCCCCACCCGCACGAAGTAGTCGTCGGGGTGGATGCCGATCGAATAGGGGAAGTCGTGCAGCAGCGCGACGAGCTGGTCGGGCTGCTCGGTGTCGACGCCGCGGTCGAGCGCGGTCCAGGCGAGCGCGCGGTAGGCGGCGCCGGTGTCCTGATACGAGTACCCGAGGGCGCGCGCGGCGGCGCGGCTCACGCTCGACTTGCCGCTGCCGGCCGGGCCGTCGATCGCTACTACTGTCATTGCGGTCACGCGAGTGCCTCCGAGATCTTCCATCCGCGCGATTCGAGCTCGCTCACGAGCCGGCCTTCCGCTGCCGGCAGCACGGAGATCTCCGCGAGGCCGATCTGAGCGCCGGGCGAGTGCTCGAGGCGGAGGTCTTCCATGTTGATGCCGAGCTCGCCGATTTCGGTGAGCAGCCGGGCGAGTTCGCCCGGCTTGTCGTCCACGAGAACGACGATGCGGCTGAAGTGTTTGGCCTGACCGTGCTTGCCGGGGATGCGGGCGACGCCCACGTTGCCGGCGCCGATCAGCTCGGCGAGCGCGCGGCGGGAGCCCGTGGCATCCGGAGCATCGAGCGTCGCGATCGCGCGGTCGAGGTCGTCGCGGTAGGCGTGCAGGATGTCGCGGATCGCCGGCGCGTTGGCGCGCAGAATCTGCACCCAGAGTTCGGGGTCGCTCGACGCGATGCGGGTGGTATCGCGCAGTCCCTGCCCGGCGAGTGCCGTCGCGGCGTCGGTGGCATCGGTCAGTCTGGCGGCGAGTAGGGAGGAGATCACCTGTGGAGCATGCGAGACGAGGGCGACGTTGCGGTCGTGATCCTCCGCGGTCATCTCGATCGGCAGTGCGCCCAGGTCGAGGGCGAGTTGTTCGACCGCCGCGGCCCGGCTGTAGCTGATGGCGTCGTGGCCGGCGATGACCCACGGGCGGCCGTTGAACAGGTCGGCGCGGGCCGAGATGGCGCCGCTGCGTTCGCGACCGGCCATCGGGTGGGAGCCGATGTAGCGGCTCACGTCGGCGCCGAGGGCGATCAGTTCGCGCAGCGGCTCGACCTTGACGCTCGCGACGTCGGTGACGAGCGCGTCCGGGTAGGCCGCGAGTTCGCGCGCGACGATGCGGCTGGTGACATCCGGCGGCACGCAGACCACGACGAGCTCGGGGGTGTCGCCGTCGACGGCGGCGCGGCCGGCGCCGTAGTCGATGGCGAGCGCGAGGCTCGAGGGCGACACGTCGGCGAGCGACACGTCGACACCGCGGGCGCGCAGGGCGAGCGCGATGCTCGTTCCGAGCAGGCCGGTGCCCACGATCCGCACGGGGCCGGCGAGTCGCCGATCAGTCATCCGAGTCGTCTTCCCCGGTTCCGTCTGTTGTGTCGTCGTCGGACGCAGCGATCTTGCCGCCGCGCGAGATGGTGAGCAGGTCGCCGATCTCGGCCTTCGTGAGATCGCGCATCGCGTCGGGTGCGAGGCTGCCGAGGTGCAGCGGGCCGAACTGGCGGCGCACCAGGTCGACGACGGGGTGGCCGACCTCTTCGAGCATGCGGCGCACGATGCGGTTGCGGCCGGAGTGCAGGGTGACCTCGACCACGGTCTCGTCGTTCGAGGGCGTGCCGATGATGCGCGCCTTGTCGGCCTCGATGAGTCCGTCTTCGAGCTCGATGCCGCCGACGAGCTTGTTCACCGTGTGCTGGTTCATCACGCCCTCGACCTTCGCGATGTAGGTCTTCAGCACGCCGAACTTAGGGTGCGCGAGGATGTGCGCCAGCTCGCCGTCGTTCGTGAGCAGCAGCAGACCGGAGGTCTCGGCGTCGAGACGGCCGACGTTGAACAGGCGCTCGTCGAACATGCTCGTGTAGCGGCGCAGGTCGGGGCGGCCGCGGTCGTCGTTGAGCGACGAGACGATGCCGGTGGGCTTGTTCAGCATGATGTACAGCTTCGTGGTGTCGAGCTGGATCGCCTTGCCGTCGACCGAGACGAGGTCGGTCGGCAGCACGCGGCGACCCGGTTCCTCGACGCGCACGCCGTTGACCGCGACGCGGCCGGCGGCGATGAGGTCTTCGCAGACCCGTCGTGAGGCGACGCCCGCGGCGGCCATCACCTTCTGCAGGCGCTCGCCCTCGGGGTTCACGTAGGGCTCTGGGTTGTTACTGTCGTTCATCGAATCCGTCCGATCCATCGGCGAGAAGCGGCGAAAGGTGCGGCAGCTCGTCGATGCTGTTGATTCCGAGCTGGCTGAGCATCAGGTCGGTTGTGGCGTAGTGAAT
>NZ_JBKKAD010000029.1:0-32905 GCF_046714715.1 Conyzicola sp. | reverse complement strand
CCGACAGCTCGAGGCCCGTGGCGTTGTCGCCGCGCGCGCTGCCGAACCGCAGCGTGTAGTAGATGCCGGCGAGGGCCGAGATCGTGCCGGTGAGCACGAACAGGATGAACTTCGTGCGTTCCACGTGTACGCCCGAGAAGCGGGCGGCCTCCGAGCTGAGTCCGATCGCGAACACGCCCCGGCCGAACGGCGTGAAGTGCAGCACGATCGCGAACACCACGAGCAGCAGCACGAACAGGATCATCACGGTGGGAACACCCGTCGACCCGATCTTCGACTTGGCGAGGTCTGTGTAGAACTCGGTGAAGTCGGTGACCGCCGTGGTGCCGAGCAGGCCGACCGCGAGTCCGCGGTATAGCGCGAGCGTTCCGATGGTCACGGCGAGCGACGGGAGCCCGACGACCGTGATGAGCAACCCGTTGAACGCGCCCGCGATTGCACCGACCACGATCGCGACGAGCGCCGCGGCCTCGAGCGGCATGCCGCCCTGGTGCAGGGTGCCGAGCACGACACTCGAGAGGCCGACGACGCTCGCGACCGACAGGTCGATCTCGCCGGTGATGATCACGAGGGTCATCGGGAGCGCGATCAGCAGGATCGGGGTGACGTCGAGCAGCAGGTAGGTCATGGTGATCGGGCTGCCGAAATTGCGCACGCTGAGCGCGGCGACGACGATCACCAGGATGAGGGCGGCGTAGACGGCGCCCTCGCGGGTGAGCAGCACACGCTGCCAGAGCGGGCGGGCGTAGTCCGTGTAGACGCGCGGGGTCGCCGTGCCGCCCGAGATGAGGTCGGTCATTCTCTGTCCCTCGCTTCCACGAGTTTGCGCGATTGTCGGAGGGCCAGCAGGCGGTCGAGCACGATCGCGCCGAGGATGAGCACGCCCACGACGGCGCGCTGCCAGAAGTCCTGCACGCCGAGGATCGGCAGGGCGCGGTTGATGGTGAACAGCAGGTAGGCACCGATGGCCGCGCCCCAGACCGTGCCGCTGCCGCCGAAGATCGCGACGCCGCCGATCACCGCGGCACCGACGGCCTCGAGTTCGAAGCCGCTGCCCGCCTGCGAGTTCACGGTGCCGTAGCGGGCCGCGTAGAGCACGCCCGCGAGCCCGGCGAGGGCGCCGCTCACGACGAACGCCGACAGCACGCGCCGGGTGACGTTGAGCCCGTAGAGGTTGGCCGCATCCGGATCTGAACCGATCGCGTAGAGCTCCCGGCCCGCGCGCTGGTTGCGCATGAACCAGCCCGCCGCGACGAGCACGACCACGGCGATGATCGTGAGCACCGGGATGAAGAGGATCGACTGCGTGCCCAGCGCCAGGAACGGCTTGGGCATGTCCGACGCGTTGATGCGGTCGCTGCCCGTCCAGAGCACGTTGATGCCGCGGAAGGCGTAGAGCGTGCCGAGCGTGATCACGAGCGCCGGCACCTTCGCGAACGCCACGAGCGCGCCGTTGATGAGGCCGAGCAGGCCGCCGAAGACGAGGCCGGCGAGGAAGACGGCGATGATCGGGATGCCCGGGATGTCGATGAACAGCCGGCCGGTCAGGTAGGCGGTCAGGCCCAGCACCGAACCGACCGAGAGGTCGACGTTGCGGGTGATGATCACGATCGCCTGGCCCACCGCCACGAGCAGCAGGATCGACGGCGTGAGCAGCAGGTCGCGGAAGCCGTCGCTGGAGAACAGGAAGTTCGGGTTCTTCGCGGTCGTGACGACCACGATGAGCGCCAGGGCGATGAGGATCCCGGTCTCCCTCGCCTTGAGCAGGGAGCCGAGGCCCGAGGCGATGCGCGAGCCGGTCGATTCGGTGCCGGTCTGGGTCAGCGTACTCACGCGACGACCCCCTCGTGCGTGGCGGCGAACATCACGGACTCGGCCGTGGCGTCGGCCCGGCCGATCTCGGCGGTGATGCGCCCCTCGCGCACGACGAGCACGCGGTCGGCCATGCCGAGCACCTCGGGCAGCTCCGACGAGATCATCAGGATCGCCATGCCCTGCCCGGCGAGGCGCGAGAGCAGGCGGTGCACCTCGGCCTTCGTGCCGACGTCGATGCCGCGGGTGGGCTCGTCGACGATGAGCACCTTCGGGTTGGTCGCGAGCCACTTGGCCAGCACCACCTTCTGCTGGTTGCCGCCGCTGAGGGTGCCGACCTCGGTGTCGAGGGTCGCGGCCTTCACCTCGAGCCTGCTCGCCCACTCGCGGGCGGCGCGGTTCTCGGCGGGGGAGAAGAGCAGACCGAAGCGGGCGAGGTTGCGGCGGATCGCCATCGTCGTATTGCGGGCGACGGATGACTCGAGCACCAGTCCCTGCTTGCGGCGGTCCTCCGGCACCAGTGCGAGGCCGAGGCGCATCGCCGCGGCGGGGTCGCGCTTCGGCACGCGCGTGCCGCCGATGCGCACCGAACCGGCGCTGTAGGGGTCGACGCCGAAGACGGCGCGGGCGATCTCGCTGCGCCCGGCGCCGACGAGTCCGGCCAGGGCGACGATCTCGCCCGACCGCACACCGAACGAGACGTCGTGGAAGATGCCGGCCTCGGTCAGGCCGTCGACGACCAGCACCTCGGCGCCGATCACCGCGTCCTCCTTGGGGAAGAGCGTGGTGACGTCGCGGCCGACCATGCGGCGCACGATCTGATCGACGGTGGTGTCGGCGATCGCGCTGGTGTCGATGTATTCGCCGTCGCGCATCACGGTGACCGTGTCGCACAGGTCGAACACCTCGTCGAAGCGGTGGGAGATGAACAGCAGTGCGCGCCCCTCGTCGCGCAGGCTGCGCGCCACGGCGAAGAGCCGGTCGACCTCGACGCCGCTGAGGGCGGCGGTCGGTTCATCCATCACCAGCACCCGCGCGTCGAGGGAGATCGCCTTCGCGATCTCGATGATCTGCTGGTCGGCGATCGACAGGCCCTGGGTGGGTCGGTCGGGGTCGACGCGCACGCCGAGCCGCGCGAACAGGCCGAGCGCCTGCGAGCGCATGAGCTTGCGGTCGATGCGGCCGAGGCTCAGCGTGGGCTGGCGGCCCATGAAGATGTTCTCGGTGACCGAGAGGTCGGGGAAGAGCGTGGGCTCCTGGTAGATCACGGCGATGCCCGCGGCCTTCGACTGGGCGGTCGACGTGAAGTTCACGCTCTCGCCGTCGAGATCGAACTCGCCGGTGTCGCGCTGGTAGAGGCCGGCGATGATCTTGACGATCGTCGACTTGCCCGCTCCGTTCTCGCCGACGAGGGCGTGGATGGAACCGCTGTGCAGCGTGAGGCTCGCGTTCGCGAGGGCGACGACGGCGCCGAAGGCCTTCGAGATGGTGCGCAGCTCGAGCGCGGGCGCGTTCGGGGTGGTCGCGGTGTTCGTCATTGCGTGCCTCGCCTTTGAGGTGTGGTGGTGGGGGGTGGTGCGAACCGATTGAATCGTTTTAAGGACTCGGCTGACAGCACTCTATGGCCAGAGCGGAATTCTCGTCAAGCGACGATCTGGTCACGGCCCGTTAGAATCTGGAACGATTCACGTTTTCGACGGTCAGCGCCGATCTGGAGGAACCCATGGGTGCAACAAGCGTGCGCGACGTCGCGCTGCGGGCCGGTGTCTCGGTCGGAACGGTGTCTAACGTGCTCAACCGTCCGTCGAAGGTGACCGCCGACACCGTGGCCAGGGTGCACGCGGCAATCGACGAGCTCGGGTTCATCCGAAACGATGCGGCCCGCCAACTGCGCGCCGGCCACTCCAAGACGATCGGCCTCGTCGTTCTCGACGTACGCAACCCCTTCTTCACCGACGTCGCGCGTGGCGCCGAGGACAAGGCCGCGGACGCCGGGCTCACCGTCATCCTCGGAAACAGCGACGAGAACACCGACCGGGAGTCGGCCTACCTCGACCTGTTCGAAGAGCAGCGCGTGCACGGCGTGCTCATCTCGCCCTTCGGCGACATCACGGCCCGCCTCGAGCGGCTGCGCCAACGCGGAATCCCGGCGGTGCTCGTCGACCGGTCGAGCGGCGACACCTCGTTCAGCTCCGTCTCCGTCGACGACCTCGCCGGCGGCCGGCTCGCGGTCGAGCACCTGATCGCCCAGGGCCGCACCCGCATCGCGTTCATCGGCGGGCCGATGCAGATCCTGCAGGTGCAGGACCGTCTGGCCGGAGCGCGCCTGGCCGTCGACGCGCACGAGGGCGTCACGCTCGAGGTGGTCGTCGTCGAGGCGCTCAGCGTGCTCGCGGGCCGCGCGGCCGGCATCGAGATTGCCGAGCGCGCGCCGCACGACAGGCCCGACGCCGTCTTCGCCGCCAACGACCTCGTGGCGATGGGCGTGCTGCAGGCGCTCATGATGCGGGGTGCAGACGTGCGGGTTCCGGCCGACATCTCGCTCATCGGCTACGACGACATCGACTTCGCGAGCGCGGCCGTCGTGCCGCTCTCGTCGATCCGCCAGCCCAGCGCGCTGATCGGGCAGACCGCCGTGGAGATCCTGCTCGAGCAGGCGGCGGACGCCACGACGCCCCCGCGCCAGGTCGTCTTCGAGCCCGAGCTCGTGGTGCGCGACAGCTCGCGCGGCCTGCGCTGACGACCCTGCTGGTTGAGTAGGTCGCTCTAGCGACCGTATCGAAACCCCGCGAGGCTGTTGTCGGTTTCATCGGCGGCATATTGCTCTTGCCGCGCCCCGGCAGCAGCAATATGCCGCCACTGACGAGCGGCCTCGCGCGAAGGCGGCGCCGCGACTACTTCCAGAGCCGGTCCGACGCCAGCTCGGCGCCGCGGGCCAACGACTCGAGCTTCGCCACGGCGATCTGCGGGTGGATGCGCCCGCCCAGGCCGCAGTCGGTCGACGCGAGCACGTTCTCGCGGCCGACCAGACCGGCGAATCGCCCGATGCGCTCGGCGACGAGCTCGGGGTGTTCGACGACGTTGGTCGCGTGACCAACGATGCCCGGCAGGATGAGCTTGCCCTCGGGCAGCTTCACGTCTTCCCACACCCGCCACTCGTGTTCGTGGCGAGCGTTCGCGGCCTCGAACGAGTAGGCGCCGGCGTTGATCTCGAGCATGAGGTCGACGATGTTCTTCAGCTCGATGTCGGTGGTGTGCGGCCCGTGCCAGCTGCCCCAACAGAGGTGGAAGCGGATCTGATCCTCGGGCAGGTCGCGCAGCGCGTAGTTGAGCGCCTCGACCCGGATGCGGGTGAAGGCGCGGTAGTCCTCGATCGACGGTTCGGGGTTGATCTGGTCCCAGTTCTCGGCGATCGACGGGTCGTCGATCTGCAGGATGAGCCCGGCGTCGATGATGGCCGTGTACTCCTCGCGCAGGGCGTCAGCCCAGGCCCAGATGTGCTCCTCCTCGGTCGCGTAGTACTCGTTGATCACGCGCGATCCGCTTCCGGGGGAGAGGGCGGTGATGAAGCCTTCGGAGAGACCGGATGCCTCGAGCCCGTTCTTGAGGTTGGCGATGTCGTTCGCGATCGCCTCCTGACCCACGTACTTCAGCGGCCCGGTGGTGGAGGGGAACGGCGTGGCGATCGAGCCGGACTCGACCCCGCCCGTCGGGTCGTTGTAAGCCTCGGGGAAGAGGTTGCGGTCGCGGCGGTCGGTGAACGAGGTGAGCTGCACGTTGCCCGGCGTCGACCGCACTGGGGGAGCGGTGAAGATGTTCGAGCCCTCGAGCGACAGCCCGGCGACGCGCTGGAACGAGTACGACCACCACGCTCCGTAGTCGACCGCGCTCGACATGGCCTTGCCGTACTCGCCGTCGCCGGGAACGGTGATGCCGATCGCCTTCTGGCGGGCGACGAGGTCGGCGACCGCCGCGGCCTCGAGCTCTTCGAACTCGGGGGTGCGGGTGAACGTGAAGCCGTCGGCCTCGAACTCGCGAGCCTCGTTGGCCGCGATCAGCTCGCGCGTGCGGGGCAGGCTGCCGGCGTGGGTGGTCTGGATGCGGTCAAAGCTGTTGAGCATTCTGCTGCCTCGTTCGGTGAGTGGGTCGGCCGGCACCAGTACCTGCGAGGCTTCGCGTGGGTGCCTTCCCATGGTGACACGAGGGGCGCATCCGACCGCCGGCGCCTGTCGACGGGCGTAACACTCGGGCGTCCGTCTAGTGCGTCTCGCTCAGCCGACGCAGGATCGCCTCGACGCGCTCGCCGGAGAGCCGGCGCTTCTCGAACAGCTGGCGCAGACCGTCGATCGCAGCGTCGCGGTCGAGTTCGGGCGGCGACGCGGCGGAGATCACGGCCGAGGTCTCGCGCCAGAGGCGCACGTCGGGCCGCTCGATCGGGCCGGTCGGCGCCGAGGCCGGCCCGCCGCTCTTCAGACCGAGCAGCGCACGCACCCGGGCAAACGCCGGTCGCTGCGTCCGCGTGCGCGGCACGTGGTGGTGGGGCCTTGGGCCGGAGTGGGCACTGACCCGCGCCTGCATCGCCAGGAGCCGTTCGCGCAGTGGGCCGCTCGCGGCGGCGGTCAGCAGCGATAACGCGATCTCGGCGTCGGGCGCCCGGGCGTTCAGTCGCGGCAGGAGGCGGTCGACGCGCCTGCCCGCGTCGGTCTTGGCCGACGGCACCCGGGCGGGCGCGCCGACCCGCGCCAGCACAGCGTTCCACTCGGGCGGGTGGAGCTCGGTCATCGGGGGGCACTCGTTTCGCACGCACGTTTCGGGGTGCCTCTACGCTAAAGGTATGGAGTAATTCTCGCTATGGGTAGAGCTGCCCACGGCGTAATACGAGCGCGTCCCGCCTGAAACAACGTCGCAACATGCCGCGGTTAGAGTGGGGCCATGGGCGACCTGTTCGATGACTACGGCGTCACCACGACGCGCAGAACCGGCGCGGCAGCGTTCGACGAAATGTTCTCCACGCCGGGAAAGGCGCGGCCGCCGTACAAGGCGCTGCACGCCGCGCTCGCGCAGATGACGCAGGAAGAACTGCGGGGCCGAACGGACGCCCTAGCCAGTTCCTACCTGGCGCAGGGGGTGACTTTCGACTTCGCGGGCGAAGAGAGGCCGTTCCCGCTCGACGCGGTGCCCCGCGTGATCGAGCAGGCCGAATGGCTCGAGGTCGAGAGCGGCATCAAGCAGCGGGTGCGTGCGCTCGAGGCCTTCCTCGCCGACATCTACGGCAAGCAGGAGGCCATCAGAGACGGCGTCATCCCCGCAAAGCTCGTCACCAGCTCGAGCCACTTCCACCGCGAGGCCGCCGGCATCGAGCCGGCGAACGGCGTGCGCATCCAGGTCAGCGGCATCGACCTGATCCGAGACGAACAGGGCGGATGGCGCGTGCTGGAGGACAACGTGCGGGTGCCGTCCGGCGTCAGCTACGTCATCTCCAACCGCCGGGTCATGGCGCAGACGCTCCCCGAGCTCTTCGTCTCGATGCGGGTGCGCCCGGTCGGCGAATATCCGCACAAGCTTCTGCAGGCGCTGCGGGCCAGCGCGCCCGAGGGCGTCGACGAGCCCAACGTCGTCGTGCTGACCCCCGGCGTCTACAACTCCCCCTACTTCGCACACACCCTGCTCGCCCGGCTGATGGGCGTCGAGCTCGTGGAGGGCCGCGACCTGTTCTGCTCGGGCGGCCGCGTCTGGATGCGCACCACCGCCGGCCCCACGCGGGTCGACGTGATCTACCGCCGCGTCGACGACGAGTTCCTCGACCCGCTGCAGTTCCGGGCCGACTCGATGCTCGGCAGCCCCGGGCTGCTGCTCGCCGCGCGCCTCGGCAACGTGACGATCGCCAACGCGGTCGGCAACGGTGTCGCCGACGACAAGCTCGTCTACACCTACCTACCCGACCTCACCCGCTACTACCTGGGCGAAGAGCCGATCATCAAGAACGTCGACACCTGGCGGCTCGAAGACCCGGGAGCGCTGGAGGAGGTGCTCGACCGGCTCGACGAGCTCGTTGTGAAACCCGTCGACGGTTCGGGCGGCAAGGGACTGGTCGTGGGCCCCGCGGCATCCAAGACCGAACTCGAGAAACTGCGCAAGAGCCTCATCGACGACCCGCGCGGCTGGATCGCGCAGCCCGTCGTTCAGCTCTCCACGATTCCCACGCTCGTCGACGACGGCATGCGCCCGCGGCACGCCGACCTGCGACCGTTCGCGGTGAACGACGGCAAAGACATCTGGGTTCTGCCCGGCGGCCTCACCCGCGTGGCGCTGCCCGAGGGCGAGCTCGTCGTCAACAGCTCGCAGGGCGGCGGCTCGAAAGACACCTGGGTGGTCGGGCTCGACCCGCTGCAGGTCTCCCGCCACAGCATCCAGGGGCTTGTCGCCGATCAGGCCACCGGCACGCACGCGATGCCGGGTGCCGCGGCCGAACACGTGCAAGACCACTCGCCGCTCGACGGGCCGAAGGGCAACGAGCAGCAAGAGCAGCAACAGCAGAGCAGGTTGAGCAGCGAGCGAGGAACGAGCCCGCGTATCGAAACCCGGCCGGAGGTTTCGATACGGCCGCGGGCGGCCTACTCAACCAGCGAGACCCGCGGGAAGGACGCCCCATGCTGAGCCGCATCGCCGAGAGCCTGTTCTGGATCGGCCGCTACATCGAGCGCTCCGACGGCACCGCGCGCATTCTCGACGTGCACCTGCAGCTGCTGCTCGAAGACCCGTGGATCGAGGAAGACCTCGCCTGCCGTTCGCTGCTCAGCGTGATGGGCAGCGAGGCGCCCGACGACCACGCCCTCACGCGCGCCGACATCCTGCAGATCCTCGCCGTCGACCGCAGCGAACCGGCGTCGATCGCCTACTCGCTGGGCGCCGCCCGCGAGAACGCCCGGCGGGCGCGCGAGATCGTGTCGACGGAACTCTGGGAGTGCCTCAACACGACGAGGGCCCGGATGCCGCGCAAGGTCTCCGGAGACAAGGTGCACGAATTCTTCGGCTGGGTGCGCGAACGCAGCGCTCTCGCCGTCGGCATCATCGAGTCGGCCACGAGCCGGGACGAGGCGTGGCAGTTCTTCACCCTCGGGCGAAGCCTCGAGCGCGCCGACATGACCGCCAGGCTTCTCGCCACCCGGTCGCTCACCGAGGCGAGCGGCCCGTCGTGGACCACGATCCTGCGCAGCTGTGGCGCCTACGAGGCCTACCTGCGCACGTACCGCGGTGTGCCGAGCGCGACGAACGCGGCGGAGTTCCTGCTGCTCGATCGGCTGTTCCCCCGCAGCATCCTGTTCTCTGTCTCCCGGGCCGAGGCCTGCATGCGCGACATCGAACCGCGGGCCGAACGCGTGGGCATCTCCGACCAGGCGCAGCGCCAGCTCGGCAAGATCCGCAGCGAACTCGAGTACCGGCCGATCGCCGAGATCCTCGAAGACCTGCCCCTGCACATGGACAACGTGCAGGCGGCCACCAGCGCCGCCTCCGAGGCGATCCGGCAGCGCTACTTCCCGACCAACGCCGCACCCAGCTGGGTGGGGGAGAGCTCATGAACCGCCTGCGCATCAAGCACTCCACCGGATTCCGCTACGGCGGCGACGTGACCGCCTCGTACAACGAGGCGCGCATGCTGCCCGTGAGCGCCGACGGCCAGCTCGTGCTCTACTCGCACGTCGAGATCCTGCCGATCTCGAGCCAGCACAACTACGTGGACTACTGGGGCTCGCGGGTGTCGTCGTTCGAGATCCTCACCCCGCACAAGGAGCTCTCGCTCACCGCGACCAGCCTCGTCGAGGTGAGGCCGCGCATCCACACCGCCGACAAGCTGACCTGGGACGTGCTCTCGGCGCTCGCAGAGACCTCCACCTCGTACATCGAGCAGACCCGGCAGACCCGCCGCACCGATCCGCCCGACGACGTGGTCGCCATCGCCGCCGAGATCGCCGGCCGGCACGCCTCGCCGTGCGACGCGGCCCTCGAGATCTGCACCGCGATCGGCGACGCGATGCAGTACATGGCGGGGGTCACGGCCGTCACGTCCACCGCCAAGGAGGCGTGGGCCGAGCGCAAGGGCGTCTGCCAGGACATCACCCACCTCGCCCTCGGCGCGCTGCGCTCGGTCGGCATCCCGGCGCGGTACGTCTCGGGATACCTGCATCCCAAGCCCGACGCGGCGGTCGGCGAGACGATCGCCGGTGAATCGCACGCCTGGGTCGAGTGGTTCTGTGGCGAGTGGCGCGGCTTCGACCCGACGAACCTCATCGACATCGGCGATCGGCACGTCACCGTGGGCCGCGGGCGCGACTACAACGACGTGCCCCCGCTGCGCGGTGTCTACGCGGGACCGTACGGCAGCCAGCTGTTCGTGAAGGTCGAGATCACCAAGGAGGCCTAGTCGGCTTCGGCCGCGGCATCCGGTTTCTTCTGCCACGGCCAGCGTCCGGTGATCTCGAGCTCGAGCGAGAAACTCAGGAACGTTCGGATGAGCACGATGAGTCCGAGCACGGCCACGCTGTCCCAGGTGGGCGCGACGGCGACGGTGCGGATGATGTCCGCCGCGACGAGCAACTCGAGCCCGAGCAGGATCGAGCGCCCGAGGAAGCGGCGGAAGGGCGCGTAGACCGGGCCCGACCTGCGCAGCGCCGTGCGCAGGGCGGCGATGGTCGCCGCGATCGCGCCCACGACGATCACCGCGACGCCGGCCCCGTCGATGACCCGGCCGGTGAGCTCGATGATCTCCTGAAATGTCATGCTCCGTTGCTACACCCGCGAGCGGGGCCGCGCGCGCCGACCCGCCGCGCGCCCGCGCTGGTGGCTGGCCGCTGGTTGAGCCTGTCGAAACCCCCATATGAGCCGCTTCCGGCCGTATGAGCCCGCCGCGGTCGCGTCATCCGGCCGGAAACCCGTCATCTGGGTGCGGCCTCCCCGCCGCGGCTAGACCCTGCGCGCCACCGTCTCCTCCACGGCGAGGTCTTCCTCGGCCGTTTCACGGTCGGTGCCGTCGTGGGTGAGGCGCAGGCGGATGCGGCTGGACGGTGCACGGCGCAGACGCAGGTCGTGCGACACCACCATCCACACCAGTCCGACAAGGGCTGCCAGCAGGCCGGACGCCGCGCCTACGCCGAGGGCCCAGCGCGGCCCGAGCTCATTCGCGGCCCAGCCGACGATGGGCGCGCCGATCGGGGTTCCGCCCACGAAGATCGCCATGTACAGCGCCATCACCCGCCCGCGCATCACCGGGTCGGTCGTGGTCTGCACGTAGCTGTTCGCCGTGGTCATGAACGTGATCGAGGCGAGGCCCACGAGGATGAGCGAGAGCGCGAAGGTCAGGAACGTCGGCATAACGGCGGAGACCGCGCAGGTGATGCCGAACGCGGCCGCCGCGGCGAAGATGAGGCGCAACCGGGGCCGGTCGCGCCGGGCGGAGAGCAGCGCGCCCGTCACCGAGCCGATCGCGAGCACCGACGAGAGCAGGCCGAACTCGCCCGCGCCGTGGTCGAACTCGACCCGCGCCATCGTGGCCGTGAAGATCGCGAAGTTGAGGCCGAACGTGCCGATGATGAACACGGCCACCATGATGGCGAGGATGTCGGCCCGCTTCGACACGTACCGGAACCCCTCGAGCAGCTGCCCCGGCGCCCGGGGTGCTCGTGCCGCCACGCGCAGCTCGCCCCGGCGCAGCAGGGCCAGCGACACCAGCGTTGCCGCGAACGTGACGGCGTTGATCAGGAACACCCAGCCGGCTCCGACCGCGACAGTGAGCAGCCCGGCCGCCGCGGGGCCGACGAGCCGCGCGGCGTTGAACGACGCCGAGTTCAGCGACACGGCGTTCGGCAGGTCGCGCTCGGAGACCAGCTCCGACACGAAGGCCTGCCGCGCGGGCGCGTCGATCGCCGAGACGACACCGAGCGCGAGGGCGAACACGTAGACGTGCCACAGTTCGGCCACGCCGAACAGCACCATGACCCCGAGCGCCACCCCGAGCAGCGCCATGAGCGTCTGCGTCAGCATCAGCAGCCGGCGGCGGTCGAACCGGTCGGCGATGAGCCCCGACCACGGCACGAGCAGCAGCTGCGGCCCGAGCTGCAGCGCCATGGTGATGCCGACCGCGACCGCGTCGTTGTCGGTCAGCATCGTGAGCACGATCCAGTCCTGGGCGGTGCGCTGCATCCAGGTGCCGATGTTCGACACGAGGGCCCCGGCGAACCAGAGGCGGTAGTTGATGCCGCTCAGCGAGCGGAACATGGCACTCACTGGTCGGCGAGCCTCCGCAGGATCGGGGCGGCGGCGTCGAGGGTCGCGCGGTCGTCGGGCGAGAGGGCGGCGAGCCGCGACGAGAACCAGGCGTCTCGACGACGCCGGGTCTCTTTCACGAGGCGACGGCCGGCATCCGAGATGTCGATCACGACCTTGCGTCCGTCGGTCGCGTCGCTCTCCCTGGTCACGAAGCCCTGCTCGACGAGGGCGTTGATGGTGCGGTTCATCGACGGGGGTGTGACCCGCTCGTGCTCGCTCAGCGAACCGAGGGTCTGCGCGCCCTCGTTCATCAGCACGAACAGCACCGAGAGCTTTCCGTCGCTCATCGACGCGTCGGCGCGTTCTGCGCGCACGCGCCGCGCGAGGTGTAGAACCGTCTGGCGCAGGGTGTGGGCGAGTTCGTTGGACATATTCATTTAGCATAGGCAATTAGCAAGGCTAAGTAAAGGTCCGGATGTCGCGGCTGGGGCATAATCGCAGCATGCCCCACAGCCCCGCCAGCACGCCCAGCACCGCCACCCCCGTCATCGTCGTCGGCTCGGTCAACATGGACCTGCTCTTCACCGGCCTCGCCGCGATCCCGAAGCCCGGACAGACCGTGTCGAGTGAGAGCTTCCGCATCGTGCCCGGCGGCAAGGGCGCGAACCAGGCGGTCGCCGCGGCCCGCCTCGGAGCCGACGTGCGGTTCGTGGCATCCGTCGGCACCGACCAACTGGGGGACCAGGCCTGGGCCGCCCTCGAGGCAGACGGTGTCGGCCTCGAGCACGTGAAGCGCGTCGACGAGCCGACCGGCGTCGCGGCCGTCGTCGTCGACGTGGCGGGCGAGAACTCCATCATCATCAACCCCGGCGCGAACGCCACGGTGCGCGATTCGGATGCCGCGGCCATCGCCGCGCGCTACGCGGGCAGTCCTGCCGTCGTGCTGGCCTGCCTCGAGGTGCCCGTCGACACGGTCACGACCTGGGCGCGCATCGCGAAGGCCAACGGTTGGACCTTCATCCTCAATCCCGCGCCGGTTCCGGCCGCCGGGGTGCCCGACGACCTGCTCGCCCTCGTGTCGATCATCACCCCGAACGAGACCGAGCTCGAAGAACTCGGCAGCATCGCCGACCTGCACGCCGCCGGCATCCCCACGGTGCTCGTGACGCGCGGCGGCGACGGCGCCGACCTCTCCCGGGTCGGAGAGCCCGACCACCACCAGCACGTCTTCCCCGCGAAGCCCGTAGACACGACCGGTGCCGGCGACTCGTTCAACGGCGCGCTCGCCGCGGCGCTCGCCGAGGGCCAGCCGCTGCCCGACGCGCTGCGGTTCGCCGCAGCGACCGGGTCGCTGTCCACGCGGGCGGTGGGCGCGCGCGACGGCCTGCCCACCCGCGACGAGGTGCAGGCTCTGCTCGCCGCACACTAGTTAGTACGATTAGCGCAGACGAGGAGGCCACGGTGCCGACATTCATAGCAGCACGCCGCGAGTACGAGTTCGTCGACGCCCAGGGCGTCACGATCCACTACTACGTCTGGAACGCCGCCAAGCCGCGGGCCATCGTGCAGATCGCCCACGGTCTCGGCGAGCACGCCGGCCGCTACGAGGCGCTCGCCCAGGTTCTCGTGCAGAACGGGTACACCGTCTACGCCGACGACCACCGCGGTCACGGCCGCACCGGCCTCGCCCAGCACGGCGGCGACCACTCGAAGCTCGGCCAGCTCGGCGAGGGTGGCCTGCCCGCGACGCTCGCCGGTCTGCACCAGCTCACGGGGATCATCCAGTCGGATCATCCGGGTGTCCCTATCGTCTTCATCGGCCACTCCTGGGGTTCCGTGCTCGGTCAGCAGCTCGTCAACGACCATGCCGCCGACTTCGCCGCCGTTGTGCTGACCGGAACCGCCTACCGCACGCCGCGCCACATGTCGGCGGGCGACCTCAACAAGCGTCACAAGACGCTCGGCACGACCGGGTACGAGTGGTTGAGCCGCGACCCCGAGATCGTCGCGGAGTTCGTCGCCGACGAGCTCACCTTCGCCGCCGACGCCCGGAAGCTGTTCGGCGTGCTCCCCGGCGTCCGACTCTACGGCCGCCCGAAGAAGCCGCTCGACGCCGACGTTCCGTTGCTCATCATGATCGGCGAGGAAGACTCGCTGGGCGGCGAGCGCAGCGTGCAGTTGCTCGCGGAAAGCTACATTCGGCGCGGCGGCCTCACCCACGTCGAGGTGAACGTCTACGAGGGCGCGCGCCACGAGATCTTCAACGAGACCAACCGCGTCGAGGTCTACGCCGACCTCGTGCACTGGCTCGACACGCACCTTCCCGCTTCAAGTTAGGCTTTCCTAAACTTCAGGGAAAGGCGTGGCGATGCACGGCGAATTCAAGGTGCCAGGGGGAAAGCTCGTCGTCGTCGACCTCGAGGTCGTTGACAACAGGATCGCCGAGTTCCGGCTGGCCGGCGACTTCTTCCTCGAGCCCGACAGCGCACTCGAGGCGATCGACGCCGCCGTGAACGGGCTGCCGGCCGACTCCGACGCCGCGCGTATCGCCGCCGCGATCCACAAGGCGCTGCCCGAGGGCGCGGTGATGCTCGGCTTCAGCCCCGAGGGCGTCGCGACCGCCATCCGCCGCGCGCTGCAGCGGGCCACGAGCTGGCGCGACTACGACTGGCAGCTCATCCACGGCGAGGCCGCGCCGCCCGTGCTGCAGATGGCGCTCGACCAGGTGCTCGCCGAGGAGGTCGGCGCCGGCCGTCGCAAGCCCACCCTGCGCATCTGGGAGTGGAACGAACCCGCCGTGGTCATCGGCAGCTTCCAGTCGGTGAAGAACGAGGTCGACCTCGAACGCGCCGCCGAGTTCGGCTTCGCCGTGGTGCGCCGCATCAGCGGGGGCGGCGCCATGTTCATGGAGGCCGGCTCGGTCATCACCTACTCGATCTACGCGCCCGCCGACCTCGTGCAGGGCATGAGCTTCGCCGACTCCTACGCGTTCCTCGACGACTGGGTGCTGCAGGCGCTCAAGTCGCTCGGCATCGAGGCGACCTACCAGCCGCTCAACGACATCACGAGCCCGACCGGCAAGATCGGCGGGGCCGCGCAGAAGCGTCTCGGCAACGGAGCGGTGCTGCACCACGTGACCATGAGCTACGACATGGACGGCGAGCGCATGGTGCAGGTGCTGCGCATCGGCCGCGAGAAGATGAGCGACAAGGGAACGAAGAGCGCCGCCAAGCGCGTCGACCCGCTGCGCAGCCAGACCGGCCTCGAACGCGCCGAGATCATCGAGCGCATGGAGCAGACCTTCGAGAAGCTCTACGGGCTCACCGAGAGCACCATCACGCCCGACGAACTCGCCAAGGCCGAGCAGTTGGTCGCCGAGAAGTTCGGCACCGACGACTGGCTGCAGCGCGTTCCGTGACGCGGGTCGCCCGGGGAATCACACTCTCCATCGCTCTCGCCGTCGCGCTCGTCGCGGCGATCCTGTTCTCGTCGGTGGTCGGCCAGCTGCCGATCACGCCGGCCGAGATCGTCGGCTCGGCGCTGCGCGGGCTCGGCATCCGCACCGACTGGGCGCCGACCGACCCGATCGTCGAGTCGACGATCTGGATCGTGCGCTTCCCCCGCATCGTGATGGGCCTCGCCGTCGGCGCCGCGTTGGCGGTCGCCGGCGCCGTGATGCAGGCGATCTTCGGCAACCCGCTCGCCGAACCGGGCGTCGTGGGCGTCTCGTCGGGTGCCGCGTTCGGGGCGGCCGGCGTGATCGTCTTCGGCGGCATCCTCGGCATCACCACGGCGCTCGGCAGCTGGGGCATCGCCGTGTTCGCCTTCGCGGGCGGACTCGTGGCGACCCTCGTCGTCTACTTCGTGTCGCGGGCCAACGGCCGCACCGAGGTCGTCACCCTGCTGCTCACCGGCATCGCGATCAACGCCTTCGCCAGCGCCGGCCTCGCCTTCCTGCTGTTCATGGGCGACACCGCGAGCCGCGAGCAGATCACCTTCTGGCAGCTCGGCTCGCTGAACGGGTCGCTCTGGCGCGAGGTCGCGATCGTCGCGCCGATCACGGTGCTCGGCACCATCGGCGCGATCGTGCTCGGCAAGCGGTACGACCTGCTCGCGCTCGGTGAACGCAACGCCCGCCACCTCGGCGTGAACGTCGAGGCACTGCGCATCGGCTCGATCGTGCTCGTCGCGCTGCTCACCGGCGTGGCCGTGGCGTTCTGCGGCATCATCGCGTTCGTCGGCCTGGTGGTGCCGCACGTCATCCGCATGGCGATCGGCCCGTCGCACCGGCCGCTGCTCATCGCGAGCGCCGTCGGCGGCGCCGCGCTGCTCACCTTCGCCGACCTGGTCGCCCGCACGATCGTGCCGGGCGCCGACCTGCCGATCGGCATGCTCACCTCGCTCATCGGCGGACCGTTCTTCTTCTACCTGCTCTACCGGCAGCGCAAGCGCAGCGGGGGATGGGCATGAGCCTCGACAGCACCGCCCCGCAGATCACCGCGATCGGCATCGGCGTCGTCATCGATTCGACCCCGATCCTCACCGCGGTGGGTATCGAGATCCACGCCGGAGAGCTGCTCGCTCTCGTGGGCCCGAACGGTGCAGGCAAGTCGACGCTGCTCTCGGTGCTGAGCGGCGACGTTCGGCCGACGAACGGTGTCGTCGCGATCGGTGGCCGCGACATCCGCTCGGTTCGTCATCTCGAACTGGCCCGCCTGCGCAGCGTGCTGACGCAGGAGAACCAGGTGAGCTTTCCGTTCACGGTCGCCGAGGTCGTCGAGATGGGACGCAGCCCGTGGGCCAGGACCGCCTCGCGGGACGACGACGAGCGGGCGATCGCCGACGCGATCGAAGCGACGGATGTCTCGCACCTCGTCACCCGTCGGTACACGTCGCTCAGCGGCGGCGAGAAGGCGCGGGTCTCGCTGGCGCGGGTGCTCGCCCAGTCGACCCCCGTCGTGTTCCTCGACGAGCCGACCGCGGCGCTCGACCTGAGGCACCAGGAGGACGTGATGTCGACCGCCGCCGCGCTCGCCCGAACCGGTCGCGCGGTCGTCGTCGTCGTGCACGACCTGTCGCTCGCCGCGGCCTACGCCGACCGGGTCGCGCTCGTCGCCTCGGGTCGGCTGGAGGCCGTCGGAACGCCCGCCGAGGTCTTCACCGCCGAACGCGTCGAACGGGTCTACGGGCTGCCGGTCGACGTCGTGACGCAAAACGGCAGGCCGGTAATTCTCCCCATTCGGGGGGAGTTTCCCGCCTAAGCTGGAAGCGTGAATGGGTGGCTCGTACTGGCAATCGTGGCTCTGGCGACCGCCGCGATCTGGATCGCACAGCGCTTCGGCTGGATCGATCTCTCCAACAAAAACCAGAACAGCGGGCCGCGCGGCGGCGTGATGGGCGTGGGCGACGAGGTCTTCAACCCCACCAGGCACGAGGCCCAGGTCGAGCTCGACCGGCAGACGGTTCTGCCCGCGCCGGCTCCGATCGCCGGCGACGGCGACAAGGGCGTGTACGGCGGCAGGGTCGAGATCGACCTCGGCGAGCACGCTGCGCAGCCGGCCGCGCGCAGGTCGCCGCGCCACTAGCGCCGCCCGGCGTGGTGTCTGCGCGATCCTGGGACGTCTGCGCCCGCGCGCCGTGCCGCACACGTCCCGAAATTGCGCAGACACCGCCCGGCGGCGCGAGCTGTAGCGCGGGTACCGCACTGGCGCGCAAGGGGCGAGCCGGCGTGCGCGCACTCGCGGGACGTGCGCGCACAGGCGCCAGTCAGCGCACGTCCCGTCGTTGCGCGCCGGCCGCGCCGGCCACGGCCTACGCGCCCAGCGAGGCCAGCTCGCGCGACTCGTAGCCCAGCGCCTCGGCCACCTCGGCGTTGTAGAGCGCGCCCTCGTGACTCGACAGGCCCTTGGCGAGCGCCGCGTTCGCGCTGATCGCCCCGAGCCATCCCTTGTCGGCGATCTGCAGCACGTAGGGCAGGGTCGCGTTCGTGAGCGCCTGCGTCGAGGTCTGGGCGACCGCGCCCGGCATGTTCGCGACGCAGTAGTACGTGCTGTTGTGCACCGCGAAGGTGGGGTCGTCGTGCGTCGTCGCGCGGCTGCCCTCGAAGCATCCGCGCTGGTCGATCGCGATGTCGACCAGCACGCTGCCGGGCTTCATCGCGGCGACCATCTCGTCGGTCACGAGCTTGGGGGCGGCCGCGCCGGGGATCAGCACCGACCCGATCACGAGGTCGGCGTCACGTAGCAGCTGGGCGATCGCGTAGTTCGTCGAGACCGCGGTCTTCAGGCCGGTGTACTGGGCCTCGAGCTGGCGCAGGCGCGGGATCGACAGGTCGACGACGGTGACCTCGGCGCCCATGCCGAGCGCATTGGCCGCGGCGTGCTCGCCGGCGACGCCGCCGCCGATCACCACCACTTTGGCCTTCGCCGTTCCGGGCACGCCGCCCATCAGGATGCCGCCGCCGCCGTTCGGGCTCATCAGCTGGGTCGCGCCGACCTGCGCGGCGAGGCGGCCCGCCACCTCGCTCATGGGGGAGAGCAGCGGCAGCGAGCGGTCGGGCAGCTGCACCGTCTCGTAGGCGATCGCGGTCGTGCCGGCCGCCAGCAGCGCGTCGGTGCACGGGCGCGAGGCGGCGAGGTGCAGGTACGTGAACAGCACCTGTCCCTCGCGCATGAGCGGGTACTCGGCCCCGATCGGCTCTTTCACCTTGAGCAGCAGGTCGCCCGCCGCCCAGACCTCGGCGGCCGTCTCGAGCAGGGTCGCCCCCGCCTCGACGTACATCTCGTCGGGGATGTGCGCGCCCACGCCGGCGCCCCGCTGGATGACGACCTCGTGGCCGCGACGCACGAGCTCGTGCACGCCGGCGGGGGTGAGGGCGACGCGGTTCTCGTTGTTCTTGATTTCGGTGGGGACTCCGACGCGCATGGGCTTTCCGATCTCTGAGGTGTGCAGACGAGTTTCCGGCCAATTCGTTTCCATTGGGTTTCGCGCGCATATAATTCTGCAGATGAGCCAAAGGTCAGTCGAAAATTCTGATTCGGATGTCACGCTAACCCCGGGGCGGGAGAATCTTCGCCGATACGAGCCGCTCGACGACATCGACCTCACCCTCGTGCGCCTGTTGCGCGACGACGCGCGCAGCTCGAACGCGCGACTGGCCGAGGAGGCGGGTATCGCGCCGTCGACGAGCCTCACCCGCGTGCGGGCGCTCATCGAGCGCGGTGTCGTGCGCGGCTTCCACGCCGACCTCGACCCGCGCGCGCTCGGCCTCGGCCTCGAGGCGCTCATCAGCGTGAACATCCGGGTCGGAGCGCGCAAGGCGATCTCGACCTTCTCCGACGAGATGCGGCGGCTGCCCGAGGTGGTGCAGGTGTTCTTCCTCGGCGGCGCGGAAGACTTCATCATCCACGTGGCCACGCGGGATACCGACCACGCGCGTCAGTTCGTGGTCGACAACCTCTCGGCGCATCCGTCGGTCGCCTCGACGCGCACCAGCCTCGTCTTCGAGCACCACACCCCGGGCCTCAGCACGCCCGCGGATTGAGCCCGCATGCGGATTGAGCCCGTCGAAATCGGCGGAGCGATAATTTACCCGCTCGAAACAGATTGCGTTACCGGATGAAACCCGCGGGATTTATTTTGGTCGCATGTCCAATAAAGAGGCTGTTCTCGATCTAGGTGCCGTCGACCCCACCGCCAAGGTGGTGGTCCCGCTGCTCTCGGTGCGCGATCTGACGGTGACGTTCCGAACGCGCGCCGGGGAGTTCACGGCGGTGCGGAATGCGTCCTTCGATCTGCACGCCGGCCGCACCCTCGCGATCGTCGGCGAATCGGGCTCGGGGAAGTCCACCTTGGCGGCATCGATAAACCGACTCCTCGCCTCCAACGCGACCGTTGCGAGCGGCGAGGTGATCTTCGAGGGCGTCGATCTCACCACGGTGGGCGATCGTCAGATCCGCGCGATCCGGGGCGCCGGCATCGGTCTGGTGCCGCAAGATCCAATGTCGAATCTCGACCCGGTGCTGCGCATCGGCCGCCAGATCACCGAGGTGCTCGAGACCCACGGATTCGCCACGGGCAAGGCCGCCGTCGCGCGTGCGATCGAGCTGCTCGAGATGGTCGGCATTCCCGAGCCCGAGCGCCGCTTCCGTCAGTTCCCGCACGAGTTCAGCGGCGGCATGCGACAGCGGGTGCTCATCGCGATGGGTCTCGCCTGCGAACCGCGGCTGCTCATCGCAGACGAGCCGACCTCGGCCCTCGACGTCACCGTGCAGCGCCAGGTGCTGGATCAGCTCGCCGCCCTCACGACCCGCATGGGCACCTCGGTCATCATGATCACGCACGACCTCGGACTGGCGGCAGAGCGCGCCGACGACGTTCTCGTGATGTTCCGTGGTGACATCGTCGAGCACGGGCCTGCCCGCCAGATTCTCGAGAATCCGCGCCACGAATACACCCGTCGTCTGATCGACGCGGCACCGAGTCTGACCAGCCACCGGCCCACCGAACGAGCCCGCCACTCGAGCGCGGTCGGCGATGTGATCACCGTCACCAACCTCACCAAGGAATACCGCGTGCGCGACACGGCGTGGGGTGCCAAACGCGGCTTCCTCGCCGTCGACGACTCCACGTTCAGCATCCCGCGAGGGCATACCGTCGCGATCGTCGGCGAGAGCGGCTCGGGAAAATCGACGACCGCACGGCTCGTGCTCGGACTCGAAAAGCCGACGTCCGGAACTATCGACCACGCAGGCACCGACATTTCGACGATGACCCGCGCGCAGCACTTCGCCTTCACACGTAAGGTGCAGCCGGTATTCCAGAACCCGTTCGCCTCGCTCGATCCGCTCTACACCGTGGGATCGACGATCGGTGAGCCTCTCCTCGTTCACCGAATCGGTTCACGCGCGGAACAGCGCGCCCGGGTGCGCGAGCTTGCCGATCAGGTTGCCCTCCCAGAGAACCTTCTCGACCGCCACCCGCACGAACTCTCCGGAGGGCAACGCCAGCGCGTCGCGATCGCGCGCGCACTCGCGCTTCATCCCGAACTCATCGTGCTCGACGAGGCCGTGTCGGCCCTCGACGTGCTCGTGCAGGCCCAGATCCTGGATCTGCTCACCCGCCTGCAGGACGAGATGGGTCTCAGTTACCTCTTCATCAGCCACGATCTCGCGGTCGTGCGTCAGGTGAGCGATTTCGTACACGTAATGCGCCGCGGCCAGATCGTCGAGAGCGGCACGCCCGAGCAGATCTTCGAGTCGGCGCAGCACGAGTACACCCGCCAGCTGCTTGCGGCGATTCCGAACCCCGCGGGCTGAGCCCCTCCCGGCATTGCCGTGGTCGAGTCTCGACCATAATTGCGGGATGACCGAAACGAAGACCCCCGCCCGCATTCCGAGCCGCTACTTCTGGCTCGTGCTGCTCATCGCCGGCGTCGTGATCGTGGCGGATCAGGCGAGCAAGTGGTGGGCCGAAAGCGAGCTCGGCGACGGTGAGGTCATTCCGGTGATCGGTGACCTCATCCGGTTCCAGCTCGTCTACAACCCGGGTGCCGCCTTCTCTATCGGCGAGGGCTTCACCTGGATCTTCACGATCCTCGCCGCCGCGGCCGTGGTCTTCATCGTCTGGTACGCCCGCCGCGCCGGCTCGCCCGGCCTCACGGTTACGCTGGGGCTGTTGCTGGGCGGTGCGGCGACCCATCTCGGCGACCGACTCTTCCGCGACCCCGCCTTCGCCCGCGGACACGTCGTCGACTTCATCGCCTACGGAAACCTGTTCATCGGCAATCTCGCCGACATAGCGATCTTCGCTGGCGCGGTCATGCTGGTCGTGCTTACGGTGACGGGCGCGCGTGCCGAAGAGCGCGCCGGCGTCGAAGACGAAGGCTAGCGCCGACCCTTCACGTCGAACGCGTCACGAAGTCCGTCGCCGAGGAAGTTCATCGCGAGCGTCACGCTGACCATCGCGAGTCCGGGCGCCGCCGCGATCCACGGCTGGTAGAAGTTCTTCGCGCCGTCGGTGATCATGGCGCCCCATTCCGGCGACGGCGGCAGCGCGCCGAGGCCGAGGAAGCTGAGGGAAGCCACGAGCAGGATGATCTGTCCGAGGTCCATGGTGGCGTTCACCATGATCGGCGTCGCCGAGTGGGGCAGGATGTGCCTGCCCAGGGTGCGCCAGCGTCCTGACCCGATCGCCGTCGCGGCCTCGACGTGTTCGCGCTGCTTGATCGACAGCACCTGCCCGCGGGTGAGTCGGGCGTAGATCGGCCACCACACGGCGACGATCGCGACGAGGGCGTTCTGCAGACCCGGCCCGAGAGCCGCCGCGACCGCCATCGCCAGCAGGATCGCCGGGAACGCCATGGTGATATCCGCGAGACGCATGATCGTGGCATCCACCCAGCCGCCGAAGAATCCAGCGATGGCCCCGAGAGCGCATCCGATGGCGACCGCCCCGATGATCGCCGCGACGGCGATCGGCAGTGATTCTCGAGCCCCGTAGAGCGTGCGGCTGAACACGTCGCGCCCTAGGGAGTCGGTGCCGAGCAGGTGCTCGCCGTTCGGGGGAGAAAGCCGGGTTCCGGATGCTGCGAGCGGATCGAATGGCGCGATCCACTGCACCCCGACCAGCACGACGACCCACAGCCCGAGGATCACGTAGGCGAAGAGCATCTGCGGCCGCAGCCACGCCGAGGCACGCATCTGGGAGGTGCGGGTAGGAACAGGGGCGGGTGCCTGCAGGACGGTCATGTCAGTCTCACTCTCGGGTCGACGACGGCGTAGGTGACGTCGGTCACCAGGTTGGCGAGCAGGAAGACCGCGCCGCCGAGCAGACTCACGCCGTTGATTGCGGGGTAGTCGAGCGCGCGCGTGGCTTCGACGGCGTAGGAGCCGATGCCGTTCCAGGAGAAGATCGTCTCCACCAGAACGGCACTCATCAGCAGGGCGCCGAATGCGAAACCGAGCACGGTCACCACCGGCGTGAGTGAGTTTCGCAGTACGTGGTGCCTCAGCAGTTGCCCTTCGCTGACGCCCTTCGCCCGAACGGTGCGCACATAGTCGGCACCGAGCTCGTCGAGCATCGAGGCCCGCACGAGACGGCTGATCGTACCCATCAGGCCCCAGCCCATGATGAACGCGGGAAGCAGCAGGTGGGTGAAGGCATCCCAGAACAGCGCCGGGTTGCCGGCGAGAAGCGAATCGACAGTGTAGAAGCCCGTGACCTGTTCGGGCGGGATGACGCGAGCCGAGAGGCGTCCTGGCCCGGGGGCGATGCCGAGCTGCGCATAGAAGACGAAGAGGAAGAGAAGTCCCGTCCAGAAGATCGGTAGCGACGAGCCGACGAGCGCGAACAGGCGGCTGAGCTGGTCGGGCAGCCGGTCCTTGCGGGCGGCCGAGATGACGCCGAGCAGGATGCCGCCCACCGCGCCGATGACGAGCGCGACGACCGCGAGCTCGAGGGTCGCGGGAAGGCGGTCGGCCAAGTCGCTGAGAACGGGTGACTTGGTAACGAACGACGTGCCGAGATCGCCGGTGAACAGGTTGCCGATGTAGTTGAAGTACTGAACGATGATCGGCTGGTCGAGGCCCCACTTTTTCTCGGCCGCGGCGACGATCACCTCGTTGCCGAGGTTGCGCTGGCCGACGATCGACGCGATCGGGTTGGCCGGAAGCAAGCGGGAGATGACGAAGGCTATCGTGACCACTCCGAGCAGGAGCAGCGGCATGATCGCTATGCGTTTGAGCAGAAAGCGGGGCATTGTTACCTCAATCCGGGGTGGGCCGACTCAGCGGCTCACCCCGTATTCGTGGTCGGGACTACTTGACGCCGAGGGTCGATAGGTCGAGGTTGCAGCACGGGCTGTACGCGACGCCCGTGATGTCGCTCGCGTGGGCGAGTACGAGCTGCGGATTGACGATCGGCAGGATGATGAGATCGCCGGCCATCTGCTTGCCCAGCTCCGTGTAGGTGGCGGTTCGGTCGGCGCCGCTCTCGGTGAGCGCTTTGGCGAGCGAGTCGACCTCGGCCTGGTTGACGACGGGGCCGTCGACGCTGGCGCTGAGGCTCCACGGGCTCGACGGCATCATGCCGAAGTACGAGGCGTACTGGCTCGAGTCGGTGTGGTCGGGCGCGAAGTAGACCGCGGTGATGGGTGTTCCCTCGCCCGCGATCAGCTCGGCCCACTGGGTGTACTCCATCGGCTGCAGCTCGAGCGTGATGCCCACATCCACGAGGTCCTGCTGGATGCTCTGCATCATTACGTCGAAGTCGACGCCGTAGACGGAGAACTTCGGGTAGGCGGAGGCGATCGTGAAGCCGTCGGGAACGCCGGCCTCGGCAAGCAGGGACTTCGCCTTGTCGACGTCGTAGCTGGGGAGCACCTGGCCTTCGCTGCCCTCGAAGCCGTTGGGGATCGGCGAACCCTGCGTCTTGCCCCTTACCGGCGACGGTGGTCTCGATGACCTTGTCGTAGTTGATGGCGTACTTGATCGCCTCGCGTACCTTCGGGTCGTCGAGTACCTCGCCGCCTGCCGCACCGGGAGCGAACTCGAGGTACGTGTAGTTGAACGAGTCGACGAGCTGTGCGGTGACATCGCCGCTGCCCTCGAGCTGCGCGATCGCGTCGGGCGAGATCTGCATGGCGATGTCGACATCGCCCTGCTGCAACTGCTGCAGCTGCGAGCTGGAGTCGGCGACCTCGTTGATGAGAACCGAGGGGAAGGTGGCTGCCGTTCCCCAGAACTCGTCGTTGCGGGTGAGGTCGACAGACTGCCCAGCGTCGTAGCCCCCCAGAGTGTATGGACCGCTGCCCGCCGAGTTCTGAGCGAACCATTCCTCCGAGGTATCTGTGGTGGCGGCATCCGCTGCGGCACTTGCGCCGTTCTCGGCAGCCACTTCTTCGTTCACGACGCCGGTATACGGCGCAGCGACGATGGCGAGGAACGCGGAGTTCGGGGCGCTGAACGTGACCGTGACGGTCTGAGCGTCAGGGGTCTCGACGCTCGCGAGCCCGGCCATGAGGAACGAGGCGGGGCCCTGCAGGTTCATCAAGCGTTCGAAGGTGAACTTCACGTCGCTCGATTCGACGGGCGAGCCGTCGGAGAACACGGCGTCGGGGTCGAGCGTGAAGGTGAACGACGTGAAGTCGTCGTTGTTGCTCCACTCGGTGGCCAGGCGCGGCAGGATCGTGCTCGGGTCGTCGGGATCGACGGTGACGAGCGTCTCGTAGAGCGCGCTGAACACGATCTGGCAGGTGTCGCAGTAGCCTCGCTGCGGGTCGAGGGTGCTCACGTCCATTGCGCGGGCGATCACGAGTTGGCGGTCGGCGCCGCCCGAGGTGGCGAGGCCGGCCGACGAGCAGCCGGTGAGCGCGGTCGTGGCGAGCGCGAGGGTGGCGATGGCTGCTTTCCAGCCACCGGATCGGGTACGTCGATCAGACATCAGATCTCCTTGGTGGGGGGTGGTGGTGCGGTGGGGAAGGGCAGTTACAGGGGGAAGAGCGAGCGGGTCTCAGCGAAGGCGTCGTCGGTGCGCTCGAGCGCGTCGCGGATGTCGTCGTCGGTATGCGCCGCTGAGAGGAACATGTTGTGCCAGGGGTGCAGGATGACGCCCCTCCTGATGGCGGCGTCGGTAAACGCGAAGACCGTACTGAGCTCGGCGTCGTCCTCGAATCGGAGAAAGGGCATCGTGACCGGTCCGGTCTGCACCACGGTGAATCCGTGTGCCTCGGCCTGTGTCTGGATCCCGGTGCGGAACGCGTCGCCGGCGCTCGTCATCGCGGCGATGCCCCCGTTGGTGAGGATGCCGAGGGTGGCGACCGCGGCCGCCATCGAGACGCCGCCCATCCAGAACGACCCGGTTACGTAGATCTCAGAGGCGGCCTGCTTGAACGCGTCGATTCCGACCACGGCGGCGAGGGCGTAGCCGTTGGCTATTCCCTTGCTGAATGCGGTGAGGTCGGGGCGCACGCCGTACTGCTCCCAGGCGCCGGCGGCATCGATGCGGAACCCGGTGCGCACCTCGTCGAGGATGAGCGCGGAGCCGATGCGTGTGGCGATGGCGCGCACGCCGACGGCGAACTCGGGCGTCGCGTACTCCTGATCGGTGAGCCCATCGTGGCGGAACGGGGTGACGATGATCGCGGCTACGTCTCCGCCGGCCTCGGCGACGGCGGTCTCGACCGATGCAATGTCGTTGTAGTCGAACTCGATGATGTTGGCACGGTCGGCTGCCGTGACGCCCGCGGGCGCCGGCGTGAACCAGGCGTTGGCCCCGTGGTAGGACTTGCGGGCCTTGAGCAGCTTCGTCTTGCCGGTGGCCGCGCGTGCCGTGACCACGGCGATGGACGTGGCATCCGTGCCGTTCTTGGCGAACATGGCCCATTCGGCGTGAGCCACCGTTTCGACCAGAAGCTCGGCGAGTGCCACAAAGTGGGAGGTCGGCCCCGAGAGCGCATCGCCGAGCACCTGCTGTTCGCGGGCGGCCGCGTCGATCACCGGATTCGCGTAACCGGCGATCATCGGGCCGAACGCGCACATGAAGTCGATGTACTCATTGCCGTCGACATCGTGAACCCGTGCGCCGGAACCGCGCGAGTAGAACTGCGGGTAGCTCGGCGGCATCTGGCGCATCACGCTCATGTGCCCGTAGACGCCGCCGGGAACGACCGCGGAGGCGCGCTCACGCAGGGCGGCGTCGGCGAGCAACTGGCGTTGCGGAGTGCTGATAGTCATCGCGATTCCTTCGTGTACGAGATCCGTGCGGGGCACGGGGGAGCATGTACACAGTTTTTCGGACGCGTGTTCAAGATAAATATCGGGAACGTTTCAATCAGGTAAATTAAGTCGAGCGTCCAAAATAGTTGGGAACACTCACTTCTCTCAGGAAGAGGCAATAGCCATGCCCAAGATCGTCGATCACGAACAGCGTCGTCGTGAGATTCTCGAGGCGACCTGGCGGGTAATCGCACAACAGGGCATCGAGGCGGCGACCATCCGCGAGATCGCGCGAGAAGCCGGGTTCTCAAACGGGGTTCTGTCGCACTACTTCAGCAACAAAGAAGACATCCTGATCTCGGCGCACAAGCTCGCTTTCCAGCGGGTCTTCGATCGCGCGGCCGTCGCGAACGAGGGGGCCACCGGCATGGCCGCAGTGCGCACTGCCCTCTACGAAGCCCTGCCGTTCGACGAGGTGCGTCGCATCGAGGCCGTCCTCGACGTCAGTTTCTGGTCGCAGGCGCTCGTCAACGATCGCCTCAACGCCGTGCGCCGCGATTCGATCGTGGGCGGGCGCGAATGGTGGGTCGGGATGCTCCAATCGGGGCGTGAACGTGGGGAGCTGGTTTCGTCCGTCAGCAACGACGTGCTCGCCGATGAGATCCAGGCCCTCATCGACGGCATCTCGGTGCAGGCCGTGATGTATCCCGACGACATGGTTCCCGAGCGTCAGCGCGCAATCGCCGACGCGTTCCTCGAGCGCATCTCGGTCTAGCTCGCGGCGCTGGTCTTTGCGCCGCGCCCGCATTCTGTGGTACCAATTCTTTTTAGAACCAGCGTTCAATAAAGAGAGTAGGAACCGTGTCCGTACACACCGGTCTGGCCGAGCGCATCGGAATGCCGCAGCTCGGCCTCGGCGTCTTCGATATGGACGACGAGACCACCGCGACCACCGTCGCGACCGCGATTGAGGCCGGCTACCGTTTGATCGACACAGCCCACATCTACGGCAATGAGAGAGGGGTGGGGGAGGGCATTCGCCGTTCGGGTATCGACCGCACAGAACTCTTCGTCACCACGAAGCTCTGGATCGCCGACCATGAGAGGGCGGTGACGGCGGCGCAGGCCTCGCTCGACGCGCTAGGTCTCGACTACCTCGACCTCTATCTAGTCCACTGGCCTTACAGCCTCGGCGGCTTCCATCGCGAAGCCTGGCAGGGGCTCGAGGCAGCACAGCAGGGCGGGTTGACCCGACACATCGGAGTCTCCAACTTCTCGCCGACACAGCTCGATGATCTCATCGCGCTCGGCGGAGCGATTCCGGCCGTCAACCAGATCGAGTTGCACCCCTTCAACATCCGCGAGAGCGAGCGGGCGAACCACGACCGTCTGGGCATCATCACCGAGTCGTGGTCTCCGCTCGCTCGCGGCGGGGTGTTCGACTCCCCGGCGATCGCGGCCATCGCCGAGGCGCACGGGGTGAGCGTCGCGCGAATCGTGTTGCGTTGGCACGTGCAGCACGGTCTCGTGACCGTTCCGAAGAGCGCGAACCCGGCCCGGCTGGCCGAGAACCTCCGGGTCTTCGACTTCGAGCTGACGGATCGGGAAATGATACTGCTCGACGGGCTCGACCGCGGTGAGAACATCGAGCCCGACTATTACAAGCTCGCCTGACGTGACCACGGGCACTCTCGCCGGCCATGCTGGGGACCGCCTCGCGACCGGTGCGACGGCGACCCAGACGCCTAGGCGCTCTCCCGCACGACCATCCGCGTCGGCATGATCGTCACCGGGCCGGGCTCCTCGCCGCGCAGCAGGCCGACGAGCATGTGCGCCATCGCCTCGCCCATCTCGACCGAGGGCTGGAAGACGGTGGTCAGGTCTACCTCGCCGCCGATCGCCGCCGGGCTGTCGTCGAAGCCCACGACCGCGACGTCGCTCGGGATCGCCCGCCCGCGCTCGCGCAGCACCGACACCGCGCCGGTGGCCATGAGGTCGCTCGCCACGAACACGGCGTCGAGGCCCGGCGCCCGGTCGAGCAGCGCGCGCATGCAGCGCGCCCCGCTCGCCATCGAGAAGTCGCCCCGGGCGACCAGGTCGGTGCGCAGCCCGGCGCGGTCCATCGCCCGCTGCCAGCCCGCCTCGCGGTCGATACCGGCGGGCATATCGCTCGAGCCGGTGATCGTCGCGATGCGCTGACGCCCCTGATCGATCAGATAGCGGGTGCCCATCTCGGCGGCGGCCACGTTGTCGACATCGACGTAGTAGCTCGGCTGCTCGTCCGGGTGCAGCGGACGCCCGCCGAAGACCACGGGCAGGCTGTGGCTGAGGCTCGCGAGAAAGTGATTGCCCGAGTGGTGCGACACCACGATCGCCCCGTCGACGTTGCCGCCGAGCAGGTAGCGCACGGTCTTCTCCGAGGGTGCTCCCGGACTCGCGAACTGCAGGTTGAGCACGTAGTCGCTCGGCTGCAGCGCGCTCGCGATCCCATCGACGATCGACGCGAAGTACGGGTCGCCGAAGAACCGGGTGGTCTCCTCGGGCACGACGAGCGCGATCGCCATGGTCTGGCGGTTGGCCAGCGATCGTGCCACCCGGTTGGGCACGTAGCGCAGTTCGTCGATCGCCCGCGTGACGTTCTCGAGTACTTCGGCGCTCACCCGGGTGGATCCGTTGACGACGCGCGAGACCGTCGACCGCGAGACGCCCGCCGCGGCGGCCACTTCTTCGAGTGTCGGCGGGAGTCGTCGCGACGGGGAGCTGCTCATAACCCCACGCTACAGCGCGCGGTTTGCGATGATGCGCTGGTACTCGAGGGCGCTGTCCTTGAGCGTGCGCTGTTGCGTCTCGTAGTCGACCCGTACGATGCCGAAACGCTTGTGATAGCCCCAGGCCCACTCGTAGTTGTCCATCAGCGACCAGTAGAAGTAGCCGTAGACGTTCACGCCCTCGGCGATCGCGTCCTGGATCGCGCTCAAATGGACGCGCAAGAACTCCGCCCGCTCCGCGTCGTGAACGGCGCCATCCGGTGCCACCACATCGTCGAAGGCCGCACCGTTCTCGGTGACGTAGAGCTTGACGGCGGTGCCCGTGTACTCGTCGTTGATGCGGCGCAGCAGGCGGGTCAGCCCCTCGGGCTGCACCTCCCAGTTCATCGCGGTGAGTGGCAGGTCGCGCAGCTTCCAGTAGATGCCCTCGGGTGCGGGGAAGGGCGATCGCTTCGGGCGCTCCGACGGCGCGGCGGTCGACATCTCCAGCTCGACGGGATGAACCGTGAGCGCCTCGCCGTGATAGTAGTTGACGCCGAGGGCATCGATCGGGGTCGAGATGATGTCGAGGTCGCCGGGCTCGATGTACTTCTCGAGCCCGAGGCCCGCGAGGTCGTCGAGAACGTCGGCCGGGTACTCGCCGCGGAAGATCGGGTCGAGGAAGAACCGGTTGAACTGGCCGTCGATGCGGCGGGCGGCATCGACGTCGCCCTCGTCGGTCGGGTCCACGGGGTCGGCCACGGTCAGGTTCAGCGTGATTCCGAGGCCGAGCGTCGGGTCGAGCGCGCGCAGTTCGCGCACCGCGAGCCCGTGCGCGAGCAGCAGGTGGTGGCCGGCGGCGAGGCCGGCCTCGGTGTCCTGGCGGCCCGGCGCGTGCTCGCCGCCGATGTAGCTGAGGAACGACGAGCACCACGGCTCATTGAGCGTGGTGAAGTTCTGCACCCGGTCGCCGAGGGCCGCGTGCACGTCGACCGCATACTCGGCGAAGCGCAGCGCGGTGTCGCGGTTCGCCCAGCCGCCTTTCTCCTCGAGGGCCTGCGGCAGGTCCCAGTGGTAGAGCGTGAGCCAGGGCTTGATGTTCTTCTCGAGCAGGGAGTCGACGAGTCGCGAATAGAAATCGAGGCCCTTCGGGTTGACGGGGCCGCCATCGGGCCGGATGCGCGACCACGATGTCGAGAAACGGTACGTCTGCAGGCCCAGGTCGGCCATCATCGCCACGTCGCTCTCGTAGCGGTGGTAGTGGTCGCAGGCCACCTCGCCGTCGTGCCCGTCGACGACGGCGCCCGGCACGCGGGCGAAGGCGTCCCAGATGGAGTCGGTGCGTCCGTCTTCGTGCGCTGCGCCCTCGATCTGGTACGCGGCGGTCGCCACCCCGAAGAGGAAGTCGCTGGGGAACGCGCGCTTGTCGGTCGGTTGGGGCACCGGCGCGGGGCGCGTGGTGTCGATGAGTCCGGTCATCCCTTGATCGCTCCTTGCATAATTCCCGAGACGAGCTGCCTGCCCGCTACCGCGAACAGGATCAGCAGCGGGATGGTGGAGAGCAAAACGCCGGCGAGAACGATGGAGTAGTCGACGAAGTAGTTGCTCTGCAGCAGCGACAACGCCACGGGAAGAGTGGGGTTGTTGCTGTCCAGAATAATGAACGGCCAGAAGAAATTCGTCCACGTCGCGACGAAAGTGAACAGCGCCAGCATGGCCGCCGCCGGTCGGGCGGCGGGCAGGCCCACGTGCCAGAACGTGCGGATCATCGACGCGCCGTCGACTCGGGCGGCCTCGATGAGCTCGTCGGGCAGCGCCTGGGTCAGGTACTGGGTCATCCAGAACACGCCGAACGCAGTGACGAGGGCGGGCAGAATCACCGCGAGGAGAGTGCCGCTGAGGTGCAGCCACTGCGACATCGCGATGAACAGCGGCACGATGCCGAGCTGGGTCGGCACGGCCATCGTCGCGATGATGAACATCAGCATCGGGCGGCTGCCCCTGAACCTGAGCTTGGCGAACGCGTAGCCCGCGAGCGTCGAGAACAGCACGACCGAGAACGACACTACGGTGGAAACGATGATGCTGTTGGTCAGCGCCCGCCAGAACCCGACGCTCGGATCATTCACCACGGCCGCTGCGTTCTTGAGGAAGTTGCCGCCGGGCAGCCAGTCGATGTTCTGCTTATTGATCGTGGACGAGTCACCGCTACCGATCAGGAGCGACCAGTAGAGGGGGAACAGCGCCAGAAGGATGACGATGACGAGGAACGCGTAGCCGAAGAGGCCCGGCTTGTTCGTGGCGGCGGATCTGGCTTTGCGGCGGGTGAACCAGCCGGGTGCGGTTGACGTGGTCATTTGCCGTTTCTCGATCCCGCGCTCGCGATAGCCCGCGTCGCCGCGAGGTTGATGAGCCCGACGATGATGATGATGATGAAGAGCAGCCACGCGGCTGCGGCGGCGTGGCCGAATTGGCCGCCGCCCGTTTGGCCGAAGCCCTGGTTGTAGATGAACATGGTGATCGTCAGCCACTGGGCGCTCGAACCGCCGGCACCGGTGGTGTCGTACATACGGGGCTCGTCGAAGATCTGCAGGCCACCGATCGTCGAGGTGATGATGACGAAGATCAGGGTGGGTCGCAGCGACGGGATCGTGATCGAGAAGAACTGGCGCACCTTGCTCGCGCCGTCGAGCATCGCGGCCTCGTAGTAGTCGCGCGGGATCGCCTGCATCGCGGCGAGGAAGATCAGGGCGTTGTAGCCGGTCCAGCGGAAGTTCACCATCGTGGCGATGGCGAGGTGGCTCGGCACGACTTGCGAGTGCCAGCCGACCGGGTCGAGACCGACGCTGCCGAGCACGTTGTTGATGAGTCCGTACTGGTCGCCGAACATGTTGCTGAAGATGAGCGCGACGGCGACGGGTGCGACCACGTAGGGCACGAGCACTCCCATGCGCCAGAAGGTCTTCGCGCGCAGGTTCTGGGCGAGCACCGCCGCGATGATGAGCGCGAGAATCACCTGCGGGATGGCCGAGAGCAGGAAGATGCTGAAACTGTTGCGCAGCGCGATCCAGAACTTCTCCTGGCCGAGCACCCACTCGAAGTTTCCGGCGCCGACGAAGTCGCCCTGGCCGCCGATGATGTGCCAGTCGAAGACCGCGACATAGGCCGTGTAGAGGATCGGGAAGAGCCCGGTGAGGGCGAACAGGATGAAGAAGGGGGAGACGTAGAGGTACGGGGAGAGTTTGAAGTCCCAGTAGCTCAGGCGGTTGCCGAACGCTATGCGTCTCACCCGCCGTTCGTCGGCCAGGGCTGTTGCGGTCATAGGAAGCGTGTCCTTGCGGGAGTCGAGAGGGGGAAACGGTGAAAGGG
>NZ_JBKKAD010000028.1:0-3384 GCF_046714715.1 Conyzicola sp. | reverse complement strand
GCGTGCTCGAGGCGGCCAAGCTGCTCGACCTCGAGCCCTACCTCGGCCGCAAGCCGAAGGCGCTCTCCGGTGGCCAGCGTCAGCGCGTCGCCATGGGCCGCGCGATCGTGCGCCAGCCGCAGGTGTTCCTCATGGACGAGCCGCTGTCGAACCTCGACGCCAAGCTGCGCGTGCAGACCCGCACGCAGATCGCGTCGCTGCAGCGCCGCCTCGGCGTCACCACGGTCTACGTGACCCACGACCAGACCGAGGCCCTCACCATGGGCGACCGCATCGCGGTCCTCAAGGACGGCGTGCTCCAGCAGGTCGGAACTCCGCGCGACCTCTACGAACAGCCTCAGAACGTGTTCGTCGCCGGATTCATCGGCTCGCCCGCGATGAACCTGTTCGACGCCGACGTCGTCGACGGCGGCCTCAAGTTCGGAACGGCGATCGCGGCTGTCGACCGCGACACCCTCGGTGAAGCGACCGCCAAGAAGGTCACCATCGGAATCCGCCCCGAAGACATCCGCGTCTCGTCGACCGGCGAAGGCCTCCCGGTCGACGTCGACCTCGTCGAAGAGCTCGGCGCCGACGGCTACCTCTACGGCCACACCGAGATCGACGGCAACCGCGTCGACATCGTGGCCCGCGTCGACGGCCGTTCGCACCCGAACGCCGGCGAGAAGGTCTTCGTCCTCCCGGAGCCGAACCACGTGCACGTGTTCAACACCGAGTCCGGACTGCGCCTCAGCAAGAAGGCAGTCGTCGCAAGCTAGTACCCGTTCGCTGATCGAGCTATACCCGTTCGCTGATCGAGCTTGTCGAGATCCCCCCTGACAATCGTCGGAAGATCGCGGCAAGCTCGATCCGCGTTAAGGGCCCGCCCGGGCCGTAAGTAGGCAAAACATGAGTGGCTCACTGAACATCACTGCGGCGACGGTCGATCCCGCCCTGCTCGACCTCCCCTGGAGTCTCCCCCTCGAGGTGTGGCCGGATGACACGATCGCAGCGCTCCCGAAGGGAATCTCACGCCACCTGGTGAGGTTCGTGCACCTGAGCGGCTACGTCGTCGCGATCAAGGAGACCTCGGCCGAACTGGCGCGCAAGGAGTACGACATGCTGCGCACCCTGCAGCGTCTCGACATCCCCTGCGTCGACCCGATCGCCGTGATCACCAACCGCACGACGGTCGGCGGCGAAGCCCTCGAATCATCCTTGGTCACGCGCCACCTCAAGTTCTCGCTCCCCTACCGCGCCCTCTTCTCGCAGACCCTGCGCCCCGACACCGCAACCCGCCTCGTCGACGCCCTCGCGGTGTTGCTCGTGCGCCTGCACGTCGTCGGATTCTTCTGGGGCGACGTGTCGCTCTCGAACACGCTCTTCCGCCGCGACGCCGGCGCCTTCGCCGCCTACCTCGTCGACGCGGAGACCGGCCAGCTCTACGACGGGCTCTCCAACGGCCAGCGCGAGAACGACCTCGAGATCGCCCGCGTCAACATCGCGGGCGAGCTGTTCGACCTGCAGGCCGGCGGCAAGATGGCCGAAGAGGTCGACCCGATCGCGATCAGCGACGGCATCGTCGCGCAGTACCGCACGCTGTGGAAGGAACTCACCGGCTCCGAGCAGTTCGACTCGTCGGAACGCTGGCGCATCAACGACCGCGTGCAGCGCCTCAACGACCTCGGTTTCGACATCGAGGAGCTGGCGATCAAGACCGACGAGACCGGCACCAAGGTGCGCATCCAGCCGAAGGTCGTCGACGCCGGCCACCACTCGCGGCGACTGCTGCGGCTCACCGGACTCGACGCGCAGGAGAACCAGGCGCGCCGCCTGCTCAACGACCTCGACTCGTACACCGCGAGCTTCGGCAAGCAGAACCTCGACGAGGAGGTCGTGGCGCACGAGTGGGCGCAGCGCGTCTTCGAGCCCGTGATCCGCGCGATCCCGCGCGACCTGCGCGGACGACTCGAGCCCGCCGAGATCTTCCACCAGCTGCTCGACCACCGCTGGTACATGGCGCAGAACGAGAGCCGCGACATCCCCCTCGCCGAGGCCGTGTCGAGCTACGTCGAGACCGTGCTGCGTCACCGTCGCGACGAGGCCACCGTGATCGACCCGCCCACCGGCGCGATCACCCTGCCGGTCGACGTGGTAGCCGACGACTGGCGTTCAACGGTCTAGCCCCATCTCGCAACTCAGGCAGTATCGCGGATGCCGCGGCGCCACCCGCGCGAAACCGGGGCACCACGCCCGCCCGTCGACATCCTGCCTGAGTTGCGCGATCGGTGTTCGTCATTCCGGACGGATCACCAGCTCCGCCGTACCCGCCCGCGCCAGCACGCCGCAGCGCCAGACCCGCGCCCCGAGTCATCCTGAATCACGAACACGGCCCGCCGCCCCATCTCGTAACTCAGGCAGAATCGCGGATGCCGCGGCGCCACCCGCGCGAAACCGGGGCACCCCACCCGCCCGTCCACATCCTGCCTGAGTTGCGAGACCCGGGGGCCCACTCAACCTGCGTGGGGCTGCTACTTCTTCTTCGCGGCCGCGCGCAGGCGGCTGACCTCGTAGAGCGCGACCGACGCGGCGATGCCGGCGTTCAGCGACTCGGTCGACGCGTTGATCGGGATCGACACGATGGCGTCGCAGTTGTCGGTGACGAGGCGGGAAAGGCCCTTGCCCTCGCTGCCGATGACGAGCAGCACGGGCTCTTTCGCCAGCTGCAGGTCGGGCAGCGACACGTCGCCGTCGCCCGCGAGGCCGAGCACGAAAACGCCCGCCTCCTTGTAGGCCTTGATCGTCGCTGTCAGGTTGGTCGCCATCGCGACGGGCGTGCGCGCCGCGGCGCCGGCCGAGGTCTTCCAGGCAGAGGCGGTGAGGCCCACCGAGCGACGCTGCGGAACGATCACGCCGTGTCCGCCGAACGCGGCGACCGAACGGATGATGGCGCCGAGGTTGCGCGGGTCGGTGATGCCGTCGAGCGCGACGAGCAGCGGCACGCGGCCCGACTTCTCGATCTTCTCGAGCAACTCCATGGGGTGCGCGTACTCGTACGGCGTCACCTTGAGCGCGTGGCCCTGGTGCACCGAGTCGAAGCCGGCGAGGCGGTCGAGTTCGGGGCGCATGACCTCGAGAATCGGGATGCCGCGGGTCGTCGCGAGCTTGACGACCTCTTTCACGCGGTCGTCGTATTCGATGCGCGTGGCCATGTAGAGCGTCTGGGCCGGGATGTTGGCGCGCAGTGCCTCGAGCACCGAGTTGCGGCCGGTGACGACCTCGACCTCGTCGCTCGACTTCGCGCGGCGCTGCTGCTGCGGGCGCTGCTCGGCGCCGGGAGCCTCTTTGCCACGCGACGGGCGGCGTCCGCCTGACGCCTCGAAACGCTCGTTGGCAGCCTTGCGC
>NZ_JBKKAD010000027.1:0-22874 GCF_046714715.1 Conyzicola sp. | reverse complement strand
CCGCTGAGTCGCGGGGCGGGCGCCCGCCACGGTCGCCGCCGGAGCGCTGGCCGCCGTCACGGCCGCCGCGGCCACCGTCGCGCGAACCCGACTGTGCCTGAGGTTCGCGCACGCGGGGCGGGCCGGCCGTCTTGAGGCGGCCCTTCGAGTCTGCGGGGATGTCGAGGTCGGCGTAGAGGTGCGGCGACGACGAGTAGGTCTCCATGGGCTCGGGGATACCCATCTCGAGCGCCTTGTTGATGAGCGACCACTTGTGCATGTCGTCCCAGTCGACGAACGTCACGGCGATACCGGTCTTGCCCGCGCGGCCGGTGCGGCCGGCGCGGTGGAGGTACGTGTCGTGGTCCTCGGGGATGGTGTGGTTGATGACGTGGGTGACGTCATTGACGTCGATACCGCGCGCCGCGACATCCGTAGCGATCAGGATGTCTTTCTTGCCGGCCTTGAACGCGACCATCGCGCGCTCGCGCTGGTCTTGGTTGAGGTCTCCGTGCACGGCGGCGGCGTTGAAGCCGCGGTCGTTGAGTTCTTCGACGAGCTTGGCCGCCGCGCGCTTCGTGCGCGTGAAGACGACGGTCTTGCCGCGGCCCTCGGCCTGCAGGATGCGGGCGATGACCTCGTCCTTGTCGAGCGAGTGTGCGCGGTAGACGACGTGCTTGATGTTCTTCTGCGTCAGGCCCTCGTTGGGGTCGGTGGCGCGGATGTGGATCGGCTTGTTCATAAAGCGACGCGCGAGCGCCACGATCGGGCCGGGCATCGTCGCGGAGAAGAGCATCGTGTGGCGGGTCGTCGGCGTCTGCGCGAAGAGCTTCTCGATGTCGCTGAGGAATCCCAGGTCGAGCATCTTGTCTGCCTCGTCGAGCACCATGACCTTGATGTCCTTGAGCGACAGCATGCGCTGGCTCGCGAGATCGAGGAGACGGCCCGGCGTTCCGACGATGACCTGCGCGCCGGCCTTGATCTGCTCGACCTGGCCCTCATAGGCCTTGCCGCCGTAGATGGCAGCGACCTGCGTCGAACGGTTGGATGCCGCGAGCGTGAGGTCTTCGGCAACCTGAACGCACAGCTCGCGCGTCGGTACGACGACCAGCGCCTGCACGCCGGGGGCGGGGTTCAGCCCGAGCTCCTGCAGCAGGGGGAGACCGAACCCCAGGGTCTTACCGGTACCCGTCTTGGCCTGGCCGATGATGTCCTGTCCGGCGAGACCCATGGGGATGGTCTGCTCCTGGATGGGGAAGGGCTCGACGATGCCCTTGGTTGCGAGTGCGTCGACCATGTCCTGGTCGACCTTGAGATCAGCGAATGTCAATTGAGTGAGCCCTTACGGATTACGAGGTACGCCCGCTTTGTCCTAGGGCGTAGGGCCCCCGCCAGAAATGGGGGGCATTGGCGTCAGTTTAGCCGTTTGTGCTGGGAAGAGGGGTCGCCGCGCTGCCCACGGCGTGTGCGCCCCCTAAGCTGGCCTCGTGGTCAATTGGTTTTCGCGCACGGGCAAGCGCGCAGAAGTTCCGCGTCTTCGTCCCCGGTCGGAGACCGAACCTGCCACGAAGGTCGACCTCGCGGAACTCACGCCCGACCTCCTCACCTTCCTCGGCAAGGCCGCGTATCTGCAGCTGACCATCTTCGAGAACCTCGGCCGCGCCATGGCCATCGCGCCCACGACCGAGGCCAAGGAGGTCCTGAGCCGGGTAGCCGCTCTGTCGCTCGCCAAACACCACGGGCTCACCGCCGAAATCCGCCGTCACGGCGAAGAACCGGGCGCCGTTATGCAGCCGTTCACCCGCGCGATCGACGACTACCAGCGCGCCACGCAGGGCGGCGACTGGTTCGAGGAACTGCTCGCCTGCCACATCACGGCGGGGTTCCTGGACGACTTCTTCGTGCACCTCGCGGCCGGACTCCCCAGCGACTACGCCGCGCGGGTGACCACGGTGCTCCGCGCCGACTCGGGCGCCGAGCTGCTCGCCGACGAGTTGCGCCGCGAGATCGAGGCCGACGACACACTCGACTCGCGCCTCGCCATGTGGGGCCGCCGGCTCGTGGGCGACACGATGCTGGTCGCGCGCGCCACGCTCGCGCCGAGCGCCATCAGCGTGAGCGACGAGGCGCGCATCGAGCCGGTGTTCACCGAGCTCATCGCCGCGCACACGCGTCGTATGGACGGCCTCGGGCTCACGGCCTGACCTTCAACGTCCCGCCGGCGCTGTCCCATCGGCGCTGCGCGGTTGCGCAGGCAGCAGCCGCGCGCCGAGAGAACAGCGCGGGCGCGTTCGGCCTGGTTACGCGCGGCCGCCCGACAGCTCGGTGAGCAGCGCACGGTCGGCCTCGTGCCGACGGCGCGGGATGCGCAGCGCCACAACGAGGGCCGCGAGGATGCCGGCCGCGAGGGCGATCACCCAGATCCAGCCGCCGTCGAACGTGAAGCCGAGCCAGAGCAGGCCGACCCAGACGACGGATGACACGGCTGCCGCCACACCGGCGGGAAGCGCGACGCCGTACGTCTCACGTCCGCGCAGCAGGAACGGCAGGGTGAAGCCGACGCCCGCGGCGATGAGCACGACGAACAGCAGCTCCATGGTCAGGCCACGAAACCGACGCGACGGGTCGACTCGGAGCCGATCTCGATGTAGCCGATGCCCGAGACGGGAACGATGTAGAGCTTGCCTTTGCTGTCGACGAGCTTGACGAACGTGGTGTTCGACTCGAGGGCGGTCGCGACGATCGACTCGACCTCCTGGGCCGTCTGCGACGACTCGAAGTTGATCTCACGGGGGCTGTTGATGATTCCGATGCGAATGTCCACGATGCAAGATTACGACACCGCGCGAGCACGCCGCCGACACGTTCACTGTCGGCATAACGCTGGACGGCCGTGTCGGTGCCGCCGGGTACCGTATTGAGCGTGGCCATCCGGGGATTCGAACGAGCGAACGCTCCCGCCGCGGGTACCGCGGGTGTACCGCTCGACCCCTCGCAGCGGGCCGTCGTCGACACCGCAGACGCCGAATCGGCGGCCGTGATCGGCGCCCCGGGCACCGGCAAGACCGCGACCCTGATCGAGCTGGTCGCCGACCGCGTGCTGCAGCGCGGGTGGAACGCCGACGAACTCGTGGTGCTCACGCCTAACCGCGCCTCGGCCACGCGCCTGCGCGACGCTCTGTCGCTGCGCCTCGGCGTGGCCACCAACGGCCCGATCGCCCGCACCACCAACTCCGTGGCGTTCGAACTCGTGCAGCACGCGGCCCAGATCGCCGGGGCCGACCGCCCGAAGCTGCTCACCGGCGGTGACCAAGACCAGATCGTGAAAGAGATCCTGCAGGGGCACATCGACGACGGCACCGGGCCCGCGTGGCCGGCGATCCTCGCGCCCGAGGTGCGGCAGCTGGGCGGCTTCCGCACCGAGTTGCGCGAACTGATGATGCGCGCCACCGAGTTCGGCGTCTCCCCTCAGCGGTTGCGCGAGCTCGGCGCGCTGCACGACCACGCCGAATGGGTCGCGGCCGCCGACTTCATCGACGAGTACCTCGGCATCGTCGGGTCGATGGCGCAGAACGCGCTCGACGCCGCCGAGCTCATGGCCTTCGCCACCGCGGCGCTCGAGAAGGACATCGGCGACAAACTCGGCCGGCTCAAGCTGGTGATCGTCGACGACCTGCAGGAGACCACCGAGGCCACCATCGGCCTGCTGCGCGCGTTCGTGGCCCGCGGCGTCGCCGTGGTCGCCTTCGGTGATCCGGATGTCGCGACCAACGCCTTCCGCAGCGGCGAACGTGACGCCCTCGGCACGCTCTCCACGCGGCTGGGGCTGCCCGGCCTGCGCACCTTCATCCTGAGCACGGCACACCGGCAGGGCCCCGAGCTGCGCGCCCTCACCAGCGCGGTGACCGACCGCATCGGCACCGCCGCGGCCGGCAGGCAGCACGCGGCCGTGGCGGGCGCCGCGGCATCCGCCCAGCCCGTCGTCACCGTCGAGGCCGCGACGCCCGCCCGCGAGGTCGCCGCGATCGCGCGCCTGTTCCGCCAACACCACCTGCTGGGCGGGGTGTCCTTCGCGCGCATGGCCGTGGTCGTGCGCACCGGCTCGCTCATCCGGCCGGTCTCGCGCGCGCTCGCACTCGCCGAGGTGCCCACCCACACCCTCGCCGGCGCGACCGCCCTGCGCGACGACCAGGCCGCCCGCGCGCTCGTCACCGTCGTCGACGTCGCGCTCGGCCGCACCGAGCTCACGCCGCCGCTCGCCACCGAGATCATGCTCAGCCCGTTCGGCGGCTTCGACCGGCTGGCCCTGCGCCGACTGCGGGTCGCCCTGCGCGCCGAAGAGCTCGCCGGCGGCGGCAACCGCAGCAGCGACGACCTGCTCGTGGAGGCGCTCTCCGCGCCCGGCCGGTTCGCGACGATCGACCACCGCATGGGCCGCAACGCCGACCGCATCGCCCAGACCCTCGCGGCGACCCGCGAGCTCGCACACACCGACGGCTCGATCGAGCAGCTGCTCTGGCTGGTGTGGGAGCGGTCGGGCCTCGCCAAGGTGTGGTTCGAGCAGGCTCTCGGAACCGGCCTCACCGCGGCAGACGCCAACCGCAACCTCGACGGAGTGATGGCGCTGTTCACCGCCGCCCGCCGCTTCGCCGAGCGACGCCCCAACGACTCCGCCCGCCTGTTCATCGACGACCTGCTGGGGGCCGAGGTGCCCGAAGACACCCTCGCGCCGCAGACGAGCGGCGAGTCCGTGCTCGTCACCACGCCCTCCGGCGCCGTGGGCATGGAGTTCGACGTCGTCGCGGTCGCCGGCCTGCAGGAGGGCGTCTGGCCCAACCTGCGCATCCGCGGATCCCTGCTCTACCCCCAGGCGCTGGTCGAGGCGTCGAAATCGACCCTGGCCGATGCCTCGGGTTCGGACGCCATCGACCAGCGCAAACAGGTGCTCGGCGACGAGCTGCGCATGTTCGCGCTCGCCGTCTCGCGCGCCCGCAAGCAGGTCATCCTCTCGGCGGTGGCAAACGAAGACGAAGCGGCGTCGGTACTCTTCCGGCTCGTGCCCGACGGCCTCGCGGTCGCACTCGACCCGACCGAATGGCACCCGCTCTCGTTGCGCGGCGTCACCGGCAGGCTGCGCCGCGAACTCGTGCGGCCCCGCCCCGACGCGTCGCCCTCGTTCGCGGCGACAGACCGGGCGGATGCCGCGGCCTCCCTTGCCCGTCTGGCCAGAGAGAGCGTTCCGGGCGCCGATCCCGCCGAGTGGCACGGCGTATTGCCGCCGTCGACGACCGGCCCGCTGCACGACCTCGACGATCCCGAGGTCGTCGTCGGCGTCTCGCCGTCGAAGCTCGAGGCGTTCGAGGAGAGCCCGCTCAACTGGTTCATCGACGTGATGAGCGGCACCCAGACCAGTACGGCGATGGGGCTGGGCACCATCGTGCACTGGGCGATGGAGACCGCCACCGACCCGTCGCTCGACGCGCTGTGGGAGGCCGTGCAGTCGCGGTGGAGCGAGCTGCTCTTCGAGTCGCCGTGGCTCGCCGAGAAGCAGAAGCGGGCGGCGCGCGTGCTCACCGCCGGACTCTCCGAGTACCTGCACGACTTCCACACGGCGGGCCGGAAGCTCGTGGCACCCGAGGCGGCATTCAGCGTCGTCGTCGGCCGCGGCAAGCTCAACGGCAAGATCGACCGCGTCGAAGAGCACGAGAACGGGTCGATCGTCATCGTCGACCTCAAGACCGGGCGCGCCGAGACCAACCAGACGAAGATCGACGCCAACGCCCAGCTCGGCGCTTACCAGCTCGCCTACGACCACGGCGTGCTCGAGCAGCTGCCCGACGGCCACCAGCCCGGCGGCGCGAAACTGCTCTACGTGGCATCCGGAAAAAGCGGCAAGCTCTACCGCGAGGCCGTGCAGGGTCCGCTCGTCGGGGCCGAACTCGACGAACTGCGGGCGCGCATCGAGCTCGCGGCCATCGGCATGGCCGCCGCCGAGTTCGCGGGGGTCTTGAACCTCGACAGCTACGGCTCCGGCAACGACCCCAAGTACCGCATCCACCTGGCGAAGGCGGTCAGCGCTTGACACGCGTGACGACCGTCTCGACCAGGATCAGCGCCCTCGACATCGCCGCCGCGATCGCGGGCAACCCGCCCACCCCGCAGCAGCGCGCCGTGATCGAGGCCGACCTCGCCCCGGCCCTCGTGATCGCGGGCGCCGGAAGCGGCAAGACCGAGACCATGGCCAACCGCGTGCTCTACCTGCTGGCCAACGATCTCGTGAAGCCGAGCGAGGTGCTCGGGCTCACGTTCACGCGCAAGGCGGCCGGTGAACTGGCCACGCGCATCCGGGAACGCATCGAACAGCTCGCCGAGGCCGGCCTCATCGGCGACGACTACGACGTCTTCGACGCGCCCACCGTCGCGACCTACAACTCCTTCGCCAACTCGATCTACCGCGACAACGCCGCGCTCATCGGCCGCGAGAGCGACGCCGCCGTCTTGAGCGAGGCGTCCAGCTGGCAGCTCGCCCGGTCCATCGTGGTTGCGAGCCACGACGAACGGCTCGCCGACCTCGACAAGAGCGTCGACGTCGTGACCAAGGCCGTGATCAACCTCAACCACGAGCTGAGCGAGATCGAGCACGACTCCGACGACGTGCGCCGCATGGTGGGCGAGCTCGGCTCGGTGCTCGAGCTGCCCTACGGCGGCCGGTCGAACGCGCGCTACCCCGACGTGCGCAAGGCCGTCGAGGCCGTGCAGGGCCTGCCCGTGCTGCTCGACCTGGCCGACGCGTTCGCCGCCGCAAAAGCGAGCAGGGGGCTGGTCGAGTACTCCGACCAGGTCTCGCTCGCGCTCACGGCCACCGAGCGCGTGCCCAAGGTCGCCGAAGAACTGCGACAGCGGTTCGCGGTCGTTCTGCTCGATGAATACCAGGACACCTCGGTCGTGCAGACCCGCCTGCTGAAGAGACTGTTCCGTGACCACGCGGTCATGGCCGTCGGAGACCCGCACCAGTCGATTTACGGATGGCGCGGCGCCAGCGCCGCGAACCTGGGCAGTTTCCCGTCCGACTTCAGCAGCACGCCCGCCCGCGTGGCGAAGTACGACCTCTCGACGAGCTGGCGCAACGGGCACGCGATCCTCGCTGCCGCCAACGCCCTCGTCGAGAAACTCAACCTCGTGACCACCGTCGAGGTGGGCGCGCTCACGGCGAGCCCGGCGGCCTCGGGCGAAGACCTCTCGGTCGTGTTCGAAGAGACCGTGAACGACGAGGCGGCGGGCACAGCGGCCTGGCTCAAGGCCCAGCTGGCGATCCCGTCGGCCAAGGGCGAGCAGCGCTCCGCCGCCCTGCTCATGCGCACGCGCTCCACGATGTCGGTGTTCACCGCCGCGCTCGACGCGGCCGACGTGAAGTACCACGTGCTCGGAATCGGCGGCCTGCTGCAGGAGCCCGAGATCGTGGACCTCGTGAGCGCCCTCTGGGTGGTCAACGACCCCACTGCCGGATCGCAGCTCATCCGCCTGCTCACCGGGTCGCGCTGGCGGCTCGGAGTGCAAGACATCCACGCGCTCAGCCGGCTCGCGTCGTGGCTGCGCGACCGCGACTACGCCCAGCAGCCGCTCGACGACGACCTGCGCCAGGCGATGCGCGACTCGGTCGCCGACAACGAGGGCGGCTCGATCGTCGAGGCGCTCGACTTCATCGCGCATTCGCGTCGCGAGCACGGGGCGCTGAAGAACTTCAGCGAGACCGGGCTCGACCGGCTGCGCGACGCCGGCGCGCTCTTCGCCCGGCTGCGCTCGCGCGCCGGGCTCGAGCTCGTCGACTTCGTCACCCTGGTCGAGCAGGAGCTCATGCTCGACATCGAGGTCGCCGCTAACGACCGGCTGCCGCTCGGCAACGGCAACCTCGAGGCGTTCTTCGACGCGCTCGGCGGCTACCTCGCGAGCGACGACCGCGCGTCGCTCGGAGGCTTCCTCGGCTGGCTCGCCGTGGCGGAGTGGCGCGACAGCCTCGGACCGCGCCCAGAAGACCCCGAGCCGGGAACCGTGCAGCTGCTCACGATCCACGGCTCGAAGGGGCTCGAGTGGGACATCGTCGCGGTGCCCCGCCTCGTCGAGGGCGAACTCCCGGGCGCGGCGAAAGACGGCTACAACGGCTGGCTGTCGCTGGGGGCTCTGCCCTACGAGTTCCGCGGCGACGCGAACGAGCTGCCGATGCTGCGCTGGCGCGGCATCGAGACGCAGAAGGAGTTCGACGACAACCGCAAGCGGTTCAAGCTCGACCTCGAGACCCGGCACCGGCTCGAAGAACGCCGGCTCGCCTACGTGGCCGTCACCCGCGCCCGGCACTCGCTGCTGCTCAGCGGGTCGTTCTGGTCGAAGCAGTCGAAGCCGCGCACGCCGAGCGAGTTTCTGCTCGATCTCGAAGAGTCGGGCGTGATCGGCGAGCTGCCGGTCGAGAGCGACCACGAAGAGAACCCGCTCGGCAGCGAGCCCGAATACCTGCAGTGGCCGGTCGACCCGTTGGGGGTGCGCCGCCAGCGCGTGGAGGCGGGGGCCGCGGCGGTCAGGGCGGCGGTCGCCGACGAGACGCCCACCTCGGGCGCACCGCACCCGACAGGCAAGTGGAGCGAGGACCTCACCCTGCTGTTGCGCGAGCGTGCCGCACGCATCGGTGCCAACGAGCTGGTGGCGGTTCCCACCCGCGTCTCCGCCTCTCGCTTCAAGGACTTCGTGAGCGACCCGGCATCCGTCGCATCCTCCCTGCGTCGACCGATGCCCGAGCGTCCGTACAAGGCGACCCAGATCGGAACGCTCTTCCACGCCTGGGTCGAGCAGCGCTACGGTATGGGCGGCACGAGCGAAGAGCTCGACACGCTGGGGTTCGAGCTCGACGAGGGCGAGGCCGTCTCGAACGACGCCGAGCTGGTGCGGCTGCAAGACGTCTTCGCGCGCTCGGTCTGGGCCGGTCGCAGGCCGGTCGACGTGGAACGCGAGATCCACCTGCCGTTCGACGGCCGCATCGTGATCTGCAAGATCGACGCCGTCTACCGCGACGGCGACCGCTACCAGGTCGTCGACTGGAAGACCGGCAAGGCGCCCAAAGACGCCGCCGACCTCGAACGCAAGCAGCTGCAACTGGCGCTCTACCGGCTCGCCTACGCGCGCTGGGCGGGCATCTCGCCCGACCTCATCGACGCGGTGTTCTACTTCGTGGCCGACGACACGGTCGTGACACCCGACCGCATCTTCGACGAGGCCGAACTGCTGGCCCTCTGGCGCGAGAGCATCGGCTGACCGAGCCTCCACGGTGAACAGGGCCGCGTGCCCGCAGACGCGCGATCCGTCCTGTCGAACGGTCGCGGCGGCGCATCCGTCCTGTTGACGGAAGCGGCAGGGACCGAAGAGCCGGATCTAGACCGCGCGCTCGGTGCGATCGAGCAGCGCCTCGACGTCTTCGATCGTCGAGGTCTCCATCGTCTGCGGGTTCAGCGGGTTCATCACATCGTTGATGGTCGAATCGACCAGCGCGCTGAGCATCTCGACCGCGTCATCCACGATCTCGGTGCTGCGGGTGTCGGTGCCGTGCAGCAGCCACTTGGCGATCTCGTGCTCGGCGTAGAGCTTCGCGCGCTGGCGCACGTGGCGGTCGCCCGAGCCGCGGACGGCGGTGTACGAGTCGAAGGCGCTGTCCGCGACGGCCTCCGGTGCGCCGAGCAGCCAGGAGAGGTCGCGGGCCGGGTCGCCGACTCGCAGCTCCTGCCAGCCGAGCAGGCCGGTGACGACGCCGTCGGACGAGAGGAACGAGTCGGCGCTCAGCGCGCTGTTGATCGGCGTGGTCTGGAACTGCCAGAGCTTGCTGTCTTCGGTGGCGCGTTCCCACCGGCCGAGCAGGGCGGGCGGAACGAGGCCGGTCGCCGAAGCGCGGTCCATCACGCTCACGGCGGCGCGCAGGCACTCGCCGGCGGTGAGCACGGGCAGGCCGGCATCCGCGACGAAACTCGTGGGCAACATGTGCACGGCGGCGATGGACGACCCGATGGCCGCTGCGAGCCCGTGGGGTCCGGCGTCGAGACGGCCGAGGCCCACCTTGGTGCCGTAGACGAAGTCGTAGACGATCGCGCGGGTGCCCGAGACGGGAACCTGGCCGACGTAGCTGGAGACGGCGAAGGGGAGGCGCGTGCGCACGCCGGCGCTGATCGCGCGCAGTGCGACGAGGTCGGCGGACTGTTCCGCCTCGGCCCGCTCGTTGCGGGGGACCCGGATGATGAGGTGGCGACCATCACGAGCGGTGAGCAGGGCCGCGTCGAAGTCGTTGTTCTGCGCCGAGCCGAAGCTCGACGTGGCAACGAGGTCGAGGTCGTCGACGGCCGAGGTCGCGAGCGCGGCTAGAGTGAGATGGGATCTGGCCATACCCAACAGGGTAGATTGCCGCACCCCCGCTTTCCCCGAACGCCACGCACTTCCGATGGGCCTGATCATGCCGAATTCTTTCCTCGCCCGTCTGCCTCTGTCGCGGTACGAGGTCGACCGCGACTATCTGACACGCGATCTTCCGGATGCCATCGGTGTGCTCTTGCAGGATCCCGCGACGCGCATCCTCCCGCTGTTCCAGGGCAGCGCGCTGCTGTCGACCCCGACGGCGCTGGCCCTCGTGCCGGTGAGCGCGGTGCCGGCCGCGGAGCTCTACGTCTACCTCGGCCGCTCGATCTCGACGACCAGCCCGGAACCGGTCGGAACACCCGTCGTCGCAGCGGTGCTGACCGACGCCGGCCATCTCGCCGAGTCGGACTGGGGCAACCTGCGCCAGGTCGGCGGCGTGCTGAGCGACCGTGACGCCGGCCTCTTCACCGAAGCCCTCGGCATCGTCAACTGGCACGCCTCGCACCCGTTCTCGCCGAAGACCGGAGTGGCCACCTCGCCCGGCAAGGCGGGCTGGGTGCGCGTCGATCCGACGACGGGCCGCGAGATCTTCCCGCGCACCGACGCCGCGATCATCGTGGGTGTCACCGACTCGCACGACCGACTACTGCTCGGGTCGAACGCGCTCTGGGCCAGTAACCGGTTCTCGCTGCTCGCCGGGTATGTCGAACCGGGGGAGTCGCTCGAGGCGGCCGTGATCCGCGAGATCTTCGAGGAGTCGGGCGTCACCGTCATCGATCCCGTGTATCTCGGCAGCCAGCCGTGGCCGTTCCCGGCCTCCCTGATGCTCGGCTTCACCGCGCGCGTCGACCCCGCCGTCGAGAGCGAGCTCACGCCCGACGGCCACGAGATTCTCGAACTGCGCTGGTTCAGCCGCGACGAGCTGCGCGACTCGCTCGGCGAGATCCTGCTGCCAGGCCCGACGTCGATCGCCCGCTCGATCATCGAGCGCTGGTACGGCGGCCCGCTCGACGACGGCGCGGCGTGACGTCGAGCGAGCTGCGCAGCGCGGAGAGCCTCCTCGCCGGCCTCGACGACCAGCAGCGGGTCGCCGCCGAGACCCTGCTCGGCCCGGTGTGCCTGCTGGCCGGTGCCGGCACCGGCAAGACCCGCGCCATCACCCACCGCATCGCCTACGGCGTCGCCACCGGCGTGTATCCGCCCGGTCGTGTGATGGCCCTGACCTTCACCAGCAGGGCCGCGGGCGAGCTGCGCAGCCGACTGCGCCACCTCGGGGCCGCGGGGGTCTCGGCGCGCACCTTCCACGCATCCGCCCTCTCGCAGCTGAACTTCTTCTGGCCGCAGGTCGTCGGCGGAACGATGCCGCGCCTCATCGACAGCAAGGCGCGCCTGCTGGCCCAGGCGGCCGAAACGATCCGGCTGAAGCTCGACACGGCGACCCTGCGCGACACCGCGGCGGAGATCGAGTGGCGCAAGGTCTCACGGCTGAGCATCGAGCAGTACGGTGTGGCCGCGCAGTCGCGCACCCTGCCGCCCGCGCTCACCATCGACAAGGCCACCGCGCTGCAGCAGGCCTACGAGAACCTGAAAGACGAACGGCGCCAGCTCGACTTCGAAGACGTGCTGCTCGCCACCGCGGGCATGATCGAGACCGAGGCGCGGGTCGCCCAGCAGGTGCGCGAGCAGTACCGGTTCTTCGTGATCGACGAGTACCAGGACGTCTCGCCGCTGCAACACGACCTCGTGAAACTGTGGATGGGGGAGCGCAACGACCTGTGCGTCGTCGGTGACGCCAGCCAGACCATCTACTCGTTCGCCGGTGCGACGCCCGAGTACCTGCTCGGCTTCCAGAACGCCTACCACGACGCCACGGTTGTGCGGCTCGAGCAGAACTACCGCTCGACGCCCGGCATCATCGAGGCCGCCAACCGGCTGATGAAGGGGAGACCCGGCGCGCTCACGCTGCACTCGCCCCCCGACGCCGAGGTGCCCCCCGGCGCGATGCGCCCGCCGCTCGTCGACGGCTTCGACAGCGACACGACCGAGGCCCGCGCCGTGGCCAAGGCGGTGGCCGACGAGATCGCCGAGGGCACCCGGCCCGAGAACATCGCGATCCTGTTCCGCATCAACGTGCAGGCCGCGGCGATCGAGGCCGCCCTCAACGCGATCGGCGTGCCCTATCTGGTGCGCGGCGCGACCCGTTTCTTCGAACTGCGCGAGATCAAGGAGGCGCTCATGATGTTCAAGGGGGCGTCGGTCTCGATCCAGGGCGAGCCGCTGTTCAAGACCGTGAGCGACGTGCTGCGCTCCCTCGGCTGGACCCAGGAGGCACCCGAGACCCGCGGCGCCGTGCGCGACCGCTGGGAATCGCTGAACGCGCTCATGGGCCTCGCCGAGCAGACGCCCGCCGGCACCACCCTCCGGGACTTCGTCGACGACCTCTTCGAACGTCAGGCCGCTCAGCACGAGCCGACGCTCTCGGCCGTGACCATCGCGACGCTGCACTCGGCGAAGGGGCTCGAGTGGGACTCGGTGCACCTCGTCGGGCTCAGCGAAGGGCTCGTGCCGATCACCTACGCGAAGACCGAGGAGGCGATCGACGAGGAGCGCCGCCTGCTCTACGTCGGCATTACGCGGGCTCGGCGAAAGTTGAGCCTGTCGTGGGCCGCGACGGGTACGAATTCCGGCGGCTACCGCCCAGGGCAGCGGCAGGCGAGCCGCTTCCTCGCCGAACTGCAACGCTGACCCCGGTGCAGCCGCACTCGGGGTGCGGCAGCCAGGCGCGGGTCGTGGTCGCGCCCGACCGCGAGTCGATCTCCGTCGAGAGATGCGCGGATGCCGCGTGCCCCTCGTCGAGCCTCGTGAGCGCCGCGCGGCTCGCCGCCACGGCGATCTCGCCGGCCACGAGGGCCGTCTCGATCTGCGACCGCCGCCCCCACAGCTGCGCCGAGAGCGCCGGCCACGCCGGGTCGGCATCGGTGTGGTACCGCTGCAGGCAGTAGAGGCACGGGCCGGTGCCCGGCTCGATCAGCGGCCCGACGCTCGTGCTGGTGTCGGACAGCACGACCGGCAGGTGCGGGATGTCGCGGCGCAGCCACAGCCCGTGCAGGTCGGGCGCGAGAACGAAGTGCCCGACCGCGATCGCGAGGTCGCACGAGGTCGCTGCCGCCTCCTCGACCTCGGTGGCGCGGTTCACCAGCACACCCTCGGCGGCGAGGTTCGCCGCGATGCGGTCGGCGGTCGCGCCCGAACCGACGAGGCACACCGTGTGGGCGCCCACCGGCGCGGGCGTCTCGAGCGCCGGGGCGACGGCGGCGAGCAGGGCCGCCGCGGCGTCGTCGTCCACGCCCCCTCCCCGGGCGATCATCGCGAGCCCGGGCTGGCTGACGCCGGCGAGCAGCGCCGAGAGCATCAGCTCGTCGGCCGTCGAGACCTCGTGCAGCACAACGACGGGGGAGGCGACGCCGAGCTGCAGGCTCGACGGCGACCGCCAGACGAGCGGATACCGCGGGTCGAGTTTCAGCACCATGCGGGAGAGGATGGCACGGCCGGGCCAGGGCGCGAGCGAACTATCCACAGACCTGTTGCGGGTTGAGTAGGAGCGCCAGCGACGTATCGAAACTCCCCGAGGTTTCGATACAGGCCCTAGAGGGCTTTACTCAACCCGCAGGCTGCGTCAGTCTTCGCGCGGCCGCTCGGTGGAGTCGTCGTTCAGCAGGTCTTCGATCGCCTGGTCCACGTCGTCCGGCGCCGGGGTGCCGGCCTTCAGGCGTGCCACGAGGGCGCTCGGATCGGTGATGTCATCGGCCGTGGGCACCAGGTCGGGGTGCGACCACAGGTCGTCCCTCGTTTCGGCACCGACGGCATCCGTCACCGCCTGCCACATCGCCGCCGCCTCGCGGAGGCGACGAGGCCGCAGCTCGAGGCCGACCAGAGTGGCGAACGCCGACTCAGCGGGCCCGCCCGAGGCGCGGCGGCGACGCACGGTCTCGGCGATCGCGACGGCGGAGGGAAGGCGCGAGGTGGCCTGGGCGGTCACGACGTCGACCCAGCCCTCGATGAGGGCGAGGGTCGTCTCGAGGCGCCCGAGGGCGGCGAGCTGGTCGTCCGACTTCGGCGGGATCAGGGCGCCGCTGGTCATGGCGGCGCGCAGCTCTTCGGGGTTGGCCGGGTCGAAGTCGCTCGCGAGCTCTTCGAGTCGGGTCGTGTCGATGCGGATGCCGTGGGCGAACTCGGTGATCGAGGTCATGAGCTGCAATCGCAGCCACTTGGCGTGGCGGAACAGCCGCGCGTGCGCGAGTTCGCGCACGGCCAGGTACAGCTGCACCTGGTCGACCGGCACGTCGAGTCCCGAGGCGAAGGCGGCGACGTTCTGCGGGATCATGGCGGCCTGCTGGCCGGATTCGCCGTGCTCTGATTCACTATTCGCTGACGCGGCCAGCGAGCCGAGAAGCGGGATGCCGATGTCGCCGCCGGAGACGACCTCGCTCGACAGCTGCCCGACGACGTGGCCGAGCTGCATCGCGAAGAGCGTGCCGCCGACGTTGCGCATGAGCTGGCTGGCGCCGGCGATCATGTCGGTCATCTCTTCGGGCGCCTGGTCTTTCAGCACCTCGGTGAGCGAGTCGGCGATGCTCGTGGCGACCGGCTCGGCGAGCTGGATCCAGATCGGCATCGTCGCGGCCACCCACTCGCTGCGGCTCATCAGCCGGGGCTCGACCGTGAGCTCGGAGATCTCCGTGGCCTCGGCCAGCCAGAGGGACGCCACGTGGAAGGCCTGTTCGAGCTGCGACCGCTCGGCGGGCAGCGACACCACGGTCGTGCGCGACGCGATGTTCTTCGCCTGCTCGAGGGCGAGGCCCCAGTTGATGCCGTCACCGCTGGTCTTCAGTGCGTTCTGCAATTGCGCGATCAGCTGGGCGACGACCTCGGGGTCGTTGGGCAGTCCGGCGGCGCTCGCCAGCTTGCTCGGGTCGAGGTCGGTGTTGCCCTCCAGGAAGGCGCGCAGCATATCTCGGAACTCTTCTTCGGACGGCTCTTCCCGTGAATCTTCAGGCATGCAAACTACGCTAGCTGCTGCGCGCCGGATGGGGCGGGGTTTTCGCCTAGGCTGGTTCTTCTGGCTGTGCGCCCGTGGCGAACACTCTTTTTCGTCCGTCTAAACAAAAGGATTACGGTGACGCTTTTCGCCGATTCCGACCCGGTCTCTCGGCCGCGTCGCTCCCGTGGGTCGACCGTCGGTTGGTCCCTCATTCTGCTCGCGATGCTCGTGACGCTGGTCGTGGCGCTCGTGCCCTCGCCCTACGTCATCGAACAGCCCGGGCCGGTCTTCAACACCCTCGGGCAGGTGGACGTCGGGGGAGAAGAGGTCCCCATGATCGAGATTGCGGATGCCACGACGTACCCCACGAGCGGAGCGCTCGACATGCTCACGGTGTCGATCAACGGCAACCGCGACAACCGGCTGAACTGGTTCCAGGTCGCCTCGGCCTGGTTCGACTCCAGCAAGGCGGTCGTGCCGCTCGACAATGTCTACCCCGCGGGGGTCACGGTCGAGCAGTCGAACGAGCAGAGTCAGATCGACATGCAGAACTCGCAGCAGGAGGCGATCGCGGCCGCGCTCACCGAGCTCGACTACGACTTCACCACGAGCCTCGAGGTCGTCGACATCGGTGCGGGCACCCCTGCCGACGGGCAGCTCGAGGCCGGCGACACCATCGTCAGCGTCAACGGCGAGACCTTCACCGACGTCACGGGGCTGAAGGCGACGATCGCCGCGAACGGCGTCGACACCCCCGCGACCGTGGTCGTCGAACGCGACGGCGCCGAGCAGACGCTCGCGGTGACCCCGGTCATGAGCGGCGGCACCGCATCGGCGCCGATCGTCGGCATAACTGTGAAGGGCGACTTCCAGTTCCCCATCGATGTAACGATCCAGCTCGAGAAGGTGGGCGGGCCGAGCGCCGGCCAGATGTTCGCCCTCGGCATCATCGACAAGCTCACTCCGGGCGAGCTCAACGGCGGCGAGAACATCGCCGGCACGGGCACCATCACGGGCGACGGCACCATCGGCCCGATCGGCGGCATCCGCCAGAAGATGTACGGCGCGGTGGGCGCGGGAGCATCCTATTTCCTCGCGCCGGTCGACAACTGCGACGAGGTCGTCGGACACGTGCCCGACGGACTCGACGTCTTCGCCGTCACCACTCTCGACGACTCGCTCGCCGTACTCGAGGCCGTCTCGGCCGGGACCTCGACGGCCGATCTCCCCGTCTGCGAGGCGGGCTGACAACAAGGCGCAGCTATCTAGCAGTCGCCTCCGTTACGATGACCGAGACCGACCACTAAGGCCAGGAGCCGTCGCTTGACTTCCACAGCAAACCCACCCGTCAGCCGCACGAGGGTCACCCTCGCGATCACCGCAGCGATCCTCGCCGTGCTGGTGGTGATCTTCTTCATCGTCGCCGGTTTCTACACCGACGTTCTGTGGTTCGACCAGCTCGATTTCCTCAACGTGCTCACGACGCAGTGGATCGCCACCGCGGTCATGTTCGTCGTGGGGTTCCTGGCGATGGCCGTGCCCGTCTGGATCAGCATCGAGGTCGCCTTCCGCGCCCGCCCGGTCTACGCGAAGCTCAATTCCCAGCTCGACCGCTACCAGCAGGTCATCGAGCCGCTGCGTCGCCTCGCGATGTTCGGCATTCCCGCAGTTCTCGGACTCTTCACCGGCGTCTCGGCGGCCACCCGCTGGCCCGTCGTGCTGCAGTACTTCAACCGCACGCCGTTCGGTGAAACCGACCCGCAGTTCGGACTCGACGTCTCGTTCTACATGTTCGAGCTGCCGTTCTTCCGCGGCGTCGTCGCCTACGCCTCGGCGATCGTGCTCATCGCCGGTATCGCCGCCCTCGCCACCACCTACCTCTACGGCGCGATCCGTGTCACGGGCCGCGAGGTGCGCATCTCGCGTTCCGCCCGCATCCAGCTCGCGATCATGGCCGCTCTCTACGTGGCCCTCCAGGCACTCAGCATCTGGCTCGACCAGTACACGACGCTCGCCTCGCGCGGCGCCGGCTACCTGCAGACCGGTGCCGGCTTCACCGAGGTCAACGCCACCATCCCCGGCCGCGCGATCCTCGCCATCGCCGCCGGTGTCGTCGCGTTGCTGTTCGTGGTCACCGCGATCATCGGCCGTTGGCGCCTGCCCGTCATCGGCACGGCACTGCTGCTGGTGAGCGGCATCATCCTCGGCGGCATTTACCCGTGGATCGTGCAGCGCTTCCAGGTGGAGCCGAGCGCTCGCACGCTCGAGTCCGAGTACATCGACCGCAGCATCGAAGCCACCCGCGACGCCTACGGCGTCGCCGAGGTCACCGAGACGCCGTACAACGCGACGACCGACGCCGAGCAGGGCGCCCTCCGCTCCGACGCCGAGACCACCGCGAACATCCGCATCATCGACCCGGCCCTCGTTTCCGAGTCGTTCGCGCAGCTCGAACGATTCCGCCAGTACTACCAGTTCCCGGCACACCTCGACGTCGACCGGTACAACATCGACGGAACCGTGCAAGACACCGTCATCGCGGTGCGCGAACTCGACCAGGAGGGTCTCGGCGACTCGCAGACGCCGTACTCCAACGCGTTCGTCTACACCCACGGCTACGGCGTGGTCGCCGCGTACGGCAACCAGCGCACCACCGACGGTCAGCCGGTGTTCCTCGAGTCGGGCATCCCCTCCACGGGTGCGCTCGAGATCGAAGAGCCGCGCATCTACTTCGGCGAGGAATCGCCCGCCTACTCGGTGGTCGGAGCGCCCGAGGGCGATACCCCGATCGAGCTGGACTACCCGTCCGGTGACGACGACGACGCGTCGAACATGACGACGACCTACGAGGGCGACGGCGGCCCGATGCTCGACAACCTGTTCTCGAAGCTCGCCTACGCGATCAAGTTCCAGAGCGAGCAGATCATCCTGTCCGACGCCGTGACGAGCGAGTCGCAGATCCTCTACGACCGCGACCCGATCGACCGCGTCAAGAAGGTCGCCCCGTACCTCACCACAGACAGCGACGCGTACCCCGCGGTTGTCGACGGCAAGGTTCTCTGGATCGTCGACGCCTACACGACGAGCGCGAACTACCCGTACTCGCGTGTCGAGAAGCTCAGCGACACCATCGTCGACACGACGACACCTGCCGTGCCCTACGCGGTCGACAACGTCAACTACATCCGCAACTCGGTCAAGGCCACGGTCGACGCCTACACCGGCGAGGTGACCCTCTACGCGTGGGACACGGAAGACCCGATCCTGAAGACCTGGCAGAAGATCTTCCCGAACTCGCTGCAGTCGGCCGACGACATGAGCGCCGACCTGCTCAGCCACATCCGCTACCCGGCGGACCTGTTCAAGGTGCAGCGGGCGATCCTCGGATCGTTCCACGTGACCGACGCGAACTCGTTCTACTCGAGCGACGACCAGTGGGTCACCCCGAACGACCCGACGTCGCCGGCCGCAGCCCCCACGCTGCAGCCGCCGTACTACCTCACGATGCAGGTGCCCGGCACCGATGCATCCGCCTTCACGCTGTATTCCACCTTCATCCCGCGCGCCGCTGCGACCTCGAGCAGCAGCATCCTCACCGGCTATCTGGCGGTGAACTCGGACGCGGGCCCGGACTACGGCAAGTTGACGCTGCTGACCCTGCCCAAGCAGGACACGGTGCCCGGCCCCGGCCAGGTGCAGAACAGTTTCAACTCCGACACCGAGGTGGCCAGCCAGCTGTCGCTGCTGCAACGCGGTGACACCGAGGCGATCCAGGGCAACCTGCTCACCGTGCCCGTCGGAGGCGGTCTGCTCTACGTGCAGCCCGTCTACGTGCAGGCGACCGGTGGCACAAGCTACCCGCTGCTGCGCAAGGTGCTCGTCGCGTTCGGTGACCAGATCGCCTTCGAAGACACCCTCGACGAGGCTCTCGACTCGCTGTTCGGCGGAGACTCCGGTGCCGACGCCGGCGACGGCGGCACCGTCGTGACCCCGGCGCCCGGCGAAGAGGTCGACCCGGAGACGGCGCCCGAAACCCCGGCTCCCGCACCGACCGACCCCGGCACCGGCGACGAGCCCACGCTGGCATCGGCTCTCGCCGACGCGAAGCAGGCGCTCGCCGACCGTGAGGCGGCCTACGCGGCCAACGACCTGGTCGCTGCGGCCGAGGCGGACAACCGCCTCACCGCTGCCCTTGACGCCGCGCTGGCAGCCAGCGAGTAGCGATGGTCGAGCTCGGCTCCGGCGACTGGCTGGACGCTAACCGCGCGCAGTGGGACGAACGCGTCCCACTGCACGTGGCGAGCGAGTTCTACGACCAGTCGAAGCTGCGAGCCGGGCACGGCATGCTGACCCCGATCGACGAAGCCGAGCTCGCCTCGCTGTTCCCGGACGGGCTCGAGGGCAAGCGCATCCTGCACCTGCAGTGCCACTTCGGCGCAGACACCCTCGCTCTCGCGCAGCGCGGGGCAGAGGTCGTCGGCGTCGACTTCTCGAGGCCGGCGATCGTTCAGGCGCGCGCGCTGGCCGTCGAGCTCGATCTCGCCGACCGCTCACGCTTCGTCATCGCCAACATCTACGACCTGCGGCACACCCTGCCGCAGCCGGAGTCGTTCGACATCGTCTTCACCACCTGGGGCACGATCGGTTGGTTGCCCGATGTGGCCGAGTGGGCTCGCATCGTGGAGTGGTTCCTGAAGCCGGGCGGCACGCTGTACTTCGCCGACGGGCATCCGGCCGCGTGGGTGCTCGACGGCGGCGCAGACGAACTGCCCGCGCTGCGATATCCGTATGACTCTGATGGAGCCCCCGAAGTCGGCGACGACATCGTGGATTACGCCGACGAAAGCGCGGTTCTAGACAACACGCGCACCTACGAGTGGCCGCACCCTCTCAGCGAGATCGTCACGTCTCTGCTCGCCGCGGGGCTCACGCTCGACGTTCTCCACGAGCACTACGAGATTCCGTGGAAGATGTTCGGCCTGCTGCAGCCCGCCGGTGAGGGCATGTTCCGCTGGCCTGACACCAAGTGGTTGCCGCTCGCACTGGTTATCGGGGCGGGTAAATCCGCCTGAACGGGCCGTGAACGTGCGGGGTGGAAACCCCGCCCCGAAACCCGTGCTATCGTTGATCTTGCAGCGCGGGGTGGAGCAGTTCGGTAGCTCGCTGGGCTCATAACCCAGAGGTCGCAGGTTCAAATCCTGTCCCCGCAACAGAGAAGAAGTCCCGGTCACTTGTGGCCGGGACTTCTTGCTTTAACGCGCGGCTTCAACAGGATGAAACGTGGCCGGCGCCCGCTCGACAGGACGGTTCGCCCAGCTCGCGCCGCGGCATCCTGTCGAAGAGCGCGCAGCCAGCTACTTGTCGATCATCCGCACGAGCTCTTCGATGAACTCGGTGAATCCTGTCGAGCGCTTGATCAGCTCGAGCACGCCGGCCCGGTCGGTGAAGACCTCGACGAACTGGTCGAACGTCGACTGGAACGACGCCCGTCCGCCCGAGTTGAACGCGATGAGTGCGATCACGTTCACGCGGTTCTCTCCCCAGGGCATCGCGGTCTCGTTCACCGCGATCGCGATCGACGTGCGCGTCGCGGTCATCGCCATGGCGTGCGGCACGGCGATCGACTCGGTGAACGCGGTCGACGACAGCAGCTCGCGCTCGATCGCGCCGTCGATGTAGGTCTGGTCGATGATGCCGCGGTCGACCATGCGGTCGCCCAGCACGCGGATCATCGACGCCTCGTCTGCCGCCTGCACGTTGCGTAGAAAGAGCGACTCGTCGAAATAGCGCAGCAGGTCGTCTTTGATCCGGATGCGGCGCCGGTGCCGACGTACCCGAGAGATAGCCCGTCTCACGTGCTCCACGTCGCCCTCGGTGAGGAACGGCTGGATGACCACGACATTGTCGCCCGCCCCCGGGAACGCGATGGTGGTGAGCACGAGGTCGGTGGCGAAGTCGCCGGAGTCCACGTCGGTGCGGGTGACCACGACCTCGATCGACAGCTCGTCGCCGAGCGCCGCCTCGATGTGGCCGCGCAGGATGTCGTGCATGTCGTAGTAGCCGGGGGAGACGATGGCCACCGTGAGGCGCTCCTCGTGGCGCGACTGCCGCTCGAGGTGCGACCCGATGTGCATGGCGATGTACGAGATCTCGTCGTCGTTGATCGTGATCGACTTCTCTCGCTGGATCTGGCTGGCCATGAACACGGCTACGTCGTAGATCATCGGGTACGACGTCTTGATCGACTTCACGAGCGGATTGCGCGAGTACGAGTTGTCTTGCGCGCGGGCGATCAGGTTGCCCACGTGCAGGGCGAACCGCACCATGAACGTCTCGTCGTCGAGGTCGAGCAGGTACTCCTCGCCGACCTGGCCGACGACGCGCCGCACCGTCTCGAGGTGTTCCGGAACGACGTAGTTGTCGACGACCGACTGCACCGGCTCGTTCTGCCCGGGCGTGATCACCCGGGTGGTGAGCAGTTTGGCCAGGTAGTCGAGATCGGTGCGATCGAGCTCGACGTCGAAGTGGGCACGCGTGAGGCCGGCGAGCGCCGAGCTGATCGGGGTGGCGGTGTCGCTCGCGGCATCCGCGATTCTGGGGGTGGGGCGTCGGATGACACGGTCCACCGCGATGGCGACGTGCAGCAGCACGCTGTTGACCCCGTACTCGTTGACGAAGTAGCCCTGGCCCTCGAGCATCCCGATGAGCGCCGTCTTGAAGGCGCCGAGGTCTTCGGAGACGAATTCGCGCTGCACGTTCTCGAGCTCGAGAAACCCCTGCGCGCTTTCGGTGCGGAAGATCTTGCTGAGCACCCGGCGGTACTCCGCCTCGGTGCCGGTGAGTGCGACGACGCTGCCGTGCCGGCTGAGGGTGAGGCCGGCCTCCTCGCCGAGCGCCTTGACCTTGCGCAGGTCGTTCTCGATCGTCGACTCGCTCACGTAGAGACTGTCGGCCAGGGCGTGCACGTCGATGCCGCCCGGCTCCTCGGTGAGGCGGCGGACGAGGTGGTGCACGCGGTCGCGGGGCGTGTCGGCGTCCCGCCCGCGCGTGCCGCTCGCGAAGGTGGCGTAGGCCTCGCGGTTCAACCGGTAGCCGTTGGTCGACGACGAGATGATGCTGAGGGGGTGAGCCGCGGCTTTCGCCGCCGTGACATAGCTGCGCACGCTGCGCGTCGTCACCCCGAGGTGTTCTGCCAGCTCCGCCGCGGTCACGCGGGTGTCACTCTGCGACAGGTAGTGAAGCAGGCGCTCATACTTATCGCTCATTTACAGCAACTTAACCACGTTCACGCGGTCGGCGTGGGCGGCGAGGCGCTATCTTCCGCGGGTGCGGAAAGAGAATTACTGGAGCGGCGGGCGGATTCGTTCAAAGATAGAGGTCTAAGTACGTCGATTCGCTGTTACGCAGGGAACGCAAGGAGGCGATCCATGACCACCATTCTGATTATTTGTGGTGCCGGCGCTTCGAG
>NZ_JBKKAD010000026.1:0-7909 GCF_046714715.1 Conyzicola sp. | reverse complement strand
ACAGTCCGGCCGCGACGTCGCCGGCTCGGATCGGCTCGTGCGCCATCACGAAGCGCCGCACGAGGTAGCCGGCGGTCTGCATGTCGGGGTCGAGGTGCTCGACGAGCCGCTTCACCCGCGCCTTGCTCGCGCGGTACAGCACCGCGACGCCCTGCTCGATCTCGAGCGCGTAGGCGTCGCGGGCCGCATCGGACTCCGGAGAATCAGGCACGGTCATCCGCGTTCTTGACGACCGGTACCGGTCGCGTCGCGGCGGTCGGCACGATGGCCTCGCCGCCGGCCACGTTCAGCACCAGCTCGGCCTCGGTCTCGGCGAGCTGCTGCACGCCGGTCTTGGTGCCGAGCTCCGCGTTCGGCAGGAAGATGATGCAGATCAGGGTGATGAGCGCGAGCGGCGCGGCGATGAGGAAGATCTCGCCGATCGCCTGGCCGTAGGCGCTCTCGACGAGCACCCGCACCGGCGTCGACAGCTCATTCACGTCGGGAATCGTACCGGAGGCCAGCGCCTTCAGCTCGCTCGCCGGGGCGCTGATCGTGGCAATGCCCTTGGTGACGTGGCTCGCGACCTGCGACGCGAGCACCGCGCCGAGGATCGAGACGCCGAGTGTGCCGCCGAGGCTGCGGAAGAAGGCCACGGCCGAACTCGCCGCACCGATCTGGCGCACGTCGACCGAGTTCTGCACGACGAGCACGAGGTTCTGCATCACCATGCCGAGTCCGAGCCCCATCAGCGCGAGGCAGATCGAGACGAGCGTGATGTCGGTGTCGTAGCGGATCGTCGCCATCAGGCCGAGGCCGACGGTGAGCAGCGAGGCGCCGACGACCATCCAGCGCTTCCATTTGCCGCTGCGGCTGATCAGAGTGCCGATGAGGGTGGATGCCACGAGCGAACCGATCACCTGCGGCAGGCTGAGCAGCCCCGACTGGGTCGGATTGGCTCCGCGGCTCAGCTGCCAGTACTGGCTGAGGAACACCGACGAGGCGAACAGTGCCACACCCACCGTGAGGCTCGCGACGACCACGAGCGTGAAGCTGCGGTTCTTGAACAGGTTCATGGGCAGGATCGGTTCTTTCACCACGATCTCGGTGATCACGGCGGCGACGAGCAGCACGGCCGCGCCGACGGCCATGACCCACGAGGTGGCGGAGTTCCACTCGAACTGGTTGCCCGCGAGCGAGACCCAGATCAGCAGCAGTGAGACGCCGCCGGCGATGAGCACGGCGCCGAGGTAGTCGATCGACACCGTGCGCTTCGCCCGCTTGGGCAGGTGCAGCGTGCGCTGGATCAGGATGAGGGCGAGCACCGCGAAGGGCACCGCGACGTAGAAGTTCCAACGCCAGCCGATGGTGTCGGTGATGACGCCGCCGAGCAGCGGGCCACCGGCGGTGCCGACCGCGAGCACGGCGCCGAGCAGGCCCACGTAGCGGCCGCGTTCACGCGGGCTGACGATGTCGGAGATGAGCACCTGCACGAGCGAGATGACGCCGCCGGCGCCGAGGCCCTGCAGCACGCGGAACACGATGAGGGTGTCTGTGCCCTGCGAGAACCCGGCGAGCGCCGAGCCCAGCACGAAGATGACGATCGCGATCTGCACGAGCAGCTTGCGGTTGAAGAGGTCGGCGAGCTTGCCCCAGATCGGCGTGCTCACCGTGGTGGCGAGCAGGGTGGAGACGACCACCCAGGTGTAGGCAGTCTGGTCGCCCTGCAGGTCGGAGATGATCTTCGGCAGCGAGGTCGACACGACCGTCGATGCGAGCACGGCGACGAAGAGCCCGGCGAGCAGGCCGGAGAGGGCCTCGAGCACCTGGCGGTGCGTCATGGCCGGTGGAGCGGTTGTTTCTGACACGGTTCTTTCCCATTCACGACGATGGCCCCCACGCGAGCGGGTGCTCGACGGTGAGGGCCAGAATCAGTTGATCTAAATCAACTATACGACTTAGTTGCGCAAAGTCAACCAGTTCGTGTGGGAATAGCGCTGGTTCAGGCCGACCGCCACCACTCGTCGGCCGGGGTGACCGGCAACTGGCGCTTGTGCTCGGTGGCGCGATACCGCGCGACGAGGGCGTCGGCGACCGTGTCATCCACGGTCCTGCCCTCGAGGAAGGCGTCGATGTCGGCGTACGCGATGCCGAGGTTGTTCTCGTCGGTCTGCCCGGGGTTCTCGTCGAGCAGGTCGGCCGTCGGGTGCTTCAGGTACAGGCGCTCGGGAGCACCGAGGGCCGTGAGCAGCGCGCGGCCCTGCCCCTTGGTGAGGCCGGAGAGCGGCAGGATGTCGGCTCCGCCGTCTCCGAACTTGGTGAAGAAGCCGGTGATCGCCTCGGCGGCGTGGTCGGTTCCGACCACGAGCAGGCCGTGGTCTCCGGCGATCGCGTACTGCGCCACCATGCGCATGCGGGCCTTGGTGTTGCCCTTGGTGAAGTCGCTGATCTTCGCGCCCACCGCGTCGCCGAACTCTGCGGCCACGCCGTCGACGCCGCGCTTGATGTCGAAGGTGATGACGCGGGTCGGGCGGATGAACGAGACCGCGAGCCGCGCGTCCTCCTCATCGGCCTGCACCGCGTAGGGCAGCCGGACCGCCACGAACTCGGCGGTGACCCCCTCACCGGCGAGGCGTTCGACCGCGAGCTGGCAGAGCCGGCCGGCGAGCGACGAATCCTGGCCGCCGCTGATGCCGAGCACGAGGCCCTTGGCGCCGGTCGAGCGCAGATAGTCGCAGAGGAAGCCGACACGGCGGTCGATCTCCGCCTCCACGTCGATCTGGGGCAGAACGTTGAGGTCGCTGATGATCCGGGCTTGTTCTTCGCGCATGCCCTAACGCTACGGCACAGCCGCTACGGCACTACCCCTACGGAGCGGGCCCTACGGAGCGGGGGTCGGAGTGGGCGTCGCGGTCGAGCTCTCGTTGAAGTTGGTGTTCTCGGCCTGGATGACGAACGCGGAGAACGCCTTGGCGTCGTTGAGGGCCCCCGTGTACTTGAGGCCGTTGACGATCACGGTGGGGGTGCCGGCGATCTTGTCCACGTTGCTGTCGACGATCGGCCCGTTCTGCGCGCGGGTGCGGGCGTCGGCGACCCAGTTCTTGAACTTCTGGTCGTCGATGCAGTTCGCGACGGCACGCGGGTTGGTCACACCGGCCTCTTCGGTCAACGCGATCAGCTCGGAATCGGAGAGACCGTCGGTATTCTCCTCCGGCTGGTTGGCGAAGAGGCTGTTGTGGAACCCGTAGTACTGGTCGGGCGAGCTGTCGGCGACGCACGCGGCGGCGTTCGCGGCGCGGGTGGCGTACTTCGTTCCCTGCGAGGCACGGTCGAGGATCGCCATCGGGAAGATCTCGACGTTGGCGGCGCCACTCTCGAGCCACGTGGTCAGCTGGTCGCCGTTGGCCTTCTCGAACTGGCCGCAGATCGGGCAGAAGTAGTCGACGTACATCTGGATGCGGATGACATCGTCTTCGTCGTTGCGCAGGTTCGGCACGGGCTCGGCTCCGGGCTGCAGGGCGGCGGTCGGCGTGGCGGTGAGGCCCTGGCCGATGAGGATGCCGTCGCTGAGCATGTTGCGCGGGCCGGGGCTGGCGGGCTTGATCGTCGTCACGATGGCGAATGCCACCACCGCGACGATCGCCACGGCGACGAGGATGACGCTGCCCTGCAGCACCACCTTGCTGAGACGGTCCTTCTTGCGCTGGCTGTCGCGCAGCGCCTTAGCCTTCTCGCGGGCGGCTTCCCGCCGTTCGTTTTTGCTCTGGCGATCGCTGCCAGAAATGCCGTGTGTCAAAAGAACCTCGCTGAAACCAGAAGTTAGGGGGAGAAATGTCCGTGCCGGGACAGCACAATGCCATGGACTGTGACGATCTTAGGAGCGGACTCTGGGAATCGCCCAAACGGCCGCTGTACGCGTGATAGTGCAATAATGACTGTGGCGACGTCTAGTCGCTGTCCATTCACTCGGATCGTCCGGCACGTACCTGCCGGTGAAGGAGCATTAACAGTCATGGCATCAGTCACTTTTGACAAGGCAACCCGCCTCTACCCGGGTTCCACCCGCCCCGCAGTCGACGCGCTCGACCTCTCGGTCGCAGACGGCGAATTCCTCGTCCTCGTCGGCCCCTCCGGTTGCGGAAAGTCCACCTCCCTGCGCATGCTCGCCGGCCTCGAAGAGGTCAACGACGGCAACATCCTCATCGGCGACCGCAACGTCACCGACGTTCCCCCGAAAGACCGCGACATCGCGATGGTCTTCCAGAACTACGCGCTCTACCCGCACATGAACGTCGCCGACAACATGGGCTTCGCGCTCAAGCTCAGCGGCGTTTCCAAGGCCGACCGCAACAAGCGCGTCCGTGAGGTCGCCAAGATGCTCGACCTCGAGGAATACCTCGACCGCAAGCCGAAGGCGCTCTCCGGTGGTCAGCGCCAGCGTGTCGCGATGGGCCGCGCGATCGTCCGTCGGCCGGCAGCGTGCTTGATGGACGAGCCACTGTCGATCCTGGACGCCAAGCTCCGCGTCCAGATGCGCGCCGACATCTCCAAGCTCCAGACCGCTCTCGGCGTTACGACCCTCTACGTCACCCACGACCAGGTCGAGGCGATGACGATGGGCGATCGAGTCGCCGTGCTGCGAAAAGGACTCCTCCAGCAGGTCGACAACCCGCAAACGCTGTACGACCATCCCAACAATCTCTTCGTCGCCGCATTCATCGGCTCACCCGCGATGAACCTCTTCGAAGGTCACCTTGACGAGTCCGACGATGGCCTCTGGCTCGCCGTCGGCGATCGCAAGCTCCAGCTGTCCGAATCGGTCGTCGCCGCCCACCCGGCGCTCCGTGACAAGATCGGTCAGACACTCGGGGTCGGCGTCCGGCCAGAAAATCTCCACGATCCCGCGATCCGGTCGGATCACCCTGCCGACCAGCGGCTCGTCGGCACGGTCGAACTCACCGAGGCCCTCGGTTCGGACCTGATGGTGCACTTCAGCTTTCCGGCAACGAGGGTGCTCACCGAAGATGTTCAGGAAGGCGTCGAGGGGGGTTCGCCTTCCGAGCACGGTGCCGCCGATTCGGCGCCACTCGTCGCTCGGTTCTCACCCCACAGCCAGATCAAGACTGGGGACATCGTCGACATCGCGGTCGATGTGGACGCCCTTCACTTCTTTGATCTGTCCACCCACGCTTCAATCTGGGGTTGAGGGTCAGCGGCGACGAAACAATCGATGGCGAGCGGCGGCCAGGTCGCTTTCGCCGATGCGATGTTCGACGATGAGTTCCAATTCGTCGTTGCAGTAGGAGACGAAAGGTGCGCCGAACGCGGACCTCGGCCTTGATCGTGAGCGGTGGGAGAACATGGGCTTACCCCTGAGTCTGTCTAGAGAACTCACATGCTACACCCTTTCCGCAGTTCGTCAAGCGGGTCCGCCTCGTCCCCGTTCTACAATGGGCGGGTGACTGTTCCGGTGGAAGCCGATGTGGTTTCGGTCCTGCGGTTACGCGACCGATGCGCCGACGCACTCGGTATCGACGTCGTCGAGGCCGGCGCCGGTTGGGCGGTGGTGTCGATGACCGTGCGGGGCGACATGTGCAACTGCCACGGCACGTGTCATGGCGGGATCATCTTCACGCTTGCCGACACCGCGTTCGGGTACGCGTGCAACAGCCACAACGTCAACACCGTCGCGTCTGCGGCGTCGGTCGAGTTCCTTCATCCCGTGCCCGAAGGTGCCACGATCCGGGCGCGAGCCGAGCAGAGGTGGGCGCGCTCCAAGAGCGGCGTCTACGACGTGGTCGTCGAACTCGACGACGGCACGGCGGTTGCGTTGTTTCGCGGCCGCTCGCACAGCATTGGTGGATCGGTCGTGCCGTGAGCGGCCGCCGATGGGACTCGGAGGTGGAGTTCCAGCAGTTCCTGGACGCCGAGGGAGTTGTCGAGCGGGACGACGCGATTCCTCCCGCCTACCGGACCGAGGTGTTCCGATTCATCGAACTCCACGCCAACTCGGAGCTGATGGGCGGCTTGACCGAGCGCGACTGGATCCCGCGCGCCCCCGGGCTCCGGCGCAAGATGGCGGTGCTCGCCAAGACGCAGGACGAGATCGGTCACGCCCACCTGCTGTACATGGTGGCCGCAGACATGGGTGTCAAGACCCGGTCGGAGATGATCGTCGACCTCTTCGCCGGGCGCAGCCGATTCCACAACGTGTTCCACTACCCCGCCGTCACGTGGGCCGATCAGGTCGCGATCGCCTACCTTGTCGACGCCGCGGCGTTGATCAGCCAGCAAGCCGTGTTCAAGCAATGTTCGTATGGCCCGTACAAGCGGATCCTGCGCCGGATCATCGCTGAGGAGGGCTTTCACATGCGCCACGGCGAGGAGATGCTTCTCACTTTCGCCGAAGGCACGCCTGTTCAGCACCGGATGTTCCAGGAGGCCCTCGAGCGATGGTGGTTGCCGGCGCTGCAGCTCTTCGGCCCCGATTCGAAGCCCGACGACGAACTGATCCGGTGGCGAATCAAGTCGGAGCCGAACGAGGTGCTGCGCGACCGTTGGGTGCAGAAGTATGCGCCGCTGCTCGTCAACTACGGCTTCACGATTCCCGATCCCGACCTACGCCTCGACCCGGACACCGATCGATGGGTCATCGGAGCCATCGACTGGACCCACCTGCGCGCCGCGTTGGCCAACGAGGGCCCCGATTCGGCGCGACGCATCGGCGACGCGGCGCGCCACTGGGCCGACACGGCGTGGGTGCGCGATGCCCTCGACCGGTCGACGGAGCTGGTGGCGTGATCGCGACCGCGGAGCTCAGTGACGCAGTCCATGCCGCCGTGGCCGGTGTCGATGACCCGGAAATGCCCGGCGTATCGATCGTCGAACTCGGCCTGCTCGAAACACTCCACGTCGGAGCCGACGGGCAGGTGCGGGTCGGTCTGATCCCGACCTTCAGCGGGTGTCCCGCGTTGGCCACGATCGCGGCCGATGTTCGCGCCGCGGTGAGCCGCGTCGACGGTGTCTCGGCGGTCGAAGTGGCTTTCCTGGCTACCCCGGTCTGGAGCGTCGACCGCATATCCGCTGCGGCCGAGGCGCGACTCGGGGCAGGACTCGGCATCGCCGTCGAACGAAGCGGTGCTGCACGCTGCCCGCGTTGTGGCGCGCCGACCGACGAGCGCTCGATGTTCGGTCCCACTCGTTGCCGGGCCGTGCATGGTTGCCCCTCGTGCGGCGAAGTGGTCGAGGTGATGCGCTGACATGCGGATCTACGAGGTGTTCCTGAAACGAGACGGGAAGGAGGAGTTCCGCCACGCCGGCAGCCTCGAGGCGCCGAACGAGGAACTCGCCATCGTGCTCGCCCGCGAGAACTATGCGCGGCGGGCAGAGGGCCGAACGATGTGGATCGTCGATCGAGAACACATCCTCACAGGCGACGAGACGTTCGTCGCCCCCAACGCCGATAAGCCTCAGCGTCACAACGACGGCTCACGCGTGGCTGCGCGGCGCAAGGCGGCGCGGCGTGACGCAGCGTCGTGAGCCCCTTCAACGACGCAGAGCAAGCGGTACTTCTCGCGTTCGCCGACGACGAGCACGTGATGGGGCAACGACACACCGAGTGGATCGGTGTTGCCCCGTTCCTCGAAGAAGATCTGGCCTTCGCCTCCATCGGTCAGGACGAGCTCGGCCATGCAGCCCTGCTCTACGAACTGCTGGCCGAAGGCGATGCCGACCAACTCGCGTTCTGGCGGTCGCCGTCCGAATACCGGTCGTGTTGGCTGGTCGAGATGGCGTGCACCGACTGGGCCGACGCCCTCATGCGCCATTGGCTCTACGACGAAGCCGAACTCGTCCGCTGGGTGAGCCTCGCGACTTCGTCCGCCCCCGAGCTACGTGGCATCGCCGCCCGAGCACTTGCGGAGGAGGTCTA
>NZ_JBKKAD010000025.1:0-8126 GCF_046714715.1 Conyzicola sp. | reverse complement strand
GCCCTAGTCCTGGGCCGCGCGGCGACGGCGGGACGCGACGAGCGCCCCGCCTCCGCCGAGCAACCCGGCGGCGAGCAGCACGAGGCCGCCCATGGCGAATCCGGTGAACGCGAGCGAACCGTCGGGGTCGGCCGCCGCGGGGGCGACGCGGGCCGGCGCACCCGTCGACGCACCCGGCGTGGCCGTGGGGGTGGGGACGGCGACGGGCGCAGCCGCCACCGTGACCAGCAGGGGCGCCGGTGTCGTCGAGCCTTCGAAGAAGCGGGCGTCGGCCGGTACGAAGCGGGCCGTGTACGAGTGGGTGCCGAGAACCGCGCTCGGAATCACAAGTTCGGCGACCGATCCGCTGAGGCCCACGGTGTCGAGCACGACTCCGTCGTCGAGGAACTCGACGGTTCCGGTCGCGTCGGCGGGGGCGACCGTTGCGGTGAGAGCGAGGCGGTCGCCGACCCTCGGGGTCGACGGGCCCGCCACGGTGAGCGCGATCGACGATGCCGCCGGTGCCGGCAGCACCACGAGGCGCCTCGCCGAAGCGGTCGTCGACGCCTCGAAGAGGATCGGGTTGCTCGGCGTGAAGGTCGCGGTGACGTCGTACTCGCCGGCCGCCAGACCCGCAATGGACAACCGGGCAACGCCGCCGACGACCGGCGCGGTGCCCAGGGTGGCGGCGCCGGCGGAGAAGGTCACGGAGCCGCCGGCCATGGTAGGCGCGACGTTCGCCGTGAGCACCGAGTCGGTGCCGACGTTCACGGTCGCGGGCGCGGCGACCGCGATCGTGGTGGAGGTCGGGCGTTCGACGACCGTGATGACGGTGGGTGCAGCCGTGGTCGACTGTGCGTAGTAGACCGGTTCGTTCGGCGTGAACACCGCGGTGAACGAGTGCAGCCCGAGCCCGAACGCCGTCGAGTCGAACGATGCGACTCCCCCGCTCACCGGCTCCGAGCCGAGGGACACCCCGCCGTCGAAGAACTCCACCGATCCGGTGATGGCCGCGCGGGTCACGGTCGCGGTCAGCACGACGTTCGCGCCGACGACAACGGGCGAGGCGGGAGACACGGCGAGCGCGATCGTCGTCGCCTCGACGACGATGGTCGGCGCCGGCGTCACGGCATAGCGACTTCCGCCGCTCGAGGTGAGCGTGGACTCGTAGTACGACGTGGATACGACGCCGATGCCGTTCTGGATGTCGAGACACTGGAGGCGCACGGTCAGGGTGCCGGCGGTGGAATAGTCGGCGACGGGAGTGTCGAGCGTGGCCGTCGCGGGAGCCGTGGCATCCGTAATCGTCTGATTGCTGCTCGCGACGAACGTGGAGGCTCCGGCCACGATGGCCAGTCGCGTGGCGTCGCGGAAACCGACCGGGCAGGCGCCCGTTGCGACGGCGGTCGTGAAGCTCGGCAGCTGCGCCGCGTCGATGCTCGGCATCGGGCGTCCGCCCGCGTCGCGGAGCTCGAGGGTTCCGATCGTCGCGGCCGAAGCCGGGAGGGCGGGAACGACGACGCCGGCGAGGGCGACGACGAGGGCGGCCGCGACAGCGGCGAGAGTGCCGCGCAAACGTGTATTCACGAACTACTTTCCGAGCGGGGGTGGCGAGCGGGCGCACGCCTCGAACCGAGCGGGCCAACGGGCACGCTAATGACCCATGGTGTCTCGCTGGGGTACGGCAGGTGAGCGGGCCATTAACCGACGGATGTCGCGCAAATAGCGATTCGGGTTCGCCCCTCGTTTGCCGTCGAGACAGGTTTCGTCCACCGCCCCTCCCTAGCCTCGCTCACGCTGCCCGCTCGCCCAGGCACACCCGTCGAGCCGATTCGGCTCCGTGAGAGGTTTTTCCGTGACGCACCAACCGCCCGAGTGGGCAGACTCCACAGTTCCCGAAGTGAGCCTCACCGGCCGCGACCTCAGCAGGCGTCGCGCGCTGCAGGCGCTCGGGGTCTTCGGCGCCGTGATCGGCGCCCAAGCGGTGCTCGGTTCGGGTGTCTTCCCCGACGCGGCTTCCGCCCTCGGTACCGCGAAGGCCCTGGACGAACAGGATGACCCGGAGCTCGCCTACCTCGTCGGCGACCACCACGTGCACTCGGTCTACAGCCACGACGCGAAGTACACGCTCAGCCAGCTGACCCGCGCGGCGCAGCAGTACGGTCTCGACTGGCTCGCGTTCACGGAACACAGCAACATCGGCCACGCGAACGTCGGCGGCGTCTTCGAGCAGCACCGCGAGATTCTCGCCGCGCGGGCGGAGAACCCGCGCATGCTCGTCTTCCAGGGACTCGAGTGGTATATCCCGGCCGCCGAGCACGCCACCGTCATGGTGGCGCCCGGCCCCAGCGAGGCACGACTGCTTCGGTCGTTCGAGCTGGCCTTCGATGGCAAGCTGCTCGGGTACACCGAGGGGCAGACCGGCAACGCGCTCACCACGCGCAACGAGGCGCACGCTGTCGCCGCGCTGAAGTGGCTGAAAGACCGCAAGGCCGACGGCACCGTGGACGACGTGATCGTCTGGGCGAACCACCCCGCCCGCCTCGGCATCGACTCCCCCGGCGAACTGCGCAACTGGCGCGACGCCGCCGAGGGCATCATGGTCGGCATGGAGGGTGCGCCGGGCGCACAGGGCGCGGCACTGCCGGGCTGGCGCGGCGCGAACAGCGTGCGCGGGGAGTACGAGAACTCGCCGACCGCGCAGTCGTGGGCCGGCTATCCGGCCGCCGCCTACGTCACCTACGGCGGATTCGACTGGATGACCGCCACCGTCGGCGGCATGTGGGACGCCATGCTCGCCGAGGGCAAGAACTGGTGGATCACCTCGAACTCCGACGTGCACCGCGTGGTCTACGACACCTGGGCCAACGGCACCTTCCCGGCCGGCCTCGCCTTCGACACCGCCGGAAGGCTCCCCGACCCGGTGAACACCAGCACGGCGCAGGCGGGCAGCGACTACTGGCCGGGCCAGTTCAGCCGACTGCACGTCGGTGTCGAGACGATCGACTATCTCGAGGTGATGGCGGCGCTGCGTGCCGGGCGCAGCTGGGTCGACCACGGCCAGCTCATCGACGCCCTCGAGGTGCGCCTGAAGATCGACGGGCGAGACATGCGCGGCGTCACGCTGGGCGGCACGCTCACGGTACCGAAGGGCAGCAACCTCACCCTCGAGGTGACGGTGACCACCGCCAGCCGACCGAACTTCCAGGGCAACCTGCCCGCTCTCGCCAACGTCGACCTCATCCGGGGCTCGATCGCGGGCGCCGCGGCCGACCGCACCACGTGGCAGGCGCCCGACACCAGGGTCGTCGAACAACGGGACGTCACGGGCCGCACGGGCAGCTACACGCTCAGCTTCGCTCTCACCGACGTGCAGGCCTCGACCTACGTGCGCCTGCGCGGCAGCGACGGGCGACGCAACGGCGTGGGCCTTCGCGGTGCGGCGATCGACCCGAAGGGCCCCATCGCCCACACCAAGGGCAGCGGCGATCCCTGGGTCGACCTCTGGTTCTACTCCAACCCGATTTTTGTGAAGGTAAGCGAATGACCCGGACGGCCGAATCCCCCGCCCCCCTCAGGCGTCGCCTCCGGGCCGTCGTCGTCGTCGCGGCCCTCGCCGCCGTCGTCGCGGCCCTCGTCGCTCCCACGTTCGCTCCGGCGCAGGCCGTGCTGCCGACCGACGGACTCGTGGCGCACTACGCGTTCGACGAGACCTCCGGCACCGTCGCGCACGACGATTCCGGCAACGGAAAGAACGCGACCCTCGTCGGCGGCTCGACCTGGGCGGGCGCCGACGGCGTGACACTCAACGGCGCCAACGGGAGCTTCGTGCAGCTTCCCAACAACATCACCGCGGGCCTCGCCGCCTCCACGGTCTCGCTGTGGGTGAAGATGGACGCCACGCAGCCAGGCGCCTTCATGATCGTCGCCATGGGCAACCCCGTGACGACGACGGGCACCGGATACTTCGCCCTCGTCGGAAACGGCAACCTGCGGGCGACGACCACCTCGACGAACTGGTCGCTCGAGAAGAGCACGACCGCGCCCGGCCCGCTCGCGCGCGGCGTCTGGAAGCACGTGACCTACACGCAGACCGCGGGCGCGACGGGAACCGGAACGCTGTACATCGACGGTGTGCAGGTCGCGCAGAACGCGGCCATGACTCCGGCGCTTGCCGCGCTCGCCGGAGGCGTGACGACCGCGAACTATCTCGGCCGGTCGACCTACGCCGCCGACGGATACTTCAAAGGCTCGATCAAAGACTTCCGGCTGTACAACCGGGCGCTCGACGCGACCGAGGTGAGCCGGCTCGCCGAGGGCGACACCACGCTCGTGCGGGCGGCGACCCTGCCCGCGCTCGCCAGCGCCGCCGTCGTCGACGCGGCCGCCGGAACCGTGACGCTGCCGCTCAAGCCGGGAACGGATGTCACCGCCCTCGCGCCGGCCTTCGCGCTGCACGCGAGCGGCACCATCTCGCCGGCCTCGGGATCGACGCAAAACTTCACGTCGCCGGTCACCTACACGGTCACCGGCACGCGCGGCGACGTGCGCACCTGGACGGTGCGCGCCGACGTCGTCAACGCGCCCGCCGTGGTCGGGGCGTTCTCGGACCCGACTGTCACCAAGGTCGGCGGCGGGTACTGGATGTACGCCTCCGGCGCCGGCGGTGTCGTCGCGTTCTCGTCGACCGATCTGGTCACCTGGCAGAACCGAGGCGTCGTGCTCGGCGCGGGCTCGGTGGGATGGGCGCCGGGAGGTGTCGGATCCCCCGTGCTCGCCGAGAAGAACGGTGGCTACTACCTCTACTTCTCCGCTCGCGCACCCGGCACCTACTACTCCGACGTCGTGAGCATCGGAGTGGCCACCGCCGCGACCCCGGCCGGACCGTTCGTCGACACGCTGGGCTCGCCGCTGGTTCGGCCCTCCGACTACCCGCAGGAGCTCGGAACGCCGTCGATCGCCACTGACAGCGACGGTGCGGCCTACCTGCTCTACGGCGACAACTCGACCCTCGACCGGTACCACCCCCGCTCGCTCACTGCCGCTCCCCTGGCGCCGAGCATGACCGCGGTCGGAACGCCAGCGACCCTGCTCAGCGAGGGAACGGGTGCCGGCGCGTACGCCTCGGCCGGATCGTCGTTCGTTCGCGACGGAGTCGTCTACGTGGTCTGGACCGGGAAGAACGGCACCGGTTCGGCGATCTGGTACTCACGCGCGGACTCGCTCACCGGCACGTTGAGCACTCCCGCGATCCTGATGAAGGACGCGGGCGGCCGCGGCATCACGGGTGTCGGGCACGCCTCGCTCGTGGAGGACGGCGGCGAGTGGTTCGTCGCCTACCAGCGTGAGTCGACCGGCAACGGCGCCTCCCGCCGGGAGATCGCCATGGACGCGGTCGACTTCACCCCGACCGGCGACATCGTGGAGGTCACCCCGACGCTCGCCGGTATCGGTATCGGCATCGGCTAGGGCTACTGCGCGCCGTACCCGCCGACCGGGCTGAACCCGGCGGGCAGGGCGAACGGGTCGACCACGCGGCTGGAGCGGTCTGACTCGGCCGCCAGTTTCGCGAGCTCGCGGGCGGCGCGGTCGATGCGGTCGGGCAGGGCGCCCGCCGCCTGATCGCCCGTGCTGCCCCAGTCGCTCGACGCCGCGTAGACGCTCGTCGGAACCACGACGGCGTGCAGGTAGGTGAAGAGCGGGCGCATCGCGTAGTCGAGGGCGAGCGAGTGCCGCTCGCTGCCCCCGGTCGCGCCGATCAGCACGGGCAGGTCGGTGAGCGACTGCGGGTCGAGCACGTCGATGAACGACTTGAACAGCCCGCTGTAGCTCGTGGTGAACACGGGGGTCACCGCGATGAGCGCGTCGGAACCGGTGACCGTCTCGATCGCCTTCTCGAGTTTCGGGCTCGGGAAGCCGGTCATCAGGTTGTTGACGACGTCCTGCGCGGTGTCGCGCAGTTCGAGGATCTGCACGTCGGCGTCGAAACCGAGGCTCTGTAATTGGCGAGCCGTGGCATCCGCAAGCCTGTCGGCGAGGAGTCGCGTCGACGAGGGCTGGCTGAGTCCCGAGGTGATGACGGCGATTCTGCGGGTGGTCACGATGCGACCTGCGCTTCGACAGGCTCAGCGTCCGAGGCGGCCGAAGCCACGAGAGCCGCGTCGCGCTTGGCGACCAAAGCCTCGTGGGTGGGGCCGTCGGGCACGTTCGCCGGGCGGTTCTTCGCGAACTCCTTGCGCAGAACGGGGATGACCTCTTCGCCCAGGATGTCGAGCTGCTCGAGCACGGTCTTCAGCGGCAGGCCCGCGTGGTCCATGAGGAACAGCTGGCGCTGGTAGTCGCCGTAGTGGTCGCGCATACCGGCGTAGCGGTCGATGACCTGCTGCGGGCTGCCCACGGTCAGCGGCGTCTGTTCGGTGAAGTCCTCCATCGTGGGGCCGTGGCCGTAGACGGGCGCGTTGTCGAAGTACGGGCGGAACTGCTTCACTGCGTCCTGCGAATTCTTCGCCATAAACGCCTGGCCGCCGAGTCCGACGATCGCCTCGTCGGCCTTGCCGTGGCCGTAGTGCTCGAAGCGCTGGCGGTAGTAGCTGATGAGCTTCATGTAGTGCTCTTTGGGCCAGAAGATGTTGTTGGCGAAGAAGCCGTCGCCGTAGTAGGCGGCCTGTTCCGCTATCTCCGGAGAACGGATGCTGCCGTGCCAGACGAAGGGCGCGACTCCGTCGAGCGGGCGCGGCGTCGACTGGAAGCCCTGGAGCGGCGAGCGGAACTTGCCCTCCCAGTTCACGAAGTCTTCGCGCCACAGTCGCTGCAGCAGAGCGTAGTTCTCGATCGCGAGCGGGATGCCGTCGCGGATGTCCTTACCGAACCACGGGTAGACCGGGCCGGTGTTGCCGCGGCCCATCATTAGGTCGACGCGGCCGTCGGCCACGTGCTGCAGCATCGCGTAGTCCTCGGCGATCTTCACCGGGTCGTTCGTGGTGATCAGCGTCGTCGCCGTGGACAGGATGAGGTGCTCGGTCTTGGCGGCGATGTAGCCGAGCATGGTGGTGGGGCTCGACGGCACGAACGGCGGGTTGTGGTGCTCGCCGAGGGCGAACACCTCCATGCCGACCTCTTCGACCTTCTGCGCGATGGTCAGGATCGCCTTGATGCGCTGGTGCTCCGTGGGCGTCGAGTCGTTGGTGGGGTCCGTCGTCACGTCTCCGACGGTGAAGATTCCGAACTGCATTCCTGTGCCTGTGCTCATGATGTCGTGCCCTCCCGGGTTGTTCGTGCAAGTGAATACGTTTGCATGTATATGTGGAACGGATGTCACGGGGAAACTATTCCCACGGTGTGGCTAGGCCCGGCGGCATCGGCGGACACTGCGCCCTCGACTCTTCGAACGCGTCCTGACTGTCGGTCATCACCGCCCAGTAGGGGTTCCACGGTCCGATCCCGCTTTCGGCGACGAAGCTCGCGCGGTCGGGAATGTCGGCGACCCGCTCGCCCCGCGACCCGAGACACGGGATGAGGAAGCGCAGGTAATAGTCGTAGACGTAGTCGAGTTGCGCCCGGCTCAGGATCTGACCGTCGACCGCCTCGGGCTGGTACGACAATTGACAGACGTAGCCCGCGACCTTCTCCTCGACCGTATCCGTAGGGCCGGAGAGGTCGCCCGTGACGGTGAGCGCGCCGCCCTGCGCGCTGTAGAAGTCGAAACCCGCGTCGTTCATGCAGCGCGCGACCGATGCCGCCCAGTCTTCCTGTGTCGAGAACTGGATGCTCGGCGTCTCGGGCCGCTCGACACCCGCGCCCAAGCCGAGACCGGCCCAGTGCGCATCGGCGACCGCCTCGTAGTACTTCGCGACGTCGGCTTCGGTCGGGCCGGCGGGCAGCTCCCGCGCCGTACAGCCCGACAGCACGACGACTGCGGCGACTGCCGCCGCCACGAAGCATCCGGCCCTGTTCACTCCCCCATCATGCCGGGTTCCGGCCTCGCCAGCGCATGATTCCGAGGGCGGCGAGCAATACCGTGGTCGCTATGGCGGCGCCCAGCAGGGTGTCGAAGAAGCGCTCGCTCACGATGACGTCGACCGCTGCGGTGCCCGCTTGTGCCGCGATCGTCAGCGCGAGCGGCGTGATGAACACGAGCGCCAGGCCGT
>NZ_JBKKAD010000024.1:0-16147 GCF_046714715.1 Conyzicola sp. | reverse complement strand
ACGGGCCTCGGCCTCGAGTTCGGCGAGCACGAGCTTCGCCAGGCCGCGCCCGCGGTGGTCGGCGTGGGTCCACATGCGCTTGACCTCGACCGTGGACGCGTCGATCGTCATAAACGCGCCGGCCGCGACCACCTGCCCGGCGGTCTCGACCAGCAGGAACGTTCCGGCCGGAGCGCTGAACACCTCGGCCGGGTACCGGTTGATCTCGGTCGACGCCGGCTCGCCGAACAGGTCGCCGTAGCGCGCGTCGTACTCGCGCTCGAGGTCGGCAAGCACGATGCTGGCCTGCGGGTCGAGGGGTGTCGCGTGTCGGGGGACCGTGATCGGCTCAAGCCGCGTCATGGTGGGCCCGTCGCTGCAGGTCGTCGGATGCCGCGGCGGCGGTCTTCGCGGCGGCGGCGTCGCGGCGCGCCACCTCCTCGCGCACGATCGGGATGACGTACCGGCCGAAGTCGATCGTGTCGTTGACGAAGTCGTAGCCACGGGCGCTGAGGATGTCGACGCCCAGGTCGACGTAGTCGAGCAGCGCCGCGGCGACGGTTTCGGGGGTGCCGACGAGGGCGTTCGAGTTGCCGCGGCCGCCGCTGACGGCGGCCGGCTTGGTCCACAGGGCGCGGTCGTAGCGGTCGCCCTGCTCGGCGATCGAGAGCAGGCGCTGCGAGCCCGCGTTCTCGGGGTTCTTCAGGTCGCCGATGAAGCTGCTCGGCGCCGCCCCCGCCGTGCGCCGCTCGATCTTGGCCAGGATGTCGTGCGCCTTCTGCCACGCCAGTTCCTCGGTGGCCGCGATGATGGGGCGGAACGCCACCTGGATCTTCGGGCGCTGCTCGCGGCCGGCGGCGTGGGCCGCATCCGTGATCGTCTTGATCTGCTCCGCGGTATTCGCGAGCGGCTCGCCCCACACCGCGTAGATGTCGGCCTCGGCGGCGCCGATCGCGTAGGCGGCGGGGGAGGAGCCGCCGAACGACACCTCCGGGCGCTGCCGGTTCGCCGCCGGCCAGATGTCGCTGACGAAGTTCTCGAACCGGTAGTGCTCGCCGTCGAAGCTGAAGGGTTCGCGGCTCGTCCACGCCTGCTTCACGATGCGGATGTACTCGCCGGTGCGGGCGTAGCGCTCGTCCTTCGTGAGGAAGTCGCCCTCGGCGGCCTGGTCGGCGGTCGACCCGCCGGTGATGAAGTGCACGTTGAGGCGGCCGTCGCTGATCTGGTCGAGGGTCGCGAAGACCTTCGCAGCGTAGGTCGGGTACGAGACGTTGGGGCGGTGCGCCAGCAGGATCTTGAGATGGTCGAGCTTGCTGGCGATGTAGGCGGCCGCCGTCGACGGGTCGGGGGAGCCGGAGTGGTAGGCGAAGAGGATGCGGTCCCAGCCGTTGTCTTCGTGGGCGCGGGCGAAGCGCAGGGTGTAGTCCTTGTCGAAACTGGTGCCGGAACGCGCCTGCGTCTCGCCGCCGTCGTTGAGGCCCGCGATGCCGAGGAATTCGATGCCCATGAGTGCTCCTGCCGGTGATTCGAGCGGAACCGGATGCCCCGCGATTTCCCGAACCTAGGTCGGGGCGAAACGGCGCGACAACAAACCCGCTTCACACTTCGTCATCACGTCACGCGACGTCATGTTCGTGGCTGTGGCTCGCGTTCGCAGCAACGGTTGGGGCATGTCAATCCAGCTCGCCGTGATCGGCGCCGGCCCCCGGGGTGTCGGATTTCTCGAACGCCTCGCCGCGAACCTGCCCGAGCTGGGCACCGGCGTGCCGCTCGTCGTGCACCTCGTCGACCCGCACCCGCCGGGCGCCGGGCGCATCTGGCGGGCCGCGCAGTCGCCGCTGCTCAAGCTCAACTCGATGGCGCGCGACGTGACGATGTTCACCGACTCCTCGTCGACGATCGAGGGGCCGGTGTGGCCGGGACCGTCGCTCATCGAGTGGGCCGAGCAGGTGCGCTCGGGCGTGATCGACCTCGATCTCGCCGACCCCGGCGTGGCGCACGAGCTGGAACACCTGGCCGCCGACTCGTTCCCGACCCGCAGGCTGCAGAGCGAGTACCTCGGCTGGTTCTACCGCCGGGCGGTGGCCGCGCTGCCCGCGACCGTCGAGGTGCACGAGGCACGCTGCATCCGAGTGGATGACACGGACGACGACCGCCAGACCGTGTGGCTCGACACGGGCGCCACCCTCGACGTCGACCTCGTGCTGTACGCGCTGGGTCACACCGGCGCGACGCCCGCCGGCGAGCACGCGGCGCTCGCCGAGTTCGCCGCGCTGCACGACCTGCTGTATGTCGCGCCCGACTTCACCGCCGACAGCGACACCTCGGCGATCCGGCCCGGCGAACCGGTGATCGTGCGCGGCATGGGCCTCGCGGCGGTCGACCTCACCGTGCTGCTCACCGAGGGGCGCGGCGGCAGCTTCTCGCCGTCGGTCTCGCTGCCCGGCCAGCTGGACTACCGGCCGAGCGGCCGTGAACCGCACCTGCTGCTGGGGTCGCGGCGCGGCGTTCCGTACCACTCGAAGATCAGCTCGGCGTTGGCGGCCCCGCGACCCGAGCCGCGGTACTTCAGCGCCGCGATCGCGCGGGAGCTGGCCGACTCGCGTCACTCGCTCGACTTCCGGGCCGACGTCTGGCCGCTGATCGCCGCCGAGCTGCAGTGGGGCTACTACCACGAGCTGTTCGTCGGCCATCCCGACCGGGTGCGGGTCGCGTGGGACGCGTTCGTGCCGGTTCTCGACCGCTACCGCTGGGATAGCCCGCGACTGCGGGCGGAGGTCGACGCCGCCGTACCCAACCCGGTCGACCGCCTCGACCTGGCGACGTTCGACCGGCCGCTCGCCGGGCTGCGGGTGGACGGCCGTGACGAGTTGCAGAACACGTTGCGCTACTACATCGGGCTCGACCTGCACGCCCGCAGCGCACCCGAGCACAGTGCGACGCTCGGACTCTTCACGTCGCTGTTGTACGTGCTGTTCGACCTCGGCTCGATCGTCGACTCCCCGAAGTGGACGGCCCGCTCCCGCGCCCGCGACCTCCCCGAGTGGTGGCAGAACTTCTTCAGCTTCGTGGCGAGCGGACCGCCCGCGCACCGCCTCGACGAACTGCTCGCGCTGTCGCGTGCCGGCGTCGTCGAGTTCCTCGGCCCCGACCTGGAAGTGCGCGCCGACGCCGCCGGATATTTCGCCGCGTCGTCGCCGATCGTCGACGGCGAGGTGCGTGCCCGGGCGCTAGTCGACGCCCGCCTGCCGCCCACGTCGGTGCGCACGAGCGACAGCGCCGCGTTGCGTTCGCTGATCGAGTCGGGGGCCGGATGCGAGGAGCTCGTCTCCGACGCCGAGTTCAGCGGGTCGACGGGTCGGCTGAGGGTGCGGCCGGGCGATGCTCGGCTGCTGAGGCCGGACGGCTCGCCGCACCCCCGCCGCTTCGCGATCGGCCCCTACACGAACGCCCCGTTCGTCGGAGCCTTCTCCCGCCCGGGCACCAACGCGGTCTCCTTCCGCGAGAACGACCGCGTAGCGCGGGCGGTGCTGGAGCTGGCGGCGCGGGTCTCGATACGGTCGCTGGGCGACCTGCTCAACCAGCGGCGCTGACATCTATCGACAGTCTCGAAAACAATGGTTCAGTTCGTGTTGATATTCAGCGCGAACTGAACCACCGTTTTCGAGAACCCGATATGTTTCCGGGCGCAGGACTCCCTCACAGCCTCCGCCGGTCGCGACCTTCACGCTGATTGGAGTCAGCGGACACCCGGCTTCCGCGCCGGCAGTAGACCGGCTGGGTGAACCCCTTCCAGATCATGTCCGAGCCGATCCGTCGCCGCATAGTCGAGGTGCTCGCATCGGGGGAACATACGTCGACAAACCTCGCCGAGGTGATCACCAGCGAGTTCGGGGTGACGCGAGGAGCGATGCAGAACCACCTCCGCATCCTGCGCGAGAACGGCTGGGTCGACTATCGGCAGGAAGAGGCCACGCGGTTCTACCACCTCGAGGATGCCGTCTGGCGCAGGTTGGATGCCGAAGTCAGGCACCTCAAGAGCCTGTGGAAGCAACGCATCGGCACGTATGAGGCAAACGACGAGGCACCATGGCTCGTGTCGCCGCGCGTTCGCCGCCCAAAAACCGGGGAGCGGAAAGGGCGGAGAGGGCACTGGTGATGCATACACGAGACGAAGAATGTCGCCTTTCGCGCCGCAACGAACTATCCTGTGTATACACAGTCCGAGGGCGGGAGGCAGGATGCGCGCGAGCGAACGGGCGTACTCCGCTCTGCGGGAAGAGATTCTCGACGGCCAGCTCGAGCCTGGGGCCGTGCTCGCCGAGGTCGAGCAGTCGACTCGTCTCGGCGTCTCCCGCACTCCGTTGCGCGAGGCCCTCGCCCGGCTGAACACCGACGGGCTCGTGTCGTCGCACTCGGGCCGCGGCGTCGTCGTCACCGACGTCGACCTCGGGCGCATCTCCGAGCTGTTCGAGGTGCGCGGCGCCCTCGAGGAGCAGGCCGCCCGCCTCGCCGCCCGCCGCCGCGACCCCGCCGTGTTCGAGAGACTGCGCGACGAGTTCGAGCGCGCGCACGAGCTGCTCGACGACGACGACCCCGCGCGCCACGACTACTACGAGCTCGTCGCACGTCTCGACGCGGCCATCGACGAGGCGACGCACAACCCGCTGCTCGTCTCCACGCTCGCCGGGGTGCGAACGCACGTCGCGCGCATCCGTCGACTCTCCCACGACGACCCGGAGCGCCTACGCGAGGCGGCCCGCGAACACCTCGTCATCGTCGACGCGATCGTCGACGGCTCCGAATCGCTCGCCGCCCACGCCACCCAGGTGCACCTGTACCGCAGTCTCAAGAACATCCTCGGTTCGATCGAAGGGAACACCCTATGAAGCTCCACCCCGTGCGCGTCTACGCGAGCGACGAGAACCTGCCGCGCGAACAGCAGCTGGCCTGGAAGATCGCCGAGGTCGCCGCCGACCCCGTGGCCGTGACCGACGAGGTCACCGACATGATCATCAACCGCATCATCGACAACGCCGCGGTCGCCACCGCGAGCCTCACCCGCGCCCCCGCGGTGGCGGCGCGCGCGCAGGCGCAGGACCGGGCGCAATCCAGCCGGTCGAGTAGCGAGCGTGGAACGAGCCCGCGTATCGAGACCAACGGCTCCACCGTCTTCGGCGTCGAGGGCCGCTACCAGCCCGAGTGGGCGGCCTGGGCGAACGGCGTCGCCGTGCGTGAGCTCGACTACCACGACACGTTCCTCGCGGCCGAGTACTCGCATCCGGGAGACAACATCCCGCCGATCCTCGCCGTCGCCCAGCACGCGGGACGGTCGGGCGCCGAGCTGATCCGCGCGATCGCCACCGGCTACGAGATCCAGATCGACCTGGTCAAGGCGATCAGCCTGCACGCCCACAAGATCGACCACGTCGCGCACCTCGGCCCGAGCGCCGCCGCCGGCATCGGCACCCTGCTCGGCCTGCCGGTCGAGACGATCTTCCAGGCGGTCGGCCAGGCGCTGCACACCACGACGGCCACCCGCCAGTCGCGCAAGGGCGAGATCTCCACGTGGAAGGCGCACGCCCCTGCCTTCGCGGGCAAGATGGCCGTCGAGGCGGTCGACCGGGCGATGCGCGGGCAGACCAGCCCGACCCCCATCTACGAGGGCGAAGACGGCGTGATCGCCTGGCTGCTCGACGGCAAGAACGCCGCCTACGAGGTGCCGCTCCCCGAGAGAGGCGAGCCGAAGCGTGCCATCCTCGACAGCTACACGAAGGAGCACTCGGCCGAGTACCAGGCGCAGGCGTGGATCGACCTCGCGCGGGCGCTCGGAACGAAGCATCCGGCCCTTCGACAGGCTCAGGGAACGACCGCGATCGCGAAGATCGTGCTGCACACCAGCCACCACACCCACTTCGTCATCGGATCCGGCGCGAACGACCCGCAGAAGTACGACAAGGCCGCGAGCCGCGAGACCCTCGACCACTCGATCCCGTACATCTTCACGGTCGCGCTGCAGGACGGCGAGTGGCACCACGAGCGCTCGTACGCCCCCGAGCGCGCGGCCCGCCCCGACACCGTCGCGCTCTGGAACAGGGTCACGACGCAGGAGGACGCCGAGTGGACGCGCCGCTACCACTCGAACGACCCGGCCGAGAAGGCGTTCGGCGGGCGCGTGGAGATCGAGCTGACGGACGGCACGGTGATCGTCGACGAAATAGCCGTGGCGGATGCGCACCCGCTCGGGGCGCGCCCGTTCGCGCGCGAACAGTACGTCGCCAAGTTCCGCGCGCTCGCCGAGGGCGTGCTCGAGCCGACCGAGATCGAGCGCTTCCTCGAGCTCGTGCAGCGCCTGCCCGAACTCACCGCCGACGAGCTCGCCGGCCTCACCGTCACCGCCGCGGGCCTGCCCGCCGGCCCGAAGGGACTCTTCTGATGCTGTACTCCACCGTCACCCCCGCCGACAAGCGCGCTGCCCTGCGCACGGCCCTCGCAGGCGGCGAGCTGCTGCGCTTCCCGGGCGCGTTCAATCCGCTCAGCGCACGGCTCATCGCCGAGAAGGGCTTCGAGGGGGTCTACATCTCCGGCGCCGTGATCAGCGCCGACCTCGGCCTGCCCGACATCGGCCTCACCACGCTCACCGAGGTCGCCGGCCGCGCCGCCCAGATCGCGCGCATGAGCGACCTGCCGTCTCTCGTCGACGCCGACACCGGTTTCGGCGAGCCGATGAACGTCGCCCGCACGGTGCAGCAGCTCGAAGACGCCGGTGTCGCCGGCCTGCACATCGAGGACCAGGTGAACCCGAAGCGCTGCGGTCACCTCGACGGCAAGGCCGTGGTCGACGAGAACACGGCGATCCAGCGCATCAAGGCCGCGGTGAGCGCTCGCCGGGATGCGAACCTGTTGATCATGGCCCGTACAGACATCCGGGCTCTCGACGGCCTGAACTCCGCGATCGACCGGGCCAAGGCGCTCGTCGACGCCGGTGCCGACGCGATCTTCCCCGAGGCGATGGTCGACCTCGCCGAGTTCGAGGCGGTGCGCGCCGCCGTCGACGTGCCGATCCTCGCGAACATGACCGAGTTCGGTAAGAGCGAGCTGTTCACCAACCAGCAGCTCGCCGACGTGGGCGTCAACATCGTCATCTACCCGGTGAGTCTGCTGCGACTGGCGATGGGGGCCGCCGAGCGCGGACTCGACACCATCCTCGCCGAGGGCAGCCTGACCAGCCGCGTGCCCGAGATGCAGACCCGCGCCCGCCTGTACGAGCTGCTCGACTATCAGAGCTACGGTTCGTTCGACACCTCGGTCTTCAACTTCACCCTCGACGGCAATCGTTGACTAGCTTTAGCTGACACGACATTCGCGAAGGAGCGTTATGAGCGACACAGAGATTCGCAAGGGACTGGCCGGGGTCGTCGTCGACACGACGGCGGTGTCGAAGGTGAACCCCGAGACCAACTCGCTGCTCTACCGCGGCTATCCCGTGCAGGAACTCGCCGAGAAGTGCACCTTCGAGGAGGTCGCGTACCTGCTCTGGCACGGCGAACTGCCCGACCCGGCTCAGCTCGCCGAGTTCGAGACCCTCGAGCGTTCGCTGCGTCACCTCGACCCCGTGGTCAAGGCCGTCATCGACGAGCTGCCGACGACCGCCCACCCGATGGACGTCGTGCGCACCGCGGTGAGCGTGATCGGTGCGCGAGATCCGGATGCCGCGGTGTCGACCCCCGAGGACAACCTGCGCAAGTCGGTGGCTCTGTTCGCTCAGCTTCCCGCGATCGTGGCCTACGACCAGCGACGACGCCGCAGAGAACACCTCGTGGAGCCGCGTGACGACCTCGGGTACTCCGCCAACTTCCTGCACATGACGTTCGGCGACGTGCCCGACCTCGTCGTGGTCGACGCCTTCGACGTGTCGATGATCCTCTACGCCGAGCACTCGTTCAACGCGTCCACCTTCACCGCCCGCGTAATCACGTCGACGCTCGCCGACCTGTACTCCGCGGTCACCGGCGCCGTCGGCGCGCTGAAGGGCGCGCTGCACGGCGGCGCGAACGAGGCGGTGATGCACGTCTTCGACGAGATAGAGAGCGCCGACCGCGCCGGCCAGTGGCTCGACACGGCGCTCGCCGAGAAGCGCAAGATCATGGGCTTCGGCCACCGCGTCTACAAGAACGGCGACTCGCGGGTTCCGACCATGAAGGCGGCGCTCGACACGCTCGTGGCCGAGTACGACCGCCCCGACCTCGGCGAACTGTACGACGCGCTCGAGACGGCGATGGGGGAGCGCAAGAACATCAAGCCGAACCTCGACTATCCGAGCGGACCGGCGTACCACCTCATGGGGTTCGACACCGCGACGTTCACGCCGCTCTTCGTCGCGGCCCGCATCACCGGCTGGACGGCGCACATCATGGAGCAGCTGGAGTCGAACGCGCTGATCCGCCCGCTGAGCGAGTACGTGGGTCCCGACGAGCGGCACGTCACCCTGCCGGTTGAGTAGGTCGCGCAGCGACCGTATCGAAACCCCGCGAGGGATTTCGATACGGCCGCGGGCGGCCTACTCAATCAGCTGTTTCACTATGTGACGGCCCGAATCGCCCGCACCGGGCTTTCTTGCGAGTCTGGATGCACACAGCATCCCCTCTCGTAAGGAACCACCCATGTCTGACCAGACGCCCCTCGTCGCTCCGCCTAAGAAGCGCGGTCGCCTGTACGCCCTGATCGCCATCGCGATCGTCGCCGTGATCGCGATCGTCGTCGCCATCTCGTTCGCCGTGTCATCCGGATCTGACTCCTCCGACGCCGCCGGGTCCGCCGCGGGCGACGGCGCCATCACCGAGGGCCGGGGTTCGCCCGACGAGCCCGTGAAGATCGGAGTCGTGGGCGCGAGCGACCCCTACTGGGAGGTCTACAAGGATGCCGCGGCCGACGCGGGCATCTCGGTCGAGATCGTCGACTTCACCGACTACGCGCAGCCGAACCCGGCGCTCAGCGAGGGCGACCTCGACCTGAACCAGTTCCAGCACATCATCTACCTGGCCCAGTACAACGAGTCGGCCGGCCAGGACCTGACGCCCGTCGGCGCCACCGCGATCTACCCGCTCGGCCTGTACTCGACCAAGTACACCTCGCTCGACGACATCCAGGACGGCGAGACCGTCGCGGTGCCGAGCGACGCGAGCAACCTCGCCCGTGGCCTTCTCGTGCTGCAGGCCGCCGGCCTCATCGAGCTCGAAGGCGGCGGAAGCCCGTTCTCCACCGTCGACGACGTGCTCGACACGTCGAAGGTCGAGGTCATCACGCTCGAGGCCGCCCTCACCCCGACCTCGCTGCCCGACGTCGCCGCCGCGATCATCAACAACGACTTCGTCGAAGACGCGAACCTGAGCTTCGAGGACGCCCTCGCCACCGACGACCCGGCCGACCCCAGCGCGCAGCCGTACATCAACATCTTCGCGGCCCGCGACGAAGACAAAGACGACGAGGTTCTGCTCGAGCTCGTCGACATCTTCCAGAACACCCAGGCCGTGACCGACGGCGTGCTCGAGGTCTCGGGCGGAACCGCCGTTCTCGTCACGACGCCGGTGAGCGAGCTCGAGGAGTCGCTCGCCACGGTGCAGGAATCGTACGCGGCAACCCAGTAGCAGCACCCGCGGAATGCCGGCGGACTCGGGTCCGTCGGCATTCCGTCGTTTGCCGAGGAGGCACCAGCATGGCCATGATCGAAATCGCGGATGTCACGAAGGTGTTCCCCGCGCGCAGCAAAGGCGAAACCCCGTCCGCCGCCCTCGACGGCGTCACCCTGGAGATCGAGAAGGGTGACGTCTTCGGCATCATCGGATACTCCGGTGCCGGCAAGAGCACGCTCGTGCGGCTCATCAACGCCCTCGAGAAGCCGACCTCGGGCACCGTCACCGTGAACGACGTCGAGGTAAGCGGGCTGCGCGAGTCCCAACTGCGCGACCTGCGCCTCGGCATCGGCATGGTCTTCCAGCAGTTCAACCTGTTCAACTCCCGCACGGTGTGGGGCAACATCGAGTACCCGCTCACCGTGGCCGGCATCCCGAAGGCCCAGCACCAGGCCCGCATCTCCCAGCTGCTGCACTTCGTCGGCCTCGTCGACCAGGCGCACGCCTACCCCGACCAGCTCTCCGGCGGCCAGAAGCAGCGCGTCGGCATCGCCCGCGCGCTCGCGACGTCGCCCGCCATCCTGCTCGCCGACGAGGCCACGAGCGCACTCGACCCGGAGACCACACGCGAGGTGCTCGCGCTGCTCAAGCGGGTGAACGAGGAGTTCGGCGTCACGATCGTGGTGATCACCCACGAGATGGAGGTCATCCGCTCGATCGCGCACAAGGTGGCCGTGATGGAGAACGGCCGTATTGTCGAACGCGGCGACGTGTTCGACATCTTCGCGGCACCCCAGGCGGAGGCGACGAAGAGATTCGTGTCGACCATCGTGACCTCGGTGCCGGAGGGCGCCGCGCTCGAGGGGCTTCGGGCGAGACATCCGGGCCGCATCGTCACGTTCTCGTTCGCCGACGGCGACACGTCCCAGTCGGCCGTCTTCCTCACCCTCGGCGAATCGAAGGTGGGCTTCGAGCTCGTCTACGGCGGCATCAACGAGGTGCAGGCCCGCACGTTCGGACACCTCACGCTCGCGCTCACCGGCGGCGACGCGGTCATCGACGCCGCGCTGGAGAGAATCCGCGCCGTCGCGACCGTCACGGAGGTGAAGTGATGGACCGCCTGATCGAACTGCTGCCCAAGTTCTGGGTGGCCACCGGCGAGACGCTGTACATCGTCGGCATCGCCATGCTGCTCGGCGGACTCGCGGGGCTCGTGCTCGGCCTCGGGCTGTACGTGACGCGGCGGGGGAGCATCCTCGATAACAAATGGGTGTTCGGCACGCTGAACTTCGTCGTCAACACCTTCCGACCCATCCCGTTCATCATCTTCATCGCCGCGGTGCAGCCGCTCGCGCGCATCGTGGTCGGCACCGGGATCGGCAACAACGCGCTGACCTTCGGCCTGGCCCTCGCGGCGACGTTCGCGATCAGCCGCATCGTGGAGCAGAACCTGCTCACCGTGCAGCCGGGCGTGATCGAGGCGGCGCGCTCGGTGGGCGCATCGCCGCTGCGGATCATCTTCACGATTCTGCTGCCCGAGGCGCTCGGGCCGCTGATCCTCGGCTACACGTTCATCTTCATCGCGGTCACCGACATGTCGGCGGTCGCCGGCCTCATCGGCGGAGGCGGGCTCGGTAACTTCGCGATCCAGTACGGCTACCGGCTGTTCAACCCCGAGGTCACGTGGGCGGCGGTCATCCTGATCATCGTGATCATCCAGGTGGTGCAGCTCGTCGGCAACAAGCTGGCGCGGGTGGTCATGCGGCGCTGAGCACTGCTGGTTGAGTAGGTCGCTCTGCGACCGTATCGAAACCCGTCCGACGGTTTCGATACGGGCCGTAGACGGCCTTACTCAACCAGCACTACCCGCTCGCCGGCCGGGGTCGACACCAGCAGGCCGGTGTCGGCGAAAGCCGCCTCGAGCTGGGCGCGGGTCTCGCTGAAGTGCTGCCAGTGCTCGGTGTGCAGCCCGACCACGTAGGTGACGCCGAGGATGCGGGCGGCCTCGAACGCGTCGGTCGACGTCAGCGTGAGCGGGCCGTCGATCGCGGGCACGCGGGCGGCACCGGCGAAGAGCAGCGCGATGTCGAACCCGCCGAAGTGCTCGAGGATCTGCTTCACGAGCGGCAGCGACGCGTTGTCGCCGCTCACGTAGACGAGCGGCGCGCCCGGCGCCTGCAGCACGAAGCCGGTGACCGGGCCGACGAGGGGTTCACTGCCGACCGGGCCGTGCAACGCGGGGACGGCGGTGATGGTGACGTCGCCCACCGTGTACTGCTCCCACGAGTCGAGCCCGACGACCGAGCCGCCGAAGAGGTCGTTCGCCGCCTGCATCGTGCTGAGCGTGGGAACGCCGGACGCGATCAGTTCGAGCCCCTCGTAGTCGAGGTTGTCGCGGTGGGCGTGATGCGACAGCAGCACGAGGTCGACGGGCGGCAGATCCAGCCGTGGAACGGCGGGGCCGTGCGTCTTCACGAGGGTCGACGACCCGGGCTCGGTGTAGGTCATCGGCGGATCGAACGTGGGATCGGTGACGATGGTCAGACCCGCATACTCGAGAATCGCGGTGGGTCCGCCGACGTAGGTGATGGCTGTCTCAGGCACAAAACGAGCCTACGCTTGCGGCATGGCGAATCGACTAGCTTCCGCTGTGAGTCCCTATCTGCGCTCGCACGCCGACAACCCCGTCGACTGGTACGAGTGGGGCGCCGAGGCGTTCACCGAGGCGCAGCGCCGCCAGGTGCCGGTGCTCGTGTCGATCGGCTATTCGACCTGCCACTGGTGCCACGTGATGGCGCGGGAGAGCTTCAGCGATGCCGCCGTCGCCGGCTACCTCAACGACAACTTCGTGGCGATCAAGGTCGACCGCGAGGAGTACCCCGACGTCGACGCCACCTACCTCGCCGCCGCTAGCGCGTTCACCTCCAACCTCGGCTGGCCCCTCAACGTGTTCGTCACCCCGGCGGGGGAGGCCTTCTTCGCGGGCACCTACTTCCCGCCCGTGCCGGTTCAACCGCATCCGGCGTTCCGGCAGGTTCTCGAGGCCGTCTCCGACGCGTTCGTCAACCGGCGCGACGAGGTCGAGGGCAACGCGAACCACATCGCCACCGCGCTGCGGGCCCTCGGCGACCGCACACCCGGCGCCCTCCCCACAGACGAGCAGTTCGCCGCGGTCGTCGCGGAACTCGCCGCCTACGAGGACACCGAGCACGGCGGGTTCGGCGGGGCTCCGAAGTTTCCCGTCGCCACGGTGCTCGACCTGCTGCTCGATCGCGGATCGGTGGGGGATGCCGCGGCTCAAGCGCTCGCGGAACGCACCCTCGCGGCCATGGCGGCGTCGGACCTGCGCGACCGCGTGGAGGGCGGATTCTTCCGGTACTCCACGATGCGCGACTGGACCGACCCGCACTACGAACGGATGCTCTACGACAACGCCCTGCTGCTCGGCGCCTACGCGCGGGTCGGCAGCCACAAGGTCGCGGAGGGGATCGCGTCGTTCCTGATCACGGTGATGCAGCAGGAGGGCGGCGGATTCGCGTCCGCACAAGACAGCGAGAGCACGGTCGACGGTGTGCGGGTCGAGGGCGGGTACTACGCGCTCGACGCCGACGACCGCGCCGCGCAGACGCCGCCCGCGCTCGACCGCAAGGTGCTCACCGGCTGGAACGGGCTCGCCATCGAGGCGCTCGCCGCGGCCGGCAGCCGGCTCGGCCAGCCGCACTGGGTGCGGGCGGCGAAGCGGGCCGCAGACTTCCTGCTCGAGCAGCACGTGCGTGCCGACCGGCTGGTGCGCGCGTCGATCGATGGCACCGTCTCGGCCGCGCGGGCGACCCTCGAGGACTACGGCATGGTCGCAGGCGGCCTGCTCGAACTCGCGCTGGCGACCGGGGAAGTGCGGTACGCGGTGGCGGCCCGCGAACTGGTGGATGCGACGCTGGAGGCGGCGACCACGACCGTGTTCGCGGTGCCTGGCGGTGCCGACCCGGTGCTCGCCGGCCACCGCCTCGCGCTCGAGAGCGACCCCAGCGAGGGCGCCTACCCGAGCGGCATCAGCGCGATGGCCGCGGCGGCGCACACGCTGTACTCGCTCAGCGCAGACACGCGCTACCTGACCGCGGCCACCGGGGCGATGGAGTCGATCGCGCCGCTCGCCACCCCGCGCCCGATCGCGTTCGGCGCGGCGCTCGGCGTGATGAGCGGGCTGGGCTCCGCGTCGAGCCAGCTGGTCGTGGTGACCGGGCACGCCGACGACGGCACCGACGTGGCATCCGTCGCTCTCGCCTGGCAGCGTTCCGGCGCCATCGTCAGCATCGTCACCCCCGACCAGGCGCACGCCTTCGCCGAGGCGGGGTTCGAGCTGTTCGAGGGGCGCGTGACGCGCGACGGCGAATCGACGGCCTACCTCTGCCGCGACTTCGTGTGCGCGCTGCCGGTCACCGACGCGGTGAGCCTGCTGGCGCTGCTGCCGTAGGGCTGTCGCGGTACATCTGCACCACGAGCAGCACCCAGCCGACGGCGAGGCAGAGCTGGCCGAGCACGCCGACGGGGAAGAAGATGTGCTCTAACAGGAAGAGCACGGAGCCGAGGGCGACGAGAAGTGCGCCCGGGAGGGCACGGATGCCTCGCATCCGAACCGCGAAGCCGCCGGCGAGAACGCACGCCGCGACGAGCGCGACGCTGCCGACCAGCCCGAGGCTGTCGCCGAGATCGAACGCGACCGGGGTCGCGTCGTGCATGCCCTCGTGCTCGAGCGCCCCCGCACCGATGCCGGCCAGCACGTCGAGAGCCGTGTAGAACGACGCGTACAGGACTCCGAGCACGCCGGCCGCCCAGCTGAGCCAAAGGTTGTGCCCGCGCACGACGATCCACGGGGCGAAACCGAGCAGGGGGAACACCGCGAGGATGCCGATGTGCAGGTCGCGCCAGTAGGCCGCCGAGTCGGGGTTGAGGTCGGTCGGGTGCGAGATGCCGACGGCGGCGAGAGCGAGCGGCGGCACGGCGACGGCCAGCGACAACAGAACGGTGCGACGGGTGGGCATGGCCCATGATCGCACGCGAACCCGGCTAGGCGTCGAGCAGCTGCCTGTGGGCGGAGGCGCGCTGCTCGGACCGGTGCAGCAGGTAGTACGCGGCGAGCGCGACGGCGGCGTAGACGCCGAGCACGATCGCCCAGGTCGCGTACTTCGGTCCGAGGTCGCCCCAGTTCGACGGCTTCGGCGCCACGACCAGGAAGAACACGACGACGATCGCCGAATACGACACCGCCCAGGAGCGTTTCGAGTGCTGCCAGATCTCGCGTCCGTCGAGGTAGAGGAACGGCAGCATCGCGATGAGCATGCCGGTGAGCCCCTCGGTCGACAGCGCGGCGAGCGTGTCCTGCAGCAGGGCGCCGGCGAAGTCGGTCGGCGCGCCGCCGGTCGCCGCGATCAGCGCGCTGTAGGCGAACCATGACGTGACGGCGATCGCGACGATCAGCAGCGTGCGCAGCAGCCGGGCGTGCGAGCGCAGGGCGTGCGTCGTGCCGGCGGGGAAGGTGAGGCCGAGCATCAGCCCGAACAGGAAACCGGGGGAGAAGTCGAGCACGCGCGAGAGCACCACGCCGATCACGGTGATGACGAGCGTGAGGGGCCGCAGGTTGAGCGAGGTCGGCAGCGACCAGGTGCGGTTCAGGAACCAGCCGAGCAGGAGGTAGGTTCCGTAGCTCACGATGAGGGCCGCGATGAAACAGGCGAGCAGAAGGCGAACGGATGCCGCGTCGGCACCGAATCGCGGATCGGAGAACCCCGTGATCAGTGTGGCGAGCGCGATGAGCCCGACGCCCGAGAACACCGGCCGGCGGGCGAACCAGACGCCGACGCCCGGCGGCAGCACCTGCGCCGTGCGGTGCACGAGCTGGTAGCGGCGCTGGATCGTCGACCCGAGCAACTCGCTCGGGAATGCCACCAGCACGAGGAACACCAGGCCGGCGACGACGGACGAGACGATCGCCACGGGGCTCGACAGCACCTCCCACGCCGGAGCGAGCGAGGTGCTGAGGGAGTTGGGGGCGCCGGGCCGGTCGCGGTCGACGGGCGCAGCGGCGCCGAGCGAGCGAGTCGTCGAGGTGGCGGTGGCCGTGTCATCCGTCGGACCGCTGGCTGCCGCGGAGACCACGACCGGCTCCTCGGCGGCGATCGTGACCGGGGTCTCGGTGACGGACGCCTCCGCGCCCGGGGCGGTGACCGAGACGACGAAGTGGTGGTCGCCGGCCTCCACGGAGAGCGGGATGATGGCGTCGAGCGAGAACGTGCCGTCGGCCGCGACCGTCGTCGAGCCGAGGGCGACCGGCGTCGAATGCAGTTCGGCGGCGACGGTGCTGCCGGCCGGGAGCCCGCTGCTGGCGAGGGTGACCGACTGGCCGGGGCGCAGCGGGCCGGTGACGCCGGCGACGGTGAGCGTCCATGCGAGAGGGGTCGCCTTCGTCGCCGCCAGCGCGCGCACAGTCGGCACGGTGGCCGGGGGCGCCAGCGCGGGCGTCGCGGCGGGCGGCTGTGCGG
>NZ_JBKKAD010000023.1:0-7150 GCF_046714715.1 Conyzicola sp. | reverse complement strand
GAGATGCCCGCGGCCACTAGTTCATCACGAATGCGGTCAGCTGCGCTGAAATCGCGGGTCTCCCGTGCGTGCTCACGGTCGGCAATAAGCCGTTCGACGAGGGATGCGAGTGCCCGTTCCGCCGGTACAGAGCTTACAGTGGCCCACTCGGGTGCGTCGGGGTTAATTCCGAGAACCTCGACCATGGCCACGATTTCGGCCCGGATGGTGGCTACGACCGCGAGGTCTTCGCTGTCGAGGGCCGCATTGCCGGCCCGCACCCGCTCGTGCAGCACGGCGAGGGCCTGCGGAACCGCGAGGTCGTCGTCCATGGCCTCGGCGAACTCGTCGGGCACGACCGGCAGGCCGCCGCCCGCGAATCGCGTGTTCGCGATGCGGCGGTGCGATCGGTCGAGAAAGACCTCGATGCGTTCGAGCGCGGCCTCAGCCTCGACGAGCGCGCCGTCGTGGTAGTCGATGGTCGACCGGTAGTGGGCGGCCCCCAGGTAGTAGCGGATCACGAGGGGACGCGCGAGGTCGAGGAACTCGGCGGCGTAGATCGAGTTTCCCAGCGACTTCGACATCTTCTGGCCGTTCACGTTGACCAGGCCGTTGTGCACCCAGTAGTTCGCGAAGGCGGCGCCCGCGGCGGTCGACTGGGCGAGCTCGTTCTCGTGGTGCGGGAAGCGCAGGTCGAGACCGCCGCCGTGGATGTCGAAGTTGTCGCCGAGGTAGCGCGAGCTCATGGCCGAGCACTCGATGTGCCAACCGGGTCGGCCGCGGCCCCACGGCGATTCCCAGGCCGCCGAGGCCGGTTCGTCGGCCTTGTGGCCCTTCCAGAGGGCGAAGTCCTGCGGTGCGCGCTTGCCGCGCGGGTCGGCGTCGGTTGCCGCCACCATGTCGGCGGGCCGCTGGTTGGTGAGCGCGCCGTAGGTGGGCCACGACGCGGTGTCGAAGTAGACGTCGCCCTCGGCCGGGTAGGCGTGGCCGTTGTCGACGAGGCGTTGGATGATCCGCTGCATCTCGTTGATCGACGCGGTAGCCCGCGGCTCGTACGTCGGAGGCAGGATGCCGAGCCGGTTGTAGCCCGCCGTGAACTCGAGCTCGAAGCGGTAGGCGAGCGCCCACCACTCCTCGCTCTCCGAAGCGTTCGCGAGGATCTTGTCGTCTATGTCGGTGACGTTGCGCACGAGCGTCACGTCGAAGCCGCGGTAGGTGAGCCAGCGTCGCCACAGGTCGTAGACGAGGGCCGAACGCAGGTGCCCGATGTGGGGCGACGACTGCACAGTGGGGCCGCACACGTAGAGTCCCACCTGGCCATCGACGATGGGTTCGAAGTCGGTGGTTTCTTGGCGTTTGGAGTCGTAGAGGCGCACAGTCACGCGCGCCAGTTTATCGGCGCGCGTGCGCTAGCGGCGCAACAGCGTCGATGGGGATCGCGGTGCGCAACCGCGCTAGCGGCTCAACAGAACCGTCGCGATCGCGGTGACGCCTTCGCCCCGGCCGGTGAAGCCGAGACCGTCGGTGGTCGTGGCCGAAACGCTGACGGGAGCACCGACGAGATCGGTCATGCGCTGTTCGATCAGGATGCGACGGGGCGCGACCTTCGGACGGTTGCCGACGATCTGCACGGCGACGTTCTCGACGGCGAATCCCGCCGCGGTGACGAGCTTCACGGTCGCGCAGACGAACACGTCGCCGTGTGCCCCGGCGAACCGTGGATCATCGGTGCCGAAATTGCCGCCGATGTCGCCCAGCCCCGCGGCCGACAGCAGGGCGTCGCACACGGCGTGCGCCACCGCGTCGCCGTCGCTGTGCCCTGCCAGCCCGGGCTCGCCCGGCCAGTGCAGTCCGCCGAGCCACAACGGCTGGCTCTCGTCGAAGCCGTGGACGTCGATGCCGACGCCCGTGCGCATGCTGACGGCCGCTGCATCCGACTCGCCCGCGGCCGACTCGCCCAGAATGGATTCGGCGCGGCGCAGGTCCCACGGGGTGGTGATCTTGAAGGCCAGCGGGTCGCCGTCGACCACGGTCACGGGCAGGCCTGCCGCGGCGAACACGGCGGCGTCGTCGGTGTAGTCCTCGGCCGCGGACGCATAGGCGGCGAGCAGGCCGTCGCGCGGGAAGCCCTGCGGGGTCTGCACCGCGACGAGCTGCGAGCGGTCGACCGTGCGCTCGACGGCGCCGGTCCAGTCGAGCTGCTTGATCGTGTCGGCCACGGCCAGCCCCGGGATCACGCCGCCGCCGGTGGCGCGCACCGCGGCCACCACGGCCTCGAACTGGCCGGCGGGGGTGAACGCCCGCGCGGAGTCGTGCACGAGCACGACCTCGACGCCCGGCTCGAGCACCGCGAGGCCCGCCGCGACGGACTGCTGGCGCGTGTCTCCCCCGGCCACGACGGTCACGTGGTCGGCCGCCACACCCGCGACGCGGGTGGCTAGCTTTCGGGCGTCGTCGAGCCGGTTGGCCGGCGCCACAACGACGACCTGCGCGGCATCCGACATCTCGAACACGCGGGAGAGCGCGTGCTCCAGGATCGTCTGGGCGCCCACGGTCACGAGGGCTTTGGGTTCGGCTGCTCCGAGGCGGGTTCCGCTGCCCGCCGCAACCACGATGATTGCGACGGTCGAGCCGGTCACGGGCGCGATTTAGGACGCCACGGTGTTGGTCGGAACGGCGCCGGGCAGCCCGTCGTCGGTTGTCAGCACTTCGTCGAGCATGGTCGATGCCTTTTCTTCGTTGATCTTCTCGGCGAGGGCGAGCTCGGAGACGAGGATCTGCCGCGCCTTCGCGAGCATGCTCTTCTCTCCGGCCGAGAGGCCCTTGTCTTGATCGCGACGCCACAGGTCGCGAACGACCTCGGACACCTTGATCACGTCGCCGGTGGCGAGCTTCTCGAGATTAGCCTTGTATCGGCGCGACCAGTTCGTGGGCTCCTCGGTGAACGAGGCGCGCAGCACGTCGAAGACCCGGTCGACTCCCTCACGGCCGATGACGTCGCGCACACCCACGAGGTCGACGTTTTCGGCGGGGACTTCGATGACCAGATCGCCCTGGGCCACCCGCAGAGTGAGGTACAGCTTGTCGACCCCTTTGATCACCCGGGTCTTGACCTCGGTAATCGTTGCGGCTCCGTGATGGGGATAAACGACAGTCTCGCCGACCTCAAACAACATGGGTTTCCGGTCCTTTCACCAACGACCGAGTTTACCATAATGGCCTTTGAGTAAGGCTTGCCTAACCCGGCTTTGCGACCGCGTCTAGCTAAACTGAAGCTCCAGCAGAGCCATGCGGTTCTGGTCACAATTTTTCTCTGTACTGGAGGCTCCAGTGATTGCTCGCGGCGCGGCATCCGCCATCCTCATCGGCGGCCTGCTTCTTGGCACGACCGGCTGCTCGCTCTTCTCGGAGAAGGCGACGCTCATCCAGTACGAGCCGAGCGACGGCACCGCTGCCACCATCGGCGACATCCAACTGCGCAACGTGCTCGCGATCACCGAAGACGGCGAGACGGTCAACCTGGTGCTCACGGCGAACAACAACGCCGACAAAGGCATCTTCGTCACCCTCCAGTACAACGACGGCGCGGGCGAGGCGCAGCTCTACGTGGCTGGCAACTCCGCGAAGTCGTTCGGGCAGCCCGACGAAGACTCGGTGATCCTCACCGACGCCGACGTCGAGATCGGCGGCCTCATGCCGCTCTACGTGCAGTTCGGACAGGAGCAGGGCAAAGAGCTGCTGGTTCCCGTGTTCGACGGCAGCCTCGGCGAGTACTCGACGCTCGTGCCCGTCGCTCCCACGAGCACGCCCTCGGCCGAATAACGACGCAGAAGAGCTGCGGATGCCGCGGCATCCGCACCTCTTCTGCTACCGGCCTTAGGCCTCGAAGCGGTATCCCAGACCGCGCACGGTCACGAGCATGGTCGGCTCAGACGGCACCTTCTCGATGCGCGAACGGATGCGCTTGATGTGCACGTCGAGCGTCTTGGTGTCGCCGAAGTAGTCGGCGCCCCACACCCGGTCGATGAGCTGTCCGCGGGTGAGCACGCGGCCCGAGTTGCGCAGCAGCAGTTCGAGCAGCTCGAACTCCTTGAGCGGCATGGCCGTCTCGGTGCCGTCGACGGTGACCGTGTGGCGCTCCACGTCCATGCGCACCGATCCGGCCTCGAGGATCGCCTCGTGGTCGTCCTCCACCTCGAGGCGGCGGCGCAGAACGGCGCGGATGCGTGCCAGCAGTTCGCGGGTCGAGTAGGGCTTGGTGACGTAGTCGTCGGCGCCGAGTTCCAGGCCCACGACGATGTCGATCTCGCTGTCTTTCGCGGTGAGCATGATGATCGGCACGGTGGAGCGGGTGCGGATCTCACGGCACACCTCGGTACCCGAGAGGCCGGGGAGCATGAGGTCGAGCAGCACGAGGTCGGCCCCGTTGCGGTCGAACTCGGCCACGGCAGCGAGGCCGTCGGCGGCGACCGTCGTCTCGTATCCCTCGCGTTCGAGCAGGTACGCGAGCGGCTCGCTGAGAGACTGTTCGTCTTCGACGATGAGAATCGAGGTCATTTTTCTTCTCCAGTGCGGGCCCCGGCGTCGGTCGCCTCGGGCAGTCGAATGGTAAACGTAGAACCGTTGCCGACCTGCGACCAGACGCGAACGTCGCCGCCGTGGTTGTGGGCGACGTGTTTGACGATGCTGAGTCCGAGACCGGAGCCGCCGGTGTTCCTGCTGCGCGCCGGGTCGATGCGGAAGAACCGCTCGAAGACGCGATCGAGGTCTTCTTCGGGGATGCCGATGCCCTGATCGGTCACGGCGATCTCGACGATGCCCCGGGTGTTGCTCACACCGATGCCGATGCGCGACGTCGTCGGCGAGTATTGGATCGCGTTGGCGATGAGGTTGTGAGGGCCACCACGAGCAGGGCCTCGTCGCCGTAGACGGTCGCGCCGTGGACGCCACCGCTCACGAGCTGCACCGCGCTCGCGTCGGCGGCCACGTGGTTCTGGTCGATGGCGAGCGACACCACGTGGTCGATCGACACGAGTTCGGGTTTCGCCAGGGCGTCGGCCGCCTGCAGCCGCGAGAGCTCGATGATCTCCTGCGTGATGCGGGTGAGGCGCTCGCTCTCCTTCGTCAGGCGCTTGGCGAACTTGCGCACCTGCTCGGGGTCGTCGGCCGCAAAGGCGAGGGCCTCGGCGAGCAGGCTCACCGCGCCGATCGGGGTCTTCAGTTCGTGGCTGATGTTGGCCACGAAGTCGCGCCGCACGTCGTCGAGGCGGTAGGCCTCGGTGCGGTCCTCGGCGAGAAGCAGGATGTAGCGGGCTCCCAGCCGGGCCACGCGCACCTGGAGGTAGAGGTTGGCGTCGCCGAACGGGCCGCGGGCGATGTGCACCTCTTCGGTGACGGGCTCACCCGAACGGCGCACCCGGTCGACGAGTTTCACGAGCTCGGCGTGCACGAGGGCCTGATGCGAGACGAGACCGAACGCGAGCGCGCCGGGGCTGACCTTGACCACGTTGTTGGAGGGGTCGAGCACGACGCCGGCAGACTCGAGCGCGTCGATGACCTGGTCGACACCGTCGGGAACCGCGGAGCTGACCACATCGACCGCACGCTGGCCGCGTTGTGCGGCTGCGACGATGATCGCCACCATGCCGGCTCCGACTATCACACCGAAGACAAGCGACAGGGGCACCAGCCATCCGGAGTCCATACGCACTAGGTTAGTTACAACTTGAAGGCCGCCTGACAGGTGTGCCGTTACGGGCGGCGCACTTCGCCGACTGTTCAACTGGTCAACACCCGTTGTTCACCCTGTGCGGGCAGTCTGGCGTGAACTGTGCGGACCGAACAATGTCCACACCGAAAGGGACGAAAACGTGCGCGAGGTATTCCAGCAGGAGCTCAGAGAAGTTCAGGAGCGCCTGGTTGAGATTGCGACCCTGGTAGCGGTGTCGATCGACAACGCCACCCGGGCATTCAACGACTCCAACGTCTCCCTTGCGGAGACAGTTATCGCCGATGACGAGAAGATCGACGTCGCCGCTCTCGAGCTCGACGAGCTCGCCATCAACATCCTGGCCCGGCAGCAGCCGGTGGCCCGCGACCTTCGCATCGTCGTGAGCGCCCTGCGCATCTCGGCGTCGCTCGAGCGCATGGGCGACATGTCGGAGCACATCGCGCAGCTCGCGCGCTACCGCTTCCCCGACAAGGTCGTGCCGAAGAGCCTCCGCGGCACCTTCAGCGAACTCGGCGCGCTCGACGTCGCCATCGCGAACAAGCTGGTCGAGCTGCTCACGACCGAAGACACGCGCCTGGCCGAAGAGATCCGCAACGACGACGACAAGATCGACGCGCTGCACCTCTCGGTGTTCGACAAGGTGCTGGGCGAGACCTGGAAGGGTGCGGCAGTCGACACAGTGGATGCCACGCTGGCGTCGCGCTACCACGAGCGTTTCGCCGATCACGCCGTATCGATCGCCAAGAAGGTGCAGTACCTGGCTACGGGTGACTGGATCTAGGCGGGTAGTTAGCGAGTTCGAACCTCACCTGTCTTCCTCGTCGCGCCGGCTCTCAAAGCGTTACTCGAGCAGCCGCATCCCGGGCAGCTCAGCGGCGCGCCGGTCGAAGGTCACGGTGTAGTCGCAGTCGGCGTCGAGGGCGAGGTGTGCGATGAGTGCGTCAGCGAAGTCAGCGCCACTCGCATCGTTCAGCGCTCGCCGCACCACCCCGGATGCCTGCACGACGATCTCCTGCGACGCCAACAAGCGGCTGACGAACAGCGCGATCTGAGCCGACTCGAACTTGTACGCTCTGGCCAGCGTCCAGGTCGTCTCGACCAGGGCGACGATGCTGAGAAACCCCGGGGCGTCCTCGCTGAGCGAGCGCAGAAATCGACGCGCGATTGGTGACTGAACCGGATCGTCCTGCACGGCATCCCGAATCAACACGTTCGCGTCGATGCCAATCACGACCTCATCGTCTCCGCGGCGGCCTCGGCGATCGCGTCATCCATCTGCTCGAGTGTGACGGTCGGGCCGGTCCAGGTGAACATCCCGGAGATGTCGCGAATCGAACCGGTGGCCGCGAAGAGCTCGTACCCGCCACCTGACTTCTCGATGAAGTCGACCTTCGAACCGGTGTGAATTCCGAGGCGCCGTCGAACCTCGATGGGAATCGT
>NZ_JBKKAD010000022.1:0-26055 GCF_046714715.1 Conyzicola sp. | reverse complement strand
AACGGGGTCGCCAGTGATTCGAATGGGGAGTACGGCCATTCGTCAAGAATATCTGGGCGGCAGCGGGTAGATTCGACGGGTGCCGCCAGAACTCAGCGACCTGACAGACCAGATTTCACTGACTCCTCACGAGGCGATCGGTATCCCGATCGCGCTCGTCGGGGCAGTGTTTCTCGCCTTGGGCACCCAATTTCAGCACCGTGGGGTCGCGAAAGTCGAGCGAAATCTCGGCTCGGCGAAGACCGGTCTCAGCGTCACCCAGCTCAAGGCGCTGCTCGGCCGCCCCTCCTGGGTGCTCGGCACCGTCCTGCTCGGCCTCGCGATCGTGCTGCAGCTGACGAGCCTCGGCTTCTCGCCGCTCATCGTCGTGCAGCCACTGGGCGCCGTGGCCCTCGTCGTCACGGCGATCGTCAACTCGCGCATCAGCAAGGTCAAACTGACCCGCAAGGCCATCAACGCGATCCTGTTCTGCGTCGTCGGCGTGGCGCTGTTCGTCACGATCGCGGCGTTCAACGCACATTCGAAGCCGATCACCCAGACGCAGCTCATCACGGTGCTGGTTCTGCTCGGTGTGACCCTCGTGATCTTCGCGCTGTTCTTCGCGTTTATGCGCAAGAAGTTCAAGGCCGTGTTCTACATCCTCGGCGCCGGAGTGCTGTTCGGCTTCGTCGCGACGCTGGCGAAGACGGTCATCGACCGCATCAAGACCATCTCGCTCGAGAGTTTCCAGACGGGCGAGTTCGAGTGGCTTACCATCCTCTGCGTGGTCGCGTTGCTCGCGGCATCCGTTCTCGGCTCCTATTTCGTCCAGTCTGCCCACTCGCACGGCCCGCCCGACCTCGTCGTCGCCGGGCTCACGGTCATCGATCCCATCGTCGCGGTCACGATCGGTATCGTTGTGCTCAACGAAACCGCCGGCGCACCGCTGTGGACGATGTTCGCCTTCCTGATCGCGGGGGGAATCGCCATCTACGGCGTGTTCCTGCTCTCCCGCGTTCACGTGCCTTCACCAGAGGAAACCCCCGACGTTGCCTGATTTCCCCACCACGCCCACGAGCGAGCGCCCGCTGCGCGTCCTCATCGGAGCAGACACCTTCGCCCCCGAGATCAACGGCGCCGCAGCCTTCGCCGCGCGCCTCGCGGCCGGCCTCGTCGAGCGCGGCCACGACGTGCACATCGTCGCTCCCGCGGCGAGCCGCAAGCACGGCACCTGGACCGAGGTGCTCGAGGGCCAGCCGATGACCGTGCACCGCCTGAAGAGCTGGCGCTGGTACCCGCACCCGTGGCTGCGCTTCGCCCTGCCGTGGCAGGTCGAGAAGAACTCGGCCCGCGTACTCGACGAGGTCAAGCCCGATGTGGTGCACTTCCAGTCGCACATCATTATCGGTCGGGGACTATCCAACCAGGCCAAGAAGCGCGGCATCCGCATCATCGGCACCAACCACTTCATGCCCGAGAACATGCTCGAGCACACGCTGCTTCCCGGATTCCTGCAGGCACCCGCCGTTCGTGCGGCGTGGGCGGCCGCGTCCCGGTCGTTCGGCCGCGCCGAGGTCGTCACGACCCCGACGCGCAAGGCCGCCGACTTCCTCGAGCACTACACGAAGCTCCGCGGCGTGATCGCGATCTCCTGCGGCGTAGACGCGCATCACTACACACCCGACTTCTCGCCGCGCACCGAGAACCGCATCCTGTTCGTCGGACGCATCACGAACGAGAAGCAGCTCGACAAGCTGCTGCGCGCCTTCGCGATCCTCGACCCGTCGCTCGACGCCAAGCTCGAGCTCGTGGGCGGCGGAGAGCAGGAGAACAGCCTCAAGTCGCTCGCCACCCAGCTGGGCGTGCGCGATCGGGTCACCTTCACCGGCTACGCCGAAGAGGACTACCTGCGCAACGCGCTCACCCGGGCGACCGTGTTCGCCATGCCGTCGATCGCCGAGCTGCAGAGCATCGCGACCATGGAGGCCATGGCCTCGGGTCTGCCCGTGGTCGCCGCCAACGCCATGGCGCTGCCGCACCTCGTGCACGACGGCGAGAACGGCTACCTGTTCGAGCCGGGCAACGTCGAGGAGTTCGCGGCCAAGCTCACCCAGGTGCTCACGATGCCCGAGGACGAACTGCAGAAGCTGAAGCGCGAGAGCCTGCGCATCGTGGCGTCGCACGACATCCAGCGCACGATCACGACGTTCGAGGCCATCTACCGCGGACAGCCGATCCCGCAGCTCGACATCGAGATCCCCGAGACCAAGCCGGCCCCGTAGCTGCCGGTTGAGTAGCGCCCTCTGGGGCGCTCCTGCTGGTTGACTAGCGCCCTCTGGGGCGCTCCTGCTGGTTGAGTAGCGCCCTCTGAAGCGCTCCGGCTGGTTGAGTAGCGCCCTCTGGGGCGCGTATCGAAACCTCAGGCTCGCCTACCGTCCGGCCTTGTCGAGGTTGAGTACCTCGCCCGCGAACGCGAGACGCTGCTGACCTTTGTCCCTTGCGGGGTTGAGGTAAAACAGGTCGAGCACGGAAATGCCGAACCGTGCCGCGATCTCCGCCAAGACGTCGCCGGCGGCGACCTCGTACGCGGAAAGACCGTTGCGGTTCTCTGTGACCTCTCCGGAAGCGCCTCCCGTGATTCCACTGTCGACGACCCTGATGTCGGGTCGCAGGTCGGGCATCGTCCACACCAGCGACGCGGTTGCGACGACGGGGTAGAAGCATCCCGTGCGCGGAGCGTTCCCGTCGTTGAGAGTAATCACGAGGGTGTCGAGAAAGGCGGGGTTGCCGAAGGTGATGTCGCGAAAGTGTAGGTCGCTCGTGACACCGGGCGTCGGAGTGAAGTTCTCGAGCCCGAACATCATGAACCCGCCGTCACAATAGGCGGCCTCGGTGAACGGTTCGGCCGACAGGTTGGGGATGAGGTCGGTGCCGGGAGGCGAGATGAAGTTGTCGAGTTTGAGTTGGAAATCGCGGCCGCGCGCCGCGACGATGCGGACGTCGCCCGTGGTCAATCCGTCCGCGGAGACGAGTGCGCCCGTCGCCACGACCGTGCCTACGTCGAGCACGACCGGAGCGGGTGTGGGCTCGCTCGTCTGTCCGGCGACGAGATCGGCGTCGGTCTCGCGAGGCTCGGGTTCGACGACGGTGCAGCCCGCAAGGAGTGCGAGAGCGACGACGGGTGCCAAAAGGTGTCGTGCTTTCATCCATGAGCCTCACATTCGCTGAGTAAACATCAACGCCACTCACCCTGCCACACCTCGACACGGGTGGGCGGTGCGGACGCGCCGCGACCGACGCGGTATCGTGGATGCGCGGCGGCCTCCGGGTCGCCTGCGTTTCGTCCGGTGACCGGACGGCGCGCGGGGTGGTAGCTCAGCTGGTTAGAGCAGCGGACTCATAATCCGTCGGTCACGGGTTCAAGTCCCGTCCGCCCTACGAGAGAAGCGCTCTGGTCGGCATTTTTGTCGAACAATTCGCAATCTTGGTCGCCGTGAGATAGGTGGCTCCGTTCTAAACTCCGCTCTATCTGAAGATTTCGCAGGACCGCGGACCGAGCTCAACGGATTCGACAGATCTCGCTCACGCCAACTCTTTGCCGCTGCTGAGTGCTCTAAGGGCCCTAACAGCACGGCCTATGTTCAACTCGAACTATTAGTAAGGCAAACGGGGGTACCTCTTGGCAACCGAAACAGTCCGGATCGATGTTGAGCGGCTGGAAGACGAAACGCCGGCAGAAATGAATCGCGATCGTTTGTTGCAGCTGTTCCCGGAGGCGTTCTTGGACGGACAGTTGGACGTGCAAGCACTTCTTCAACTTGTCGGCGAACCGATTGAGACACAGGCCGAAAAGTACGGTCTTACTTGGCATGGGAAACGAGCTGCTCGCCAGGCGGCCCTTGACACTAGTGTCGGAACTCTCAGACCCGCCCCTGATGAGAGCCTTGACTGGGATTCGACCCGGAACCTCTTTGTCGAGGGTGACAATTTGGAAGCGTTGAAGCTTCTCCAAAAGTCCTTCTATGGCCGCGTCAAGATGATCTACATTGATCCGCCCTACAACACGGGCAACGACTTCATCTATCGCGACAACTACCGAGATGGCATCACCAACTACAAATTTGTCACGGGCCAAGTTGACAGCGACGGCAAGGCAATGTCGAGTGACTCGGAAACCACGGGGCGTCTGCATACATCCTGGCTAAACATGATGTACCCCCGACTCAAACTTGCGCGGAACCTCCTTCGGGCGGATGGCGTTCTTTTCATGTCCATCGACGAACGGGAAGTAGGCAATGCGCGTCTACTTCTGGCTGAAATCTTTGGCGAGCAGAACGCAATCTGTGAGTTCATCTGGCATGCAAAGAAAGGAGGTGGCAGCGATAAAGGTGGCGTAGTCAGCGAGCACGAATATGTGCTCTGCTTCGCGCGCGACGCAACTCGTGAACCCCTCGGCTATCTCGAAGTCACTGCGGAGTCTCTCGATCGAGAGGACGAGATCGGCCCCTATCGCCGTGGTCGTGAGTTGAACAAATGGGGCGCCAACTCCTTACGAACTGACCGCCCGACGATGTTCTTCGGTATTCCTGGCCCCGATGGACAGGAAGTATTACCTATTCGGAATGACGGCAAGGAAGGCTGCTGGCGTCGTGGACGAAAGCAGATGATGGCTGCGGTTACCCGCAAGGATATCGACTTTGTCGCTCGCGCCGATGGCAATTTCACCGCCTATGAAAAGATCCGCAATACTGACATGCGAGCTAAACCCCACCGCACGTTGTTGCCTAATGTTGGGCAAACGGCGGATGGAACTAAAGCCATTAAGGCGCTTTTCGACGGCGAAAAGGTTTTCGATTTCACCAAGCCGCCACGTCTAATCGAAGCGCTAATCGAATTGGCTGCACCGCCGGAGCCGGACTTTGATGGCCAAACTGATTTCATCGTGCTGGACTTCTTCGCCGGATCCGGAACGACCGCCGAGGCCGTGATGAATCTGAACGCCGAAGACGAGGCCGAGCGACGCTTTATCTTGGTTCAATTGCCTGAGCCGTTGTCCCTCGAGGACAAGTCGCCATCTGCCGCTGTTCAGCTCTGCCAATCATTGCGCGTGCCGACAAATATTGCGGAAGTTACGAAGGAAAGAATTCGCAGGGCAAGTGCGGCGATACGAACGTCCCATCCTGATTGGCAGGGAGACGGTGGATTCCGCGTCCTAAAACTCGACTCAACCAATCTTCAAGAGTGGGATGCGGAGACCACGGATATCGAGGCGACACTGTTGGCCAACTTGGACCACGTCAAGAGCGATCGCGGGAGTAATGATCTGCTCTTCGAAATCTTGCTTAGGTTAGGTGTCGATCCGACGGCTCGGATTGAAATCCGTAGCGCAGCGAACCAATCGATCTATGTCGTCCCAGATGGTCCATTAATCGCCTGCCTCGCGGATGATTACGACAATGCCGATGTAGCTGAAGTAGCAGCAGCGCTTGCGAAGATCGCAGAGGAGATATCTCCGGCGGCTGACGTTACTGTTGTGCTCCGAGATAGCGCCTTCCTGAGCGACGTCGCCAAGACAAATCTCCTAGCGGCCCTCGATCAGAGCGCGATTTCCAATGTGAAGACGATCTAGGCCATGAAGATTCAGTTTGAAGACGACCTGGACTTCCAACTCGACGCAATCGATGCGGTGTGCAATCTTTTCGTTGGGCAGGAAAAAGGAAACTCGAGTTTCTCAGTCCGCGCGCCGTCCCGGTCGAATTCCGAATCGTTTGCGAGTACCGAATCGGACCTCGGCGCCGGCAATCAACTTAGCCTCTCGAGCTCGGACCTTCTCGATAATTTACAACGAGTCCAGTTGCGCAGCGGTCTCAGCCCGAGTCCCGTTCTCGACAGCCGCGATTTCACGGTCGAAATGGAAACGGGGACAGGTAAGACCTACGTCTACCTTCGAACAATTCTCGAGCTGAACAAGCGCTTCGGTTTTAGTAAGTTCGTCATCGTTGTCCCTTCGGTTGCCATCAAAGAAGGTGTTTACAAGACACTGGAGATGACGAGGGCCCATTTCCGGGCTCTTTACAGCGGAGTGCCCTACAGCTATTTCCTCTACGACTCGAGCCGCATGAACGACGTCTACGCGTTCGCGTTAAGTGGCGAGGTTCAGATAATGATCACAACTGTCGGTGCCATCAATAAGAAGGAAATCAACAACCTCTACCGCGAGGATGAGGCAGGCACCAAACCGATCGATGTGATTCGATCCACTGCGCCGATCCTAATCGTTGATGAACCGCAGAGCGTCGACGGGGGACTTCGCGGCGCAGGCAAACAAGCTATCGACGGCATGGCGGCGCTTGCGACTCTCCGGTATTCAGCCATTCACGCCAACAAGCACCACATGATCTATCGATTGAATGCAGTAGACGCCTATGAAAAGGGGCTTGTTAAGCAAGTCGAGGTGGCCGCGGCAACTCTGGATCTTGGGCACGGAACGCCGTTCGTTAGGTTCCTTCGCGTGCGCCAAACTGCCGGTACTGTCTCCGCAGAGGTTGAACTCGATGTCCAGACCGAATCTGGCTCTGCGCGACGCGTCCGGCGATGGGTCAACGATGGGGTTGATCTAGAACGACTCACCGGTCGAAGCATTTACGCCGGGCACAGCGTTGGCGAGATTGGGCTTTCTGGGGAACAGCCTTACTTCGAGCTCCGATCTCCCGGCACGGAAGAGTATCTTGCCCCAGGTGAGGCGCGCGGGAACGTGGACCCATTGGTAGTTCAGCGCCAGATGATTCGACGGACGATCAAAGAACATCTCGACAAAGAAATGCGATTAGCGCCTTTAGGCATCAAAGTCCTATCGCTGTTCTTCATCGACAAGGTCGAACGGTACCGGTACTACGACGAGAATGGCCTGCCAGTCCGAGGCCCATACGCAGAAATCTTCGAGGAGGAGTATCGCCGCCTCAGTAAGAACCCGGCCTATCAAAGCCTTTTACATGCGGTCGATTCGATCCACGCCGCGAGCGACGCCCACGATGGATACTTCTCTATTGACCGAGCGGGGGGTTGGACTGAAACCGCCTTGAACGGCCAGGGAGCGGATGCTGAACGTGGATACAACCTAATCATGAAGGAGAAAGAGCGCCTCCTAAGCTTCGATACTCCGCTTCGCTTCATTTTCTCCCACTCGGCCTTGCGGGAGGGGTGGGATAACCCGAATATTTTCCAGATCTGCAGCCTCCGGGACATCAATAGCGAAGTGGCTAGGCGCCAGACGATCGGGCGGGGTCTTCGGCTTTGTGTCGATCAGAGCGGACAGCGCGTTCGCGATGACCAAGTGAATGTGCTGACAGTGATTGCAAACGAAGCGTACGAAGAGTTCGCTCTTGCTCTTCAAACCGAGATTGAACGCGATACAGGCATCCGTTTTGGAATCGTGGAGCCCACTAGCTTCGTCGCGGTCACGCTTGACTCGGACGGCGATGACCCGACTTACCTGGGCGTCGAAGGATCTTTGGAAGTCTGGAACCATCTGGTTGACATTGGCTATATCGATGGAACTGGAGCGGTTTGCGCTCCATTGCGTCTGGCACTCGAGGTTGGCGCTTTCGAACTGACTGACGAGCTTGCGCCTTTTGCAAAACAGATCGAAGCCGTGTTGAGAAGGATTGTAACGAAGGTCATTGTCAGGAACGCGGACGAGGCTCGCCCTGTTCCAATCCGGGACGACATCTTCTTGAGCGAAGATTTCGTGGCGTTGTGGGATCGTGTGAAGTCCAGAACCGTTTACCGGCTTCAGTTCGACAATGATGAGTTGATTCGTCGCTCTTCCGAGAACTTACGATTGGCCCCCGCCGTACGCAAGAATCGGATCCGATGGGCTAAGGCGACGCTCGATGTGACGCCATCCGGCGTGAGCGCGATTCCTCAGAACCAGACGGCGGCCGTAGTTCTCGAGGAAGCACCACGTGGACTCCCGGATTTGCTGACGGAGTTGCAGGATCGAACTCAACTCACACGCCGCAGCATCGCCAAAATCCTCATCGAAAGCAAACGCCTTCCCGAATTTCGCGAGGAGCCTGAACAATTCATCGTGATGGCCGCAGAAGTCATCAATAAGACGAAGCGCCTAGCCGTTGTGGACGGAATTCAATACGAGCGATCGTCGTCGAATGAGGCGTTCGCGCAAGACCTCCTGCGTACTCGCGAGCTTCGCGGATACGTAAAGAATCTCGTTCTGGATGCAAAGCGTTCGGTCTACGAGGACGTACTTGTTGATTCCGCCGTTGAACGACGTTTCGCAGAGGAGTTGGAGTCCGACGAAGACATCGCCGCCTTTGTAAAGCTTCCACGATGGTTCCGAATCCCGACGCCTCTCGGGACCTACAACCCAGATTGGGCCATGGTTTCCAATACGGATAGCGGGGAGAAGTTGTTCTTTGTCGTCGAAACAAAGGGGACCGTGTTCATCAATGACCTGAGGGACTCTGAAGCGGCGAAGATCTACTGCGGCAAAGCTCACTTCCGTTCGTTTTCCGAAACGGACAATCCTGCTTCGTATCTGGTCGCGACCTCTCTCGAGGATGTGAGCGCGCGGCAAACGACTGAGAGCAACTGAGGTCGATGTCTCGCGCCGGTGAATACTCAATCTCTTCCGAGCGGTGGCGATTGCCGCGCTCGGCCAAGTCTCCACGCGGGAGAGACGACGTCTCTGAGCGGATCGACTGTTAGCGTTCCGTGCATGGACAAATTGCCGGCGGAGAGCTTTCACGGAATAGAATTCAGCGGCACCATCGAATGGACTTCGACGCGAGTCCCGGAGGTAGAAAGCCAAGCGACGCTACCCGCCGCCGACGAGACGAGTTCTGCGGTCGATCGTGAAGGAAAGAAGGCGGTCACCGTCGGGCTCCGCGTTTCCGTGAAGAAGCGTGCGGAAACTGCAGTTCTTAGAACCGCCCCTTACAAAGGGGGCTACCTATCGCTGTCAGCGCTTGTAGATGGCGCGATCGAACGCGAACTGGATCGACTTGCGATCGAATTCAACGATGGAGAACCATTCCCTCAGAATGGAGGGGATTTTCGACAGGGCCGCCCGGTCGGACGCTGATCCCTTGACAGCCGAGACGATTCCGCAGCTCGGAGATGCGCGCCGTCGCTAGCTGGAGTCGCAGGTCAACTGTCTCTGTCTCCCGCCTCACTTGTAGCCCAATATGACCGCAACTTCCTCGGTAGTTGGCCGTTGTGAAGCGTGCCGACTCATGGCAGCGCAGTCCTCTAGTCTGGCAATATGACCGATGCCCTCAGACGCGCCCCGAACGTGACTGGTCGGCGGCGAATACTGGCGGTTGTCGCTGTCATGCTCTTGTGCACAGTTTCGGCAAGCGTGGGCGCCTGTATTGCGCTGGGCCTCGCGACGGCCGACCTCGCGAACTGGAGTCAGTGGGCAAGAGACTTCGCCAAAAGTCCTGGGCCGGCTGCACTCGTTGCGCTAGTAGCGGCGGCAATCGCCTACGCCGGCTTATCGAAGCAGATTGCCGTCTCTCGGGAATCTCTTGCCCACCAACAGAGGGCGGCGCAGAGCACCTCGTGGTGGTCGATGTTCGAGTGGGCTTCTGGTCGCGCTGTGCCAGCGGTTCCTGGCGAACAAGCGCTTCCCGACGAGATCACCATCGGCACCCTTCAGCGGCTGGCTGAGGAGGCCACTACGGAAGTTCAACAGACGGCGTGTAAGGGAATGATTGATTTTCTGGTAACACGTCTAGCAGAAGAGGCGAGCCCGATTGGCGGCAGGATGGCCGACGACGGGGTACCAGACCCGGAGAGTCCCGTTCTCGCGCCGCTTCAGCAGTATGTGGACGCAACCGCCGGCACAGCCGCATCGTCAGCAAAGGCCGAGGCGCTCGTTTACGAAAACAATGTCCGAAAGGCCTTATTGGCGGAGGCCGTGCACAATGCCGATCTACGAGTTTTTCGATCTCCGAACGATGACGGGGCCGACGCGATATTGCTCGTGAACGGCCGCAAGGTGCTTGTTATTGTCCGGTGGCAGCGTGATGAGAGACGTGCTCACGCGAACGTGATGTACGAGCTTGGTAGGTTGCGGAAGATCGCCGACGACAGTCCGATTCTGGTCGTCACGCCCTTCCTCCCACCGTTGTCAGAAAATGAGCGCGAACTGCTTCGTGCGGTTGGTGTCCAGTGGCGGACGCCTGCGGACGGTGAAAAACTGCGAACAGCTATCCAGTGGGCGAGCATCTTGTAGCTCCCTCGCGCGGCCATCTTTGTCGGGACTAACCGGCTGTTTGCACAGCCGGTCCCGCGACGATCGCGCGAGCGCGGCGAGTGCGCGCGCCATCCTCGCCCAATTGGAAGGAGCGGTGATGTTCGCGAAAGTGTACGACGATCCGTCCGAGCTGAATCACCTTTGGCAACAAGTACTCGCACTTCTCGGCGCCAGTCGCGCCACCTCCGTCTCGCCGGGCTGACCGCCTCCCGCCAGGTATTTGTACCGTTGCTAGCACCGCGGCCATCGCCGACCGCCGCCCAGACGCAGACCCTTCCGTGATCACGAATCGGCCACTGGGTGTCGGACCAGGTGATCGAGAACTACTTCCGAGGTGTCGATTGATGGTTGGTCTGGCTCGGTCGCTGGTCGAACGGACTGACCCGCCTAGGCGAGCTGTATGGCTAGTTTCTAGCGCTCCGCCACCCATTGCCTCCGGATGACGTGTCCCGAAGTGGGGGACCAACCCGGGGTGAAGTGGTCGTATCCTGAGTTGTGCTTGCATTTGATCAAGCCTGACGAAATGGCGGCACCGCATGTCGAATGCTCCCGAGGGCTGGTACCCGGATCCTGCGAATCCCGATGTCGAAATCCGTTGGACGGGCGAAGGCTGGTCTGAAGACCGCCGTCCCCGTGGTGTGCCCTCGACCACCGACGTGCTCGGTGCCACCGGCGATCCTCTTGCGTCGACGCCGAATTCTGACGTCACGACACCGCTCACGGTTAGTCCGACCCCGCAAGCGAGCGATCCGTGGGCTCCCGGCGTGCGTCCGCCCGCCTCAAGGGATCGGCTCAAGATCTGGGGAGCCGTGCTTGCCGGTGTCGCCTTGATCACCGCCATAATCCCCGGCGCCAGCTTCTTCACATGGCTATTCGCCATTCCCGCAGTCGTTCTCGGCCTGATCGCCCTCATTCGTGGGAAAGGAACGCGAAAAGTTGCTCTCTTCGCCTCGATCGGCGGCGCGCTCGCGTGGCTGATCGCGATTGTCGTGTCGATTACCTTCATCGCTGGGATGTCATCTGATACACCTCGCGCGGTCGACACGGCCGAGACCTCAGCGGCTCCGCGTGACCAATCCAACACGGCGGACGACGCGATCACTGAAGCCGAGGCAGCGGAAGTTGCCGCGGAAAAGGCGGCGGATGAAGCGGCAGCCGCCGCGGCTGCAGAGGCTGAGGCCGTCGCAGCAGCCGAGGCCGAGGCAGCGGCTGCAGCAGCTCGCGGATCGGTCTCGCAGCAAAACGCACTCAGGTCGGCAGGAGACTACCTCGCATACAGTCCCTCCTCCCGCACCGGTCTGCTCAATCAACTCGAGTTCGAAGGCTTCACCACGGAAGATTCGACGTGGGGTGTCGACCGCGTAGTCGTGGACTGGAACGAGCAAGCGGCGAAATCTGCCAAGGCCTATCTGGAGTACACCTCGTTCTCGCGGTCGGGGTTGGTTGATCAACTTCTCTTCGAGGGTTTCACTGCCGAACAAGCCGAGTTCGGCGTAAGCCAGACCGGGCTCTAGCCGGCGGTCGCAGAAGCCAAGGATCAACCGGACGAGCTACTTCTGGCGGGCTAGGTCTCATCCATTTCGGCGGGTTCGCCGTCGGACGCTTGACGCGGTGGTGCGCGCCGACACTAACCTGCTCGGAGACGCTCGGCGTCGGCGACCGAGCTGGTGTGCGGGGGAGGGTCTCGTGGTGGGTGAGTCATCGAAACCGTCACCGCGGTATCTGGCCTCGGCGCGCGTACGCCGGCGGCTGGCCGAGGTGCGGAAGGTGTTCCGCCGCAAGACACTGCTGCAGGACACGACTGCCGGGGTGGTGCTCGGCATAGAGAGCGTTCCCGACGGTCTCGCGAGCGGCCTGCTCGCCGGTGTCAATCCGGTCGCCGGGCTGTACGCCTACATGTTCGGTCTGGCCGGTTCCGCCGTGTTCGCGAGCAGCACGTTCATGGCGGTGCAGGCGACCGGCGCGATGGCGCTGGTCATCGCGGACACCGACCTGGCGTCGCGACCCGACCCGGCACGCGCCCTGTTCACGCTCTCCGTGCTGACCGGTGTCTTCATGATCATCGCGGGCGCCCTCGGCGGCGGGCGCCTACTGAGATTCGTTCCGACGGCCGTAATGGTCGGCTTCGTCACAGCGGTCGGCGTGAACATCGTGCTCGGCCAGCTCCCCAATTTCACCGGGGTCGAGGGCTCGGGCGAGAACCGGGTCGCACGCGCCGTTGACACGGTCATCCACCCGTTGTTGTTCGATCCGGCGACCATCGCGGTGGCCGGCCTCACGCTCGCCTTGATCATCGTGCTCACCCGCACACCGCTGCGGTCGTTCGGGCTGGTCGCGGCGGTCGCGGTCGGTTCCCTGCTCGCCTGGCTGCTCAACACGCTCCCGAATGTCCAGATTGCCGTCGTTGCCGACATCGCAACCATCCCGAGCGGACTTCCCACCCCGGTACTGCCCTCGCTGGGCGACGTCGCGTTCCTCGCGATTCCGGCGCTGTCGTTGGCGTGCGTCGGACTCATCCAGGGCGCCGCGGTTGCGGCGGGCGTGCCGAACCCGGGAGGCCGGGCGAGTGACACATCCGGTGATTTCATCGGACAGGGGGCGGGCAATATCGTCTCCGGGCTATTCCAGGGGATGCCGGTCGGGGGATCCATGTCGGCGTCAGCGCTCGTGGTGACCGCCGGCGCGAAGACACGGCTCGCCCTGTTCGTCGCGTCCGGTGTGATGGGTCTGACGATCCTGCTGATCTCGGGCGTCGTCTCGCAGGTTGCTATGCCGTCGTTGGCGGCGCTGTTGATCGTGGTCGGGGTGGGCGCGATCAAGCCGGCGCAGATCGCGTCCGTCGTCAAGACCGGCATTCTGCAGTCCACGATCATGGCTGTGACCTTCGCGCTGACGCTCCTCATCCCCTTGCAGTTCGCCGTTTTGGTCGGCGTCGGCCTCGGCATCATCCTGTTCGTCGCGGAGCAGTCCAATCGCCTGCGGGTGAGGCAGATAACGATGCGGGACGACGGACGCCTGCGCGAATCCGACCCGTCTCCCGCCATCGGAGCCGAGAAGGTGGTCGTTCTCCAGCCCTACGGAAGCCTGTTCTTCGCGAGCGCGCCGGTCTTCGAGGCGCAACTGCCGCGGATCGAACCGGCGACCCGCAGGTCTGTCGTCGTGCTCCGGTTACGGGGCAGGGACCAAATCGGCCTGGCGCTGGTAGAGGTACTCCGACGCTATGCACGCGTACTGGACGAACATGACTCGCGCCTGTTCGTCATCACGACCAGCGACCGGGTGACCGGTCAGATGGCGGCCGGAGGGCTGATCGGCGAAATCGGCGAGGATGCGGTCTATCGGGCCGACGAATGGCTTGGCGAAACGACCAGGCGGGCGTATCGAGATGCAGAGGAGTGGATTCGTGGCCATTGAGAACGAAGCGCAGGAGACTGGCGCGACGCGCGGTGGCACGGATGACACGGGGGAGCCGATCCGGCCGCCGCACCGCCGGCCGTGGTGGGCGTTGCTGACAATCGACACCGTCGCCGTCATCATCCTCTCGACCGTCGCCGTTCTCACCGCCTGGTGCGGATTCCAGTCCTCCAAGTGGGGAGGGGAGATGTCGATCGCGTTCAGCCAGGCGTCGAGCGCGCGGGTGACGGCCAGCGACTACGCCAGCCAGGCCCGCGACGCCCGTTCCAACGATCAAGGCATCTGGGAGCAATGGGTGCTCGCTGACGCTCGGAACGACACGCAGCTGGTGGCGTACATCGAGCAACGCTTCTCGCCCGAGTTCGCGCTCGCATTCGACGCGTGGAACGACAACGGCCGGGTCGACCGGGGGCCGTTCGTGCGCCCGGAGTACGTTCCGCCCGGCACGGTCGAGTCGCAGCGGCTCAACGACCGCGCAGACGACCGCTTCAACGCGGCACTCACCGAAAACGCCCGGGGCGACAACTATTCGCTGCTGACGGTGTTGTTCGCGCTGGTCCTTTTCCTCGCCGCCATGTCGCAACGCGACATACAGCGGACGGGACGATTCATCCTGATCGGGGCCGCTGTCGCATTCGCCGTGCTCGGCCTCGCGCTCTTGGCGACCTTCCCCATCAGAATCTGAACGTCCCGCCCGCCAGCATGATCATTCGCGAGAGAGCATCGCCACGGCTTCCAACTCGAGGTCGATGTACGTCTCCTCGCTGACGTCCACGGTGACTCCGAGCAGTTTGCCGCCGGTGAAGGGGAACGGGTTGGTGTATTCCCGACTCACCGCATCTGCGCTGTCGTAGCCGATGCAGAGTCCATCTCCGCACAGCGTGAACTTGCCGATCTGGGCACGCATGGGCCCCTCGGCGACTACCGTGTCATCGACGTAGAGTCTGCACACTCCCACCGACTCGCCGTGTTCGCCCGCCCCTTCCCGGATGAACTCCATGCCGAGTGCGTGCGGACCCGCGGAAAGCTTCTCCGACGTGAACGACTGCTCCGGCGGGATGCCCAAGAAGTTGTAGACGTAGTGCAGCCTGTCGTCCTTGATGAAGAGCGTGTGACCTCCGAACCGCGAACCGTGGGCGAATAGCACGCCCTGGGCGTCGACACCGAGATCGACGTCGGCGACGATCTTGAAGGACCGGCCCCGCACGTTCACCGCGACGCTTTCGGGAACCGCCACCGCATCCGGGAAGTAGGTGTACCGGGTGCGTGGGGGCTCGGCCTGGGGCCGGTCGATGGTGAGCTGATCCCGGGCCGAACGGTCGTCGAGCGGCAGCACGTCGTTGGCGTCGGCCTCCGTGAACCAGGCGCTGATCATCTCCTTCAGCTTCTCCGGGTGCTCGACCGCGAGGTCACGCGACTCGGAGCGGTCCTTTTCCACGTTATAGAGCTCCCAGCGGTCCGCGTCGAAGTTGCCCTTGCCGGTGAGGGGCGCGTGGATCGCCGCCGCCTTCCACCCGTCTTTCCAGATCCCGCGGGTGCCGAGCATCGAGTAGTACTGCACATCCTTCTGGGTCGGGACGTCGTGTGCGTCGAAGCTGTACCGCATCGACACCCCGTTGAGAGGATGCTGCTCCACCCCGCGGTAGACGGCGGGCATCTCGACGCCGACGACGTCGAGGATGGTGGCCACCACGTCGGTCACGTGGTGATACTGGTGCCTGACCTCGCCCTTGGCGGCGATGCCTTTGGGCCAGTGAATGACCATCGGGTCGCAGGTGCCGCCGGCGAATTGCGAGTAGCGCTTGAACATCTGGAACGGAGTCGAGAACGCCGCCGCCCACCCGGTGGGGTAGTGGTTGTAGGTATCGGCAGATCCGAGCGCGTCCATCATCGCGAGGTTCTCCTTCAGGTCGTCGGGATACCCGTTGAAGAACTTGTTCTCGTTGACCGAGCCGTCGGGGCTTCCCTCGCCCGAGGCGCCGTTATCGGCGCAGTAGAAGATGATGGTGTTGTCGAGCTGCCCGGTCTCCTCGAGGTAGTCGACGAGACGGCCGACCTGAGCGTCGGTGTACTCGGAGAACCCCGCGAACACCTCGGCGAACCGCGCGAACAGCTTCTTCTCGTCTGCACTCAGCTCGTCCCAGGGGCGCACGAAGTCGGCAGCATTGGCGTCGTCCTCGGGCAGTGGGTTGAGTGGGGTGAGCTCCGTTCCCTCCGGCATGATGCCCTTCTCTATCATTCTCGCGAGCACCCACTCGCGGTAGGCCTCGTAGCCGTCGTCGAACGCGCCCCGGTACTTCTCTATGTACTCTTCGGGTGCGTGGTGCGGCGCGTGGTTGGCGCCGGGGCAGAACCACATGTACCACGGCTTCGACGGGTTGGATGCCTTCTGGTTGCGCAGCATCCGCAGCGCCTGGTCGGCGAGATCCTTCGAGAGGTGGTAGCCGTCCTCGGGTGTCGCCGGCGGCTCGATGAAGTGGTTGTCCTCGACCAGATCGGGATACCAGTTGTTGGTCTCGCCTCCGAGGAAACCGTAGAAGCGGTCGAAGCCCTGCTGCAACGGCCACTGGACGCGACTGCCGCCGGGCGACACGTCTTCCTCCGGGACGTTGTGGTCTTTGCCGATCCAGAAGGTGCTGTAGCCGTTATCCTGCAAAACGTGGCCGATGGTCGCGCACTCTTCTGGGAAGCGGCCGGACAGTCCCGGAAATCCGTTCGTGCCTTCCATGATCACGCCGCAGCCGTTGAGATGGTGGTTGCGCCCGGTAAGGAAGACCGACCGCGTCGGGGAACAGAGCGCGGTGGTGTGCCACTGGGTGTAGGTGAGCCCGTTGTCGGCCAGCCTGTCCATGGTGGGCATAGATATGCGGCCGCCGTAGGGTGACCACGAGGCGAGACCGGTGTCGTCGTACAGCACGACCAACACATTCGGAGCGTTCTCCGGCGGTCTGCGCTGTTCGTACGGTTCCCAATCCGGCACGGAGTCCCGCACGTCAAGCTTAATTTTCCCCTTGAATTCTTTCGGCATCTCGATCCTCCTCTTGGGCGGCAGCGGAAGGTTTCGGCGGAGCGCCGACAGTGGCTGCCTCGGTATCAACGGTCGAACCGAACGCTCCGCTCATTCCGGCTCGCCACGCACTCTAAGCGGTGCCGACGGGCCGACCCCTCCCCTTGAGCGGGTGAACGGATCGAGGCCGGTCGAGAGTCGGTTTCGTTCTCGTGATCCGGTCGACTCTCGGATGCCGCCGAGTCGTTTGAAGAATCGCCTACGTAGACGGTCTTGCGGCGCCCACCCGCACGGCCCCTACAATCCAGGATGCGAAAACTGACATTCAGCGTCGATGTCGACGCGCCCGTGCAGCACGTGTGGAGCGTCATGCTCGACGTCGATACCTACCGCGAGTGGGCGTCGGGCTTCTACGAGGGGTCGACCTACGAGGGCGGGTGGGGTGAGGGCGACGAGATCCGCTTCCTCGGCCCGAACGACGACGGCACGATGGGCGGCCTCGTCGCAGTGGTCGAGACGAACCGGCCGAACGAACTGGTATCGCTACGGTACATCGCCGAGGTGCAGGGTGGCGTCGACAACCGCGACACCGTGGCCGCGGGCATGCGCGAGAGCTATTCCTTCAGCGAAACCGGCGGCACCACGACCGTGACGGTCGATCTCGAGGTGCCCGACGACTGGGCGGCGATGATGATCGACGCCTGGCCGATCGCCCTCGCGAAGCTCAAGGAAGCCGCCGAGAGCGCCTAGCCTCGTCCCGACCGATTCCGCGAGGAATGACACCGGCCTCTGCAGCGTTGTGCCGGGTGGCGCGAACGCGAGCGCCACCGAGGAGACACCACCATGCCGGTCATCACCTGGCTGTTCGACGCCCAGCTCGTGATCGGCGACCAGACCGTGCTCTGGCGCGAGATCGTCGGCAACGTCTTCGGCCTACTCAGCGCCCTCGGCGGCATGCGTCGCAAGATCTGGGCGTGGCCGGTCGGCATCGTCGGCAACGTGTTGCTCTTCACCGTCTTCCTCGGCGCGGTGTTCGACACCCCGAACCCGGTGAACCTGCTCGGCCAGGCCGCGCGCCAGGTGATGTTCATCGTTGTGTCGGTGTACGGCTGGTACCGCTGGAAGCACAGTGCGGATGCCGGCGGTGCGGCCGTCGAGCCGCGCTGGGCGGGTGGGCGGTCGCGTCTGCTGCTCGTGATCGGGCTCGTCGCGGGTACGGCCATTCTCACCCCGGTCTTCTCGGCGCTCGGATCGTTCGAACCGGTCTGGGCCGACGCGTGGATCTTCACCGGTTCGCTTCTCGCCACCTACGGCATGGCGAAAGGCTGGGTGGAGTTCTGGCTCATCTGGGTGGCCGTCGACATCGTGGGTGTGCCGCTGCTGATCAGTGCCGGCTACTACGCGTCGGCGTTGATGTACGTCGTCTACGGGGCATTCACTCTCGCCGGGTTCTTCGTCTGGGCGAGGGCGCGCCGCAGGGCCAGCGAACTCACGGCTTTGTACATCGTTTGATGTAGCCGCATATCCACTACAAGGACGATGACTATCGCGGCCATCGGGGCGAGGCTGGAACCCCGCCCGACTTCCGAAAGAGGTAATCCGTGATCACTGACGTCGCCGCTCGTCCGATCGACCCGACGTGGCCGGCCAGACGCAAGAACCGGGTACTCGTCATCGACGAGGAGGCCCCGCTCACCGACCTGCTGACGCTCTCGCTCACCTTCGAGGGCTGGGAGGTGGAGACCCTCGCCAACGGCAACGAGGCCGTCGCTGTGGCGCGGCGATTCCGGCCCGACGCCATCCTGCTCGACATGATGCTGCCCGACGTGAGCGGCGTCGCCGTCGTCACGAGACTGCGCGAAAGCGGCATCACCACCCCCGTGATCTTCCTAACCGGCCGCACTTCGCTCGAAGACCGGCTCGCGGCGTACGGTGCCGGGGGCGACGACTACATGACCAAACCGTTCGGACTCGAAGAGGTCAGCACCCGGCTGCGGGCCGTCTTCCGCCGCGTCGGGCTCGCCGACACGAGCATCGTGTTCGCCGACGTCGTCGTGGACGGCGCGAGCGGTCACGTCTGGCGCGCCGGCGAACCCGTCTTGCTGTCGTCGCTCGAGGTGGAACTGCTCAAGGTGCTCATCGACCGGGCCGGCCGTCCGATCGACGGAACCGGCATCATCCGTCTGCTCGGTCTCTCGGGACACACGGTTATCGATTCGGCGGCGACGCGCGCCGTCGAGAGCCTGATGTCGAAGATCAATGCGGATGCCGCCCCACTCGTGCGTCTCACCGACGGGGCGGCGTGGATCGCCGAACCGCCCGCCGAGGCCACTCCGTAGCCGAGGTCTGGACGAAAAGCCAGCCCGAACGTCCATCCCACGCGGCTGGTAAACCGGAAGCATGACTAAGGACATCTACACTCCGAAGAATCCCATCGATCTCTACCCGGGTCCGCCGTTCCCCAAGCAGCAGCAGGCAAACCCCGGCACCGCGCCGGCCATGGATCCCAAGCCCGACCACGGCGAGGAGAGCTACATCGGCCACGGCCGCCTCGCCGGCCGCAAGGCTCTCGTGACCGGAGCGGACAGCGGCATCGGCCGCGCCGTAGCCATCGCCTTCGCGCGCGAGGGCGCCGACGTCGCGCTCAGCTATCTCCCCGTCGAGGAGCCCGAGGGCGACAGCACCGCGTCGTGGGTCGAGAAGGCCGGCCAGAAGGCCGTGCAGCTTCCCGGCGACCTCTCCGACGAGCAGACCAGCATCGACGTCGTCAACAAGGCGGCGGAGGAGCTCGGCGGCCTCGACATCCTCGTTATGGTCGCGGGCGAGATGCCCACCGTCGACAGCATCGACGACTTCGACACCGAGACCTTCGACCACCTTGTGCGCCTCAACCTGCACAACATGTTCTGGATGACCAAGGCCGCCAAGCCGCACTTCGCGCCCGGCGCCGCGATCATCACGACGTCGTCGGTGCAGGGCTTCCACCCGTCGCCCGCTCTGGTCGAATACGCCGTGACGAAGGCCGGAATCGCCAACTTCGTGCGCGGTATGGCGCAGCAGCTCGCCGAGCACGGCATCCGCGTCAACGGCGTCGCCCCCGGCCCGTTCTGGACGCCGCTCCAGCCCAGCTCGGTGCCGAACGAGAAGATCGAGGTCTTCGGCGAGGAGACCCCGTACGGACGCCCCGGCCAGCCCGCCGAGATCGCGTCGACCTACGTGTACCTCGCCTCGCAGGAGGCCAGCTACACGAGCGGCGAGACCATCGTCGTGAGCGGCGGAGAACCGCTGCACTAATATCCGAACGCGGATTGAGCCGCCGAACGCGGATTGAGCCTGTCGAAATCCCTCCCCGAACCAACTCGGCTGCGGGGGGTTTCGACAGGCTCAACCCGCTTAATGCGTTAGATCGTCGCGACCGACCCCGAGTCGACGCGGTAGTTCGATCCGTTGACGAAGCTCGCGAGGTCGCTGCACAGGAACGCGATGACGTTCGCCACCTCTTCCGGTTCGCCGCGACGCTTCAGTTCCATGTAGGGGCGTTCCTCATCGAGGAAGCTCTCGATCGCTTCATCCACAGGGACTCCCAGCTTGTCCGAACGCTTCTCCATCATGGCGTCGGTCATCGGCGTGTGGATGAACGCGGGGGAGACCGCGTTCACCAGCAGTCCCTCGAGCGCGTAGCTGCGCGACAGGCCCTTCGCGAGCGCCAGGATGCCGGCCTTCGCCGCGCAGTAGGGCAGCTCGTCGTCGTAGGGCTGAACGGCGTCTTCGCTGGCCACGAACACGAGCCGTCCCCAGCCGCCCGTGCGCAGCGCGGGCAGGAACGCGCTGACCAACCGAACCGGGCCCATCAGGTCGACTTCGAGGGTCGACGTCCAGCCCTCGTCGTCGATCTCGTGGAAGAGCCCCTGCGCGCCGGTGATGCCCGCCGACTGCACGAGGATGTCGATGTCGCCGACGGCAGCGCGCACCTTCGCCTCCAGGGCGGCGATCGACTCGAGGCTCGTGATGTCGGCCGCGAACGCGAACAGCCGGCCCTCGGCGGCGCCGAGCTTGGCGGCCGCCTCGTCGAGCTTGGCCTGTTCCTTGTCGGTGATGACGACGGTTACCCCCTCGTCGAGGAGGATGCGCGCGGTCTCCCAGCCGATGCCGGAGTCCGCGCCTGAGACGAGTGCCTTCTTACCTGCGATTTTGAGATCCATCGTTCCACCGTAGGTTTGCGCCCGCGGCAGCGGCGGGCCTTGACAAGGCCTTGCCCCGTGCACGCCCGCGTGTTGGGCTGGGGTGATGAACCCCGCACCGACCGTTTTCCGAGATGCCCGCGCGATTCTGGGCGAAAGCCTGGTTCTGGATGACACGGCGCCCGCACCCGCACTGCTCTGGTGTGACATCAGCGCGGGTCTGCTGCACCGCAGTGAGCTCGCGGGCGATCCGGGTGGCGCCGACGATACCGTGTGGGCCCTTCCCGCGCCGCTCGCCTCGTTCCACCGCGCTCTGGTCACGGGCGGGCCGGGCTACGTGGCATCGCTCGGCGACCGGGTCGTGCTCGTCGACGACGGCGGCGCGATCGTGCGCGAGCTCGCGCGCATCGACCACGCGCATCCGGGACTGCGGCTCAACGAGGGCAAGGTCGACCCGCTCGGAAACTGGGTCACCGGCTCGATGGACCTGACCCGCGGCGCGCCCGACGGCGCGTTCTACTCGGTCACCCCCGCGGGTGACGTGCGGGTTATCGCTGGCGGGCTCGGCACGTCGAACGGGCTCGAGTGGTCGCTCGACGGCACCCGCGTCTACTTCACCGACACGGCCGTCGGTACGATCTACACCGGCGACTATTCGGCCGACGGCGAGATCAGCGACGTCGAGGTGTTCCACCGCGGAGACATGAACGACGGCCTCGCGATCGACGCCGACGGCTGGCTGTGGAGCTCGATCTACGGCGACGGGGTCGTCGTGCGCTACGACACGCAGGGTGTGGAGCGCGAGCGCCACGGGTTCGAGGTGCCGAATCTCACCTCGGTCGCCTTCGCGGGTTCGACCCTCTATGTGGCGAGCGCGCGCGAGAACCTCACCGAAGAGCAGTTGCTGCAGCATCCGCTCTCCGGCGCGGTCTTCGCGCTCGAGACCGGCACGACGGGCCGCGCCGGGCGGGTGTTCGTTACCGCGTGAGCTCCTCGATCGTGATCGCCGTGTTCACGAGCGCGAGGTGGCTGAGCCCCTGCGGGAAGTTGCCGAGGAACGCGAGCGAGTCGGGGTCGATCATCTCGGCGTAGAGGCCCACGTCGTTGGCGAGGTCGACGAGTTCGTCCATCATCGCGATGGCCTCGTCGTGCCGGCCCACGCAGGCGAGAGCCGACGCCGCCCAGAACGCGCATGACACGAAGGTGGCCTCCTCCGACTGCACGCCGCTGTAGCGGTACATGAGGGCGCCGCGGCCGAGTTCCTCGCGTAGCGCGTCGATCGTCGAGTTCATGCGCGGTCCGCGCTCGAAGCCGCTCGGAGCGTGCAGCAGCACCGAGGCGTCGAGGTCGTCGCTTCCGGCGTAGAAGACGTACGACTGGCGCTCCTCCGACCAGCAGTTCTCCTCGACCCACTCCTTGATGGCGTCGCGCTCGGCGGCCCAGCGCGCGCCGCTGCCGGGGATCTGCCCCAGCTCGCACAGCCGCACCGCGTTGTCGAGCGCGCTCCAGCAGCCCATCTTCGACGACGTGTAGTGCCGCTTGTCGGGCAGCTCCCACATGCCGTGGTCCTGGCGGTGCCAGAAGTCGCAGGTCTTGTCGGCGACGCTCGCGAGCAGGCGGCCGGTCTCGGCGTCGAGCACGTTGCCAGCCTCCACGTAGCGCCGCATCACATCGAACAGGTCGCCGTAGACGCCGAGCTGCAGCTGACCGCCGGCGGGATTGCCGGTGACGACGGGCTTGTTGCCCCGCCAGCCCGCGACGTCGTGCGATTCGACGCCCGCGGGCAGGCCGCCCTCGAGGTCGTAGAAGACGTGCAGGTCGGGGCCGTTCTCGCGGATCGTGCGCAGCAGCCACGACACCGAACCGTGGGTCTCCTCGCGCAGGCCGAACCGGGTGAGGGCGGTCACCGTGTAGGCGAGGTCGCGCACCCAGGCGTAGCGGTAGTCCCAGTTCTTGCCGCCCGCCAGCGATTCCGGCAGCGAGGTCGTTGCGGCCGCGGCGATCGCGCCGGTCGGGCTGAAGATGAGCAGCTTGAGCGCCAGGGCGCTGCGCTGCACGGCCTCCGACCAGGGGCCGTCGTAGTTGAACTCCTTCGACCAGGCACGCCAGTTGTCGATCGTGCGGTCGATGCCGCGGTCGACGTTGCCGGGGTCGGGCAGGTGCAGGGGCTCGTTCGAGGTGCCGACCACGGTGACCTGGTGCAGCGAGCCGGCACTCGTGGTGAAGGCGCCGGCTATGGCCTGGTTACCGCTGCGACGCGCGCCGTTGTCGATGCCGCGCACCGCGATCGTGACGCCGTCGATGCGCACGACGGCTCCGTGGGTAGTCATGTCGATCCAGGGTGAGGCCGATCCCAGCATCGAGCCGGGCGCCACCTTCCAGCGGAACTTCACGTCGCCCGACACGCCCTCGATGCGGCGGGCGAGCTCCACCCACGGCAGGCGTCCCGCGACGCCGGTGACGAGCGCGTCGGTGACCCGGGCGACGCCGGTGGCTGCGGTGAAGGTCGTCTCGAGTACGTTCGTGGTCGGGATGTACCGCCTCTTCACCGTGAACTCGTCGACGGGGGACAGCGCGATCGCGCCGCCCCCGTCGGCGTCGAGCAGACGCGCGAACACCGGGACGGAGTCGAGGTTGGGAATGGGCAACCAGTCGACCGATCCGTCTTCGGCGATCAGCGCGACGGTTCTCCCGTCGCCGATCGCCCCGTACGAACGCAGGTCGACGTAGCCGTCAGACCTGCCTGCGGGCGGGACGGTCGTGCGGCGGGCCAAGTGGTCAGCCCTTCTTCGAGGGGGTGGTGGCGGGCTTGCGGTTCTCGGCCGAGACCATCCAGGCGAACTGCTCGAGACGCTCCATGATGGCGTGCAGGATGTCGGCGCTCGTCGGGTCGGCCTCGTCGATGTCGTCGTGACGCTCGCGCATGGTGCCCACGGTCGCCTCGAGGCGCTGGGTGATCAGGTCGACCGTCACGGCGGTGTCGATCTCGCCGTTCGGGTACTCGGGCAGGGTGGTGGTGGCGGCGACGGTGTCGCTGCGTCCGTCCGGCACGGCGTGCAGTGCGCGCAGGCGCTCGGCCACGGTGTCGCTGAACTCGCGCACCTCTTCGACGATCTCGTCGAGCTGAAGGTGCAGGTCGCGGAAGTTCTTGCCGACGACGTTCCAGTGCGCCTGCTTGCCCTGCAGGTGCAGCTCGATCAGGTCGACGTGCACCGCCTGCAGGTTCTCGATGAGTTCCTTCGAGGCGGTGAAGCCCTTCTCGGCGTTCTGGCGACGGGTGGGCTTGGCGCCGCCGTCTGCCGGGGCCTGCACGTTGCGTTCGATGGTGGTCATGGTTTCTTCCTTTTCTCTTCGGTGCGCTAGAGCGCGGGGTTGGTCAGCAGGTCGTCGCGCAGGTAGCGGGCGAACCCGCCGGGTGTGCGCCCGACCTCGCGGCCGGACGTGATCACTTCGCACCCGTCGGTGGCGACGATGGCGGCGTCGAGTGCGGCGCAGCGCTCGACGAAGTCGACGTCCTCGTGCTCGGCCAGCTGGGCGAAGCCGCCGGCGGCGAGATAGACGTCGGCCCGCACGCCCAGGTTGGCGCCGTGCACCTCGCCGATCGACGCGCCTCGGCCGTGCGCGGCGGCCCAGGCGAGCGCCTGCGCCTCGCTCAGATCGTCGAGGTCGGGTCGCACCGTGCCGAGCACGACGTCGGCGCCCGCGCGGGCGAGTCGCGTCTGCTCGGTGAGCCAGGCGGCTGGCACCGAGGAGTCGGCGTCGGTGCTCGCGATCCAGACCTGGGAGGGGAGCAGGCCGGATGTCTCGAGCGCCAGCATCACGCCGGTCGCGCGGGCCAGGCCCACGTTCGCCGCGTCGATCTCGATCACGGTGACACCGTCGAACCCGCGGGCGACGCTCGCCGTGTCATCCGTGCACCTGTCGGCGACGACGACCACCGACACCCGCGTCGCGTGGCGCCCCGACTCGGCGGCCCCCTTGGCGACGAGCACCGACTCGAGGCAGCGCCCGATCAGCTCACTCTCGTCGCGAGCCGGGATGACGACGGCGACCTGCTCGAAGCGGCGCGGCGCGCGGGCGGTCACAGCAGCCCCGTGCGGGAGGCGACCGAGCGGGCATCGGGGGAGTAGACGTCGAGCACGAAGTCCGCCTCTTCGTGGCGGGCGAGACGCGTCATGGAACCCGAGAATACGCGTGCTGCCACCTCGTGCACCTCGTCTCCGCCGAGCGCGTAATCGGCCACGGGGTGCCTCCAGTGGCACAGCACGAGCGTGCCGCCGGCGGCGAGCTGGGTGACCGTGTCGGCGAGCACACGCTCGAGCACGTCGCGGGTGAAGTAATAGCCGACCTCGCTGATCAGCACGAGGTCGAAGGGGCCGGAGGGGAAGCCGGATGCGACGTCGGCGAGCTCGACGCTCACTCCGGGCTCGTCGGCGACCCGTGCCCGCGCGGCCTCGACCGCGGCCAGCGACACGTCGACGGCGAGCAGCTCGGAGCACCGCCCGGCGAGCTCGCTCGTGAGCACTCCGATCGAGCAGCCCACCTCGAGTGCCGAGCCGTAGTGCTGCTCGGGCAGGCTCGCCAGAGTGACGGCGCGCTTGCGCTCTTCGTACCAGCGGTCGGTGAACCCCCACGGGTCGTCGTGGCGGTCGTACAGGCGGTCGAAGTAAGCGGCACCGAGCTCGACCGGCACCGGTTGCTTCACCGGCTGGACCGGCTCGACCGCCTCGACCGCCTCGACCGGCTCGGACCGCACGAACAGCTCGCGCCTGCCGCGGAAGTTGGCGAGGAACGGCTCGAGCAGCATCGCCTCGTCGCCGGGCTGGTCGCTGAGCGGCTCGGCCTGCGAGGCGTAGGCGGAGATGGCGTTCTTCTTGTGGGCGAGCGCCTCGGCGCGCGGGGTCAGCGCCACGAACCGGTTCCACGGAACCTCGGCGTCGTCGGGCGCGGCCCAGTGCCAGAGCCAGATCGGATACTCCAGCATCCACCGCGAGCCGGCGGCGGCGAGCTCGGCGCAGATCTCGCCGACCACACGGTGGTCGACGTGTTCGTCGCCGCGCCAGGGCGCGACGACGAGCGTCGGCGTCTCCGGCAGCAGTTCGGCCAGCGCGGTCGCGATGGCGGCCCGGCTGCCCTCCACCGCGCCGTCGGGGAAGCCGAGCAGGTGCACCGCGGCGTCGGGCGCGAGCCGGTGC
>NZ_JBKKAD010000021.1:0-14389 GCF_046714715.1 Conyzicola sp. | reverse complement strand
GTCGGCAGGGATCCGTCGGCTACTTCCACGAGGCGACCATCGTGTCGGGACTCGTGCAGACGGATGACGCGGTGCAGAACGAGATCTTCGGCCCGGTCATCACGGTGCAGAGCTTCACCGACGAGCGCCAGGCACTCGCCTGGGCCAACGATGTGCAGTACGGCCTGTCGTCGAGCGTCTGGACGACGAACCACGGCCGTGCGATGCGCATGGCGAAGCGCCTCGACTTCGGCTGCGTCTGGATCAACACCCACATCCCTCTGGTTGCCGAGATGCCGCACGGCGGGTTCAAGCACTCCGGCTACGGCAAAGACCTCTCGAGCTACGGCTTCGAGGACTACACCCGCGTCAAGCACGTGATGTCGTTCATCGGCGAGTAGCCGTCCGGGGTCGCACGCGGCGGAGGATACTGGGAGCGTGCAACCCGACCTCGACGACACCGTGCGCCGTGCTCCGCGCCCGCAGCAGCCGGCAGCTCCCGATTTCGACGACACGATCGTCGGCCGGCCCGCGGTGGATGACGCGGCAGCGGCAGCGGTCGCAGTTGCCACGGCGTCGCAGCGTGACACCGCGCCCTTCACCGAGCGGGTCGTCGCGGAACCACAGGCCCCCAGCTACGGGTTCCGGGTCGGGGCCAACGGTCGCACGGTACTGCTCGACACGGCCGTCTACGTCGGTCGCGCCCCGCGTTCGCCGCGCATCCAGAGCGGGGTTCTGCCGAAGCTGGTCAAGGTAGCGTCCCCCCAGGGCGAGGTGTCGGGCACGCACCTCGAGATACGCCAGCTCGCGACATCCATCATCGTCACCGACCTGCGCTCGACCAACGGATCCACCGTCTCCGTGCCCGGCAGCGCGCCGCGCTCGCTGCGCCAAGGCGAGGCGATGGTCGTAACCCCGGGTACGCTCGTGGACATCGGAGACGGCAACGTCATCGAGATACTGCCACTACAACGTCAGCTCGGGGGACACGGCCATGCTCACTAACGCCACCATCAACGGGGCCGCGGCATGACCGAGATCGGCGCGAGCACCCCGGAACTCGTCATCCCGATTCCGGGCGACGGCGACGCGGAGATCCGCATATCCTGGGCGGCCGTGACCGACGTGGGTCGTCGCCGCGCCGCCAACGAAGACAGCTTCATCGCCGCCCCGCCGGTATTCGCGATCGCCGACGGCATGGGCGGCCACCTCGCCGGCGACCTCGCCAGTGCGGCCGTCGTCACGCGGCTCGCCGAGGCGCGCACCTCCGACTTCATCGCCCCCGAATCGATCGAGCCCGCGTTGGAGCGGGCCAGCGCCGACATCGACGTCATCTCCGACGGCAGCGAGATCGGCGTCGGCACCACCGTCACCGGCGCGGTGCTCACCCTCGTCGACGGCGACCCCTACTTCGCGATCTTCAACATCGGCGACAGCCGTGTCTACCGCTACGAACGCAACGAGCTCGCCCAGGTCACCGTCGACCACTCGCTCGTACAGCAGCTCGTCGACAGCGGGGTCATCTCGCAGGCCCAGGCGCACAACCACCCCGACGGCAATGTCATCACACGGGCCGTCGGCTTCCAGTCGCAGCCGACGCCCGACTTCTGGCTGCTGCCCCTGCACGCGGGGCTGCGGCTGCTGGTCTGCTCCGACGGACTCACCGGAGAGGTCGAAGACGAGCGTCTGCGCATGCACCTCGCGGCCGGGCTCTCGGCTGACGAGACGGCCAGCGCGTTGGTCGACGCTGCTCTCGCCGAGGGTGGGCGGGATAACATCACCGTGTTGGTCGTCGATGTCGTCGCCGCACCGGAACCGTCCGAACTGGGAACCACCGCGCCGCGCGCTACCCATAGAGTGCTCTGACACAAACTGCCTAGAATAAGAAAAGTCTGTCTGCGGTCTGAGGGGGTTGTACGTGGCACGTCGGCTGCCTTCCCAACCCCCGATCCTTCCCGGGTTCTCGTACATCCACGTGCTCGGTTCCGGCGGCTTCGCCGACGTCTTCCTGTACGAACAGAACATGCCGCGTCGGCAGGTCGCAGTGAAGGTCATGCTCGCCGAGGTCGTCAACGACCAGGTGCGGCAGATGTTCCAGGCCGAGGCCAACCTCATGGCCCAGTTGAGCGCGCACCCCTCCATCCTCACCGTCTATCAGGCGAGCGTCTCGTCTGACGGGCGCCCCTACCTCGTGATGGAACTCTGTTCCTCGTCGCTGAGCCAGCGCTACCGGGCGGAACGGCTGCCCGTAGCCGAGGTGCTGCGCATCGCGATCAAGATCGGCAGCGCGATCGAGACGGCGCACGTGGCCGGCGTGCTGCACCGCGACATCAAGCCCTCCAACATCCTGCTCACCGCCTACGGTCACCCCGTGCTGTCCGACTTCGGCATCGCGGCCACGCTGAGCGAGTCCGATTCGCAGCAGGCCGTCGGCATGTCGATCCCCTGGTCGGCTCCGGAAGTGCTGATGGATGAGACGGCCGGAACCATCGAGTCGGAAGTGTGGGCGTTCGCCGCCACCGTCTACTCGCTGATCGCCGGGCGGTCGCCGTTCGAGGTGCCGGGGGAGTCGAACACCTCGGTCGACCTCATCTCGCGTATCAATCGCGCGAAGGCGCAGCCGATCGGCCGCCCCGACGTGCCGGCCAGCCTCGAGCGCGCCCTCACCCGGGGGATGTCGAAGGCCCCGAAGAACCGACCGGCGAGCGTCATCGAGCTCGTGCGCGAACTGCAGTCGATCGAGAGCGAGCTGGGCGTCGCCCAGACGCCGGTGGAGGTGGCCGTCGACGACTGGGCGCTGGCCACCGTGGCCGACCTGGAAGACCGCACCCGCGTTCGCGGGGTTGCCAACGCCTCGGGCGCCGTGCCGACCAACCGTCGCCGACGGCGTGCGCCGCAGGCGTCGGCAGACTACGAGGCCGTCGGCACCCTCATGAAGAACAGCGACCACCGCGCTACCGACGGGCACCGCAGCGTGGGCGGCCGCAGTGCGGCGCCGGGCCATCGCAGCTTCGGCGCCACGAAGGCGCCGGCGGGCAGGAGCATGCAGACCCTTTCCTGGATTCTCGTGGCCTGCGCGGCTCTCGTGATCGCGCTGGGTGCGACGGCCACCTTCGTCCTGATCAAATCCACGTCGAACGACATCCCCGTCGTCTCCGACATCGCCGCGATCGTCGACGGCGACAACGTCAGGTTCTCGTGGCAGAACCCGGGACTCGAGGAGTCCGACGCCTACCAGATCGCCCTCGACGGTGGCGAAGTGAGCGTGCAGTCCACCCCCGAGTTCCTGACCGACGGCGACCCGGGAGACCACGTGTGCATCTCGGTGCGGGTGAGCCGCGACGGCACGCTCGGCGACTCGAGCAATCCGAAATGCGTGGACATCGCCGGGTGAAACGCGTGACACCGATCAGGCGTCCTGAATGATCAGGCGCTGGATCCGATCCCACACATCGCTCGTCGCGACCGCGACGAGCGGTTTCGTTGTCGCGACCCTCGTCGCGGTCGTCGCGGTCGTCTCGACCGGGTACACCGCCCAGCGCCTCGACCTCGGTGACGCCTCGGTCTGGGTGTCGAACAGCTCCGAGAGCTTCGTCGGGCGCGCGAACACCGAGGTGCTCGAGCTGAACAGTGTCGTCGCCGGTTCCGGCGCCGACCTCGATGTGGTGCAGCGCGGGTCCACCGTGCTGATGTTCGACCGCGCAGACGCCACCCTCGAGATCGTCGACGCCGCGACATCCGAGGTTTCGGACAGCGTGCCGCTGCCGCCCGATCAGCCAGGCGTCTTCCTCGCCGGCGACAACTCCGTCGTCTACTCGGAGGGCAGCGGCGAGATCTGGATCATGCCGACCGTCGATCTCGGCGACTTCGACGCCGAGCAGGAGCCGACACTGAGTCTGGGGGCCGGTTCGGTGGTGAGTGTCGACGAGAACGGGCTGCTCTTCGCGTTCTCGCCCGAGGCCCGCGAGGTGTACCGCGTCGACGCGGCGACCTCGAGCTCGGTGACGGCCAGCGACGACACCGAGCTCGGTGGCGACACCGGATCGTTCGCGATCACGTCTGTCGCCGGGCGCTGGGCCGTGCTCGATCGTGACGCCAACGAGCTCGAACTGGCCGGCCGCGTCGTCGACCTGGGCGACACCGTCGACGACGGCACCGTGCTGCAGGCGGCGAGCGTCACCGGCGACGCCGTGCTCGTCGCGCACTCGGGGGGCCTGGCCGGGGTGGCGTTCTCGGGCGGCGAGGTCTCGGTTCTCGCGGAGGACGGCGCCGGCACGGCCGCGGCACCCGTCGTGCTGGGCGGCTGCACGTTCGCCGCCTGGTCGAACGGCCAGTCGTGGCGGCTCTGCGACGACTCGGACGAGCCGACCACGCTGCAGCTCGACATGCCGGGCAATGCCGCCTTGGGTTTCAAGGTCAACGGCACGCGGCTGCTGCTCAACGACGCGCTCGGCGGCGCCTCGTGGGCGGTGCAGGAGGGCGGCGAGCTGATCGACAACTGGGACGACCTGATCAACGTCGACGAAGACCAGCAGCAGGTCGAGCAGAACGACGAGAACACCCCGCCCGAGATCGAGAAGAACCAGTTGCCGCCGGTCGCGGTCGACGACGACTTCGGCGCCCGGGCGGGCCGGTCGAGCGTGCTGCCGGTGCTGCTCAACGACTACGACCCCAACGCCGACGTCATCGTCGTCAGCTCGGTCACCGCGATCGACGAGGCCGTCGGTCGCATCGATTTGATCGAGAACGGGCAGGAGCTGCAGCTCACCCTCAAGCCCGAGGCGCAGGGCACCGTGAGCTTCGGCTACACGATCGACGACGGCCGCGGCGGATCGGCGAGTGCCACCGTCGACGTCGTGGTGCGTCAGCCGGGCGAGAACTCGCCCCCGCAGCAGGTGCGCAACAGCCAGGCCACCGTCGCGAGCTCGGCGCAGGTCACCGTTCCGGTTCTCGACGACTGGATCGACCCCGACGGCGACCCGTTCTACCTCGTGTCGGCGGGCGTCGCGAGCCCGATGACGGTGAGCTACAAGCCCGAGGGAACCGTGATCGTCACCGACGGCGGCGCGAGCCTCGGGGCCTCCACGGTGTCTCTCGTCGTGTCCGACGGGTCGGCCACGGCGAACGGCTCGCTCACCGTCACCACGCGCGCGCCCGGCGACGTGCCGATCATCGCCGACCCCTTCGTGGTGCCCGCCTACTCGGGCGAGGAGATCACGATCTCGCCGCTCGAGCACGTTCGCGGCGGCAACGGCGCCGTGCGGCTGAACGCCGTACCGGCCAAGACCGGCGTCACCATCACGCCGAGCTACGAGACGGGCACCTTCCGGTTCTCGACCGACGAGATCAGGTCGCACTACGTCGAGTTCGTCGTCACCGACAACGACCAGACCGTCACGGGGCTCGTGAGGGTGGATGTCACGGCGCCCCCGGACGCGAACACCGCCCCCATCACGATCCCCAAGACCGTCTTCATCCCGACGCTCAACAGCCGCACCGTCGATGTGGCGGGCACCGACATCGACCCCGCCGGGGGAGTGCTGCTCGTCACCGGCGTCGTGGGTGTGCCCGAGGCATCCGGAATCCGTGCCGAGGTACTCGAGCAACGCTCCGTGCGCGTCACCCTCATCGGTCCGCTCGCCGGGCCGGTATCGTTCGGCTACCGCATCACGAACGGCCTCACCGAGTCGCAGGGCACCATCACGGTCGTCGAGGTCGCGCCGCCCGCCCGGTTGCAGCCCCCGATCGCCCGCGACGACACCGCCACCGTGCGCGTCGGCGACGCCATCACGATCGACGTCATGCGCAACGACGAACAGCCCGACGGCGAGCCGATGACCCTCAACCCGGTGCTCGTCGACGGGCTCAGCGGCGACTCGGGGCTGCTGTTCGTCTCCGGCAACACCCTGCGGTACCTCGCGCCCGCCACGACCGGCAACTTCACGGCGGTCTACGAGCTGATCGGACCGCTCGGGCAGACGGCGCAGGCGCAGGTGAGCATCGAGGTGAGGGAACCGAATGCCGAGACGAACCATCCGCCGGTTCCCGCGACCGTCACGGCCCGGGTCATCGCGGGCGACAGCGTCACGATCGACATCCCGCTCGACGGCATCGACCCCGACGGCGACTCCGTGCAGCTGCTCGGCCAGGAGACCAGCCCCGAGAAGGGCGGCGTCGTCGCCGTCGGCACGTCGACGATCGAGTACGAGGCGGGCGTCTATTCGGCGGGCACCGACACCTTCACCTACACGGTGGCCGACACGCTCGGTGCGCGCGCGACGGGAACGGTGCGCATCGGCATCAGCCCGCCGCTCGCCGACGCGCGCAATCCGGTCGCGATCGAAGACGAGGTGAACGTGCGGCCGGGCGCCACCGTCTCGGTGCAGGTGCTCGCGAACGACTCCGACCCCGACGGCAGCGCGCTGCGCGTCGTGTCGGTGCAGCCGAACGACGAGAACCTGACGGCCACGATCGACGACGACGAGACCATCGTCGACATCGCCGCCCCGGAGACGCCCGGCAGCTACGGGCTCGTCTACACGATCGCGAACGAGCTCGGCGGTTCGAGCTCGAACTTCGTGACCGTGATCGTGAGCGAGGACGCCCCCCGCGCCTACCCGGTCGCCCGCGACACCGTGCTCTCGCTCACCGACGTACTCGACCGCGCGACGATCAACGTCGACGTGCTGGCCAACGTGTTCTTCGCCGACGGTCCCGTGAGCGGGCTCGACCTGTCGATCGTCTCCGGCTACGACACGACGGCCCGGATTACCGGCAACAAGCAGATCCAGGTGACCATCGCCGAGGAACGGCAGATCATCCCGTTCGCGGTGACCAACCCCGACGACAGTTCGGCGCGTTCGTACGCGTTCATCTGGGTACCCGGGTTCAAGGATGCACTGCCGCAGCTCAACCGCGACGCGCCCCGGCTGCAGGTCGTGAGCGAGGAGACGCTCACGATCGAGCTCAATGACTACGTGCTCGCCGTCGACGGCCGGCGCGTGCGCATCACCGACTCGAGCACGGTGCGGGCGACCCACTCCGACGGCTCCTCGCTCGTGGTCGACTCGAACACGCTGTCGTTCACCTCCGCCGACCTCTACTTCGGTCCCGCTTCCATCTCGTTCGAGGTGACCGACGGCACCTCGGCGAACGATCCGGCCGGGCGCACGGCCAATCTGGTGCTGCCCATCACGGTCAACCCCCGCGAGAATCAGCCGCCCGTGTTCACCGGGGCCACGATCGAGTTCGAGCCGGGCGAGCAGAAGTTCGTCGACCTCACCCAGGTGACGAACTACCCGTACAGCAACGACGTCGACGAGCTGACGTACTCGGTGCTCGCGCCGTTCCCCGAGGGCTTCGAGTACGAACTCGACGGACGGAACCTCAGCATCACCGCGCGCGACACGGTGGCGAAGAACACCGTCACGGCCATCTCTCTCGGTGTGCGCGACGCGCTGGCCGAGGGGCAGTCGGGCCGCATCCAGCTGCGGGTCGTGCCCTCGACCCGGCCGCTGGCCGTTCCCGCGGGAGACACCGCCGTGGCCCGGCGCGGGCAGTCGACGGTCGTCGACGTGCTCGCCAACGACCAGGCCACCAACCCGTTCCCCGGACAGCCGCTGCGCGTCGTCACGGTGCGCGGTATCGACGGTGCGTCCCTGCCGGCGGGGGTCACCGTCACCGCCTCGAGCGACAACTCCCGCCTCACCGTGAACGTGGGCGCGAACGCCGCTCCGGTCGACACGCTCGTGCAGTACCAGGTCTCCGACGCCAGCCGCGACCCCGACCGTTACGTCTGGGGCTCGGTGCGTATCTCGGTTCAGGATGTTCCGGATGCCCCGGCGAAACCCGTGCGTCAGGCGAACAGCTTCGGCGACGACACGTTGACCCTGCGCATGGTCGCGCCCCAGCCCAACAACTCCCCGATCACGAACTACCGGGTCGTGGGCGCCGCTGCCAACTACAGCCACGACTGTGGAACCGCCCTGATCTGCGCCCTGCCGGGTCTCACCATCGGTGAGCCGTACCGCCTGCAGGTCATCGCGGTCAACGCGGTCGGCGACTCCGCGCCGAGCGCCGCGAGCGACCCGTACACGGTCGACTACCTGCCGTCGGCTCCCGACGTGACCGCGGTCCCGGCCGCCGCCGACCTCGCGCCGGCCGGTGGAGCCGTGACGGTGTCGTGGCAGACGGTGCCCGACCCCCAGCCGGGCACGCCGATCACCGGCTACAGCGTCGAGTTCAACGGCGAGACCCGCGACCTCGGGCGCACGGCGACGAGCACCACCTTCAGCGGCCTGCCGACGGCCACGGAGTTCTCGGTGCGTGTCTACGCCCGCAACAGCGCGCAGGTCGCGTCACCACGCGACTGGATACGGTCGGCGTCGCGGTCGGTCACGACCGTCGGGCCGCCGACCACGCCCGCCCAGGCACCGGCTGCTGCGAGCGGAACCGACGGCACCATCACCGTGACCTGGGGCAACTTCGGAGCGAACGGCGGCGGCACGCCCACCTACAGCGTGCGCCGCGTGCAGGCCGGAAACGCGGCCCCGACCGCATGCGTCTCGCCAACAGCCACGGGCGTGAGCACGGGTTGGATCGACTCCGGCCTCGCCGACGGCGCCACCTACACCTACTACGTCTACGCCGACAACGGTCGCTACTGTTCGGTCGTCGGCACCGGTCCCGTGGAGAGCAAGAAGCCTCCGGGCGCTCCGAATATCACGGCCACGCTCGCGGACAGGGGCGGGAGCGGCCAGCTCGATATCCGGGCGGCCAGCGAGTTCAGCGTCGGCTCCGGCTTCGCTTCCCGGTTCGAGTACCGCATCGACGGCGGATGGACCTCCCTGCAAGAGGGGCAATGGCTGACGTCGGCCGCGAATACCGGTGTCTATGGCAACCCGCAGACCGTGCAGTTCCGCGCGTGCCGCGACGCGACCGCGGACTACTGCGGTACCGAGTTCTCGCAGGCGACGCTCACGCCGCTCAACGCGCGATCCACGATCGACCTGTGCAGGGCGCCGTCCGGCGACGACCCCGGTTCCACCGCCTGGACGGGCCCGACGGCGGGCGGCCCCCAGACGGTCGGTTTCCGGGTCGCGTTCAATCGTCCCCTCGCCGGTGTCCTCGAGAATTGGGAAGAGTGGCCCGAATACACTGAGGGCGAGGCGGTGCCGCCGGGGACGACGGCGATCCGCCTCACCACGACCGCCACCGGCGGCGGGGGCGAGCTGACACACGTCGTCGAGGGCGCGTGTACGTTGCCCGAGCCGGCTCCCGGCTCGGATTCACAGGACTAGAGAGACTAGAGATCACTGCATGACGATGACACCCGAGCAGGCTAGCTGGTTCTCCGACAACTTCACGCGCCTCGTCACCAACGTCGAAACCGTCCTGCTCGGCAAGACCTTCGTCATCCGGCTCGGGTTCACGGCGCTGCTCAGCGAGGGCCACCTGCTGCTCGAGGACTTCCCCGGAACCGGGAAGACGAGCTTCGCGCGCGCGATCGCGCAGAGCGTCGACGGCGTCAGCAACCGCGTGCAGTTCACCCCCGACCTGCTGCCAGGCGATATCACCGGTGTGAGCATCTTCGACCAGCGCTCGGGCGACTTCGAGTTCCACCGCGGGCCCATCTTCGCCAACATCGTGTTGGCCGACGAGATCAACCGGGCCAGCCCGAAGACCCAGTCGGCACTGCTCGAGGTCATGGAGGAGGGCACCGTCACGGTCGACGGCGTCACCCACCCGGTGAGCCTGCCGTTCATGGTGATCGCCACCCAGAACCCGATCGAGCAGGCGGGCACCTACCGGCTTCCCGAGGCGCAGCTCGACCGCTTCATCATGAAGACGTCGATCGGCTACCCCGACCACGCGTCCACGCTGCGCATCCTCGAGGGTGCCGGCACCCGGGCACACGACACCACCGTGCCCGCGATCGCGAGCGCCGAGGTCATCATCGAGATGGCGCGGCTGGCCCGCACCGTGCACGTCGACCCCAGCATCAACGACTACGTGTCGCGGCTCGTCGACGCGACCCGCACCGCGACCGAGGTACGTCTCGGCGCCAGCGTGCGCGGCGCCCTCGCCCTCGTGCGCACCGCGAAGACGCTCGCCGCGTCGAACGGCCGCCACTACGTGACCCCCGACGACGTGAAGGCGCTGGCCGAACCCGTGCTGGCACACCGGCTCGTGCTCGATCCCGAGGCGGAGTTCGACGGCGTCACGGGCACCAGCATCATCGCCCAGCTTCTCATCGAGACGCCGCCGCCGAGTGATCGGCAAGCCGTGTGACCCTGCGGTCCGATTCGAACTTCCCCACGGCCACCGAGGGGCTCACCAACGCGCGCACCAAGATCGTCGGCAACCGCACCGGCTTCATCGCCGACACCGTGATCACGACGGTGCGGCTCGCGCGCGGGGTGCGCACGTTCGTCGCGCGGCTCGTGACCCGCGCTGCCGCCGTGGTGACGCCGCTCGGCTGGGTCGTCTTCGCCGCGATCCCCGTCTCGCTGCTCGCCGGCTACGGTTTCGGCTGGGTCGAGCTGGTAGTCGCCGGGTTCGCCGGGATCGTGCTCGTGGCCGTGGCGATCCTCTACCTCGTGGGCCGCAACGCCGTCGCCATCACGCTCGACGTTGCCCACTCCCGCGTCGTCGTCGGACAGGAGGCGCAGGGCACGGTCGTCGTGCGCAACGCCGGTATCGGCAGGACGCTGGGGGTCACCGTCGAGATCCCGGTCGCGCACGGACTCGCCGAGATCGCCGTGCCGAGCCTCGCCCGCGGTGCGGAGTCGGTGCAACGCTTCGCCATCCCCACCCGCCGCCGCGGTGTCGTCGCCGTCGGACCCGCCCGCACCGTGCGCGCCGACCCGATCGGACTGGTGCGCCGCGAGCTCGTGTGGACCGGGACATCCGAACTCTTCATCCACCCCCGCACCATCGGCATCCCGAGCATGAGCGCGGGCCTCGTGCGCGACCTCGAGGGCACCCCGACGCGCGACCTGTCCAACTCGGACATCGCCTTCCACGCCCTGCGCGACTATCAGCCGGGTGACGAGCGCCGCAACATCCACTGGAAGTCGACCGCCAAGACCGGCACCTACATGGTGCGGCAGTTCGAGCAGACCCGGCGCAGTCACATCGTCATCGCCCTCAGCCTCGCGAGCACCGACTACGCGACGGAGGACGAGTTCGAGATGGCGGTCAGCGTCGCGGGGTCGCTCGGATCGCGCGCCATCCGGGAGATCCGCGACGTCTCCGTGGTGGTGAGCGAGAAGACGCCGGAGTTCGCGGCGCGCAAGGTCTTCGCCGTGCGCTCGCTGTCGACCCGCAGCCGCGAGCGCCTGCTCGACGAGCTCGCCGTCGTCGAGGCCGCCGAGACGGCCATCGCGATCACCGACATCGCTCGGGTGGCGGGCAACGAGGTGGCCGGCGTGTCCGTCGCCTTCCTCATCTGCGGGTCGGCGGCGACCCCGACCGAGCTGCGCGCGGCCAGCACGAAGTTCCCCGCCGGGGTCGAGGTGATCGCCGTAGTGTGCGATCCGGATGCCGCTCCGAAACTGCGCACCGCCCCGGGTCTGAGCGTGCTCACCATCGGCTACCTGGAAGATCTGCCCAAGTCGCTCGCCCGGGTGGTCGCGGCATGAGCGGGCGCGGTCTGAACGAGAACGGGCGTCGCTCGCGTCGCCTGCGGCTCTCCGCGGCCGACGTCGTCGCGAACACGCTCTTCCTCTGGGCGGGGATCGCCATCGCCTCCGTCGCGTTCTGGCCCATCTACCAGAGCCCGTCCATCGCGCTGCTGGTCGGTGTGACGACCCTCGCCGGCTCGGCGGTCGCGATCCTCGGCGCCGTGTTCCGCTGGACGTCGCCGGTCGTGCTCGCGGCGACCGTCGTGGTCTTCCTGCTGCTCGGCGTGCCGCTCGCGGTGCCGCTGCAGTCGCTCTACGGGGTGTTGCCCACCCTCGACGGCCTCTGGCAGCTGGTCTCCGGTGTCGCGCTCGGCTGGAAACAGCTGCTCACGATCACGCTGCCGGTGGGCGACTACCAGGCCCTCCTCGTTCCCGCCTTCGTGCTCGTGCTCGGCGTGAGCGTCATCGCGCTGACCACCGCCCTGCGGGCGAAGCGCGGAGGCCTCGCCGCGATCGGGCCTATCGCGCTCTACCTCGCCGCCCTCGCGTTGGGGCCCGACTACGCCACCTGGCCGCTCGTGCTCTCCGTGGCGCTCATCGTCGTCACGCTGGTCTGGCTCATGTGGCGACGCTGGTACGCCCGGCGCGAGGCGGTCCGCAGGCTGGCGGCCGACGCGCGCAGCACCGACGGCACCGGTGCCCCCGTGCCATCCGATCACCGTCTCTTCGGATTCCGCACCATCGTCGCGGCGACCGTCATCCTCGCGATCGCGGGGGCAGCGGGGGTCGCGGGTGCCGTCTTCGCCCCGCCGACGACGCCGCGCGAGGTGGCTCGGTCGACCGTCGTGCAGCCGTTCGACCCGCGCGACTACGTGAGCCCGCTCGCCGGGTTCCGCCGATTCCTCCAGCCCGCGACGGCGAGCGAGGTGCTGTTCACGGTGGGCGGACTGCCGTCCGGCGGGCGCATCCGCATGGCCACTCTCGACACCTACGACGGCATCGTCTACTCGGTCGGCAGCGCGAGCGTCACGAGCGAATCCGGCTCGTTCACCCGCGTGCCGTATCGGTTCGACCAGTCGGCGGTGTCGGGGCAGACGGTGGTTCTGGATGTCACGGTCGACGGCTACAGCGGTGTGTGGGTTCCCACCGCCGGCCAGCTCGAGGCCATCGACTTCGCCGGCTCCCGGGCCACCTCGCTGCGCAACGCCTTCTACTACAACGACACGGCGGGCACCGCCGCCGTCATCGGCGGGCTGCGTCCGGGCGACGAGTACTCGCTCGAGGCGGTCATCCCGCGCCAGCCCGGTGCCGACGGCGTCGCCGGGCTGCGTCCGGGCTCGGCGGTCGTGCCCGGCATCACCGTGTTGCCGGAGGAGACCGAGATCGTGCTCGACCGGTACGTCGACGGCATCGACGGCGAGGGCAACCGGCTCGCCGCCATGATCGACGGGCTCAAGGCCGACGGCTACATCAGCCACGGCATCTCCGACGACGAACCCGCGAGCCGGTCGGGACACTCGGCCGACCGCATCACGCAGCTGCTGACCGACCAGCGCATGATCGGCGACGCCGAGCAGTACGCGGTGACCGCGGCGCTGATGGCGCGCCAGCTGGGGTTCCCGGCGCGCGTAGTGTTCGGCTTCGCCCCCGAGGTGAACGAGTCGGGTGCGACGGAGGTCACCGGCGACTCGGTCTCCGCCTGGATCGAGGTCGACACGCAGCAGTACGGCTGGGTTTCGATCGACCCGAACCCGCCGGTGCGCGAGATCCCCGAGGAACAGCCCGAAGAGCCGACGACGGTGTCGCGCCCGCAGTCCGTCATCCCGCCGCCGCCCCTGCAGCCCGACCGCCAGGACGAGCAGACCCCGCAGGAGTCGACGCCCGACGAGCCGGCGCCCGACGACTCCTGGCTCGCGATCGCGCTCCTCGTCGCGCGCATCGTCGGCTGGGCCGCGCTCGGCCTCGCCGTGCTCGTGTCGCCGTTCCTCGTGATCATCGCCGCCAAGGTGCGCCGTCGTCGCCTGCGTCGCCGCGCGGCCACCCCGCTGGCCCGAATCAGCGGCGGCTGGCAGGAGTATCGCGACGCGATCCTCGATCACGGGCTCGACGTGCCCGCGACCGCCACGCGGCGCGAAGTCGCCCATGCCGTGGGTGGCAGCCAGCCCGCGATCCTCGCCGCGATCAGCGACCGCGCGGTGTTCTCTCCGCGCGAGCCGAGCAAAGAAGAGGCCGACAAGGTATGGAAGGCCGTGACCGAACTGAGCGCGGGACTCGGCGCGGGCACGACTCGCTGGCAACGGCTCAAAGCGCTCGTCTCGCTGCGGTCTCTTGGTACTGTGGCACGAGGTGCTCGCGACTCGCGACGCACCGGTCGGCAGGCCGTGGGGAAACAGGTAGCTGCTCGACAGGGTTCGGATCGTCAGGGGGCGACCCCGTGAAGTGCAGAAACTGCGACACAGTATTGCCGGCCGGAGCCATGTTCTGTGGCGAGTGCGGAGCCGCCGTCGCGGTGCCGAAGCTCGTCGAACCGCAGACCCGCATGCGCCCGGGCGACACCGCCATCATCCAACCGCTCGATCTGAACGCGTCGGTACCCGAGTTTCTCGAGCCGGATTTCGGCGTCGCTGCCGAGCCAGCCCCGGTGCGCGCCGCACCGACTTCTGAGCGTGCGCCGGTGCCTGCGCCGACAACTGCAGCTGCGCCGGAGCCGACACCGGCACCCGCTGCGCCGCCCGCCACCGTGGCCCCTCCCGTCGCGCCCCCGCCCGTCGCGCCCCCGCCCATCA
>NZ_JBKKAD010000020.1:0-6228 GCF_046714715.1 Conyzicola sp. | reverse complement strand
CCCGGAGTACTAGACCGTGTGGCAGCTCGCGCGCCGGCCGCGCTGGATCGCCGCCCTCGTGCTGTGCCTCGCCATCGCGTTCGGGTTCGCCGCGCTCGGGCAGTGGCAGCTGTCGCGCAGCGTCGACGCGGGCGTGCCCGTGGACGAGACGACAGAGACGCCGGTTCCGCTGGCCGAGCTCGCCGTCGCCCAGCAGCCTCTGACCGCCGAGGCGGCTGGACGCCGGGTCACGATCGAGGGCACCCTCGTGCCGGGCGACTTCACGGTGCTGAGCGGGCGCCTCAACGACCGAACCCCCGGCTACTGGGTGGTCGCGCACCTGGTCGCGACCGACGACGCCACGAACGAGGCGAGCGCGGGGGCGTCGCTCGCCGTGGCACTGGGCTGGGCCGCGACCGAGGAGGACGCGGCATCCGCGGTCTCTGATTTCGACGACCGGGCGAAGCGCGACCAGGCGCCCACCGACTTCGGAGGCCGCTACCTGCCCAGCGAAGCCCCGCAGGAAGACGACTTCGAGAACGGCGAACAGAATTCGCTGTCGACGGCGGCCCTCGTGAACCAGTGGGTCGAAGCACCGACGACCGTCTATGCCGGTTACCTGGTGACCGACGAAGCGACGCCGGGGCTCGACCTCATCGAAGCGCCCGCACCCAGCACCGAGATCTCGATCAACTGGCTCAACATCTTCTACGCCGTCGAGTGGGCGGTGTTCGCCGGATTCGCGGTGTTCCTGTGGTTCCGCCTCGTGAAAGACGCGTGGGAGCGCGAACAGGAAGAAGCCGAAGAACTGCGGCTTGTAAACTAGAGCAATGGCCCTCAAACCGAAGCTCTCCAACCTGCCGCGAATCCGGAGCGCGCTTCGTCTCTACCGGGTGACCTCGGTCGTCACGGGTGTCTTCCTGCTGCTGCTCGTGCTGATGATGGTGACCCGCTACGGCTTCGGCGTCGACATTGAGCTGAACGGCCCCGAGGGCTTCCTCGCCCTCACGCCGAAAGACCTGATCATCGGCATCAACCTGTCGACGATCATCCTGATTCTGCACGGCTGGTTCTACGTCGTGTACCTCTACAGCGACTTCCGCCTGTGGAGCCTCATGCGCTGGACCTTCCCGAAGTTCATCCTCATCGCCCTCGGTGGCGTGATCCCCTTCCTTTCCTTCATCGTCGAGCGCCGGGTACACGCGCAGACGGTGGCGGAGCTCGATGTCCTGCAGTCGGCACAGCCCCTGCAGTCAGAACAGACACTGCATTCCGAACAGAACGAGGAGACGACCCCATTAGCGAAGTAAACAGCACGGCCGCACAGCCGGTACTCGTCGTCGACTTCGGCGCGCAGTACGCGCAGTTGATCGCGCGCCGTGTGCGCGAGGCGAACGTCTACTCCGAGATCGTGCCGCACACGATCACCGCGGCCGAGGTCGCTGCCAAGAACCCGATCGGCATCGTGCTGAGCGGCGGTCCCTCGAGCGTCTACGACGCCGGCTCGCCCTCGCTCGACCCGGGCATCCTCGAGCTGGGCGTTCCCACGCTCGGCATTTGCTACGGCTTCCAGGTCATGGCGCAGCAGCTCGGCGGCGAGGTGGCGAACACGGGCCTGCGCGAGTACGGCGCGACCGCCGTCACGCTGGCCCCCGGCACGTCGACCCTGCTCGGCGACCAGCCCGCCGACCAGACCACCTGGATGAGCCACGGCGACTCCGTCTCGAAGGCGCCCGAGGGCTTCACCGTTCTCGCGTCGAGCGCCTCGACCCCGGTCGCCGCCTTCGCGAGCGACGAGCGGAAGATGTACGGCGTGCAGTGGCACCCCGAGGTCAAGCACTCGGAGTACGGCCAGCGCGTGCTCGAGAACTTCCTGCACGACGCGGCCGGCATCCCCGCCGACTGGAACAGCGCGAACGTGATCGAAGCGCAGGCCCCCCGCAGCCGCGAGCAGGCCGGCACCGCCAAGGTCATCGCCGCCCTCTCGGGCGGAGTCGACTCCGCCGTCGCCGCCGCGATCGTGCACAAGGCCGTCGGCGACCAGCTCACCGCGATCTTCGTCGACCACGGACTGCTGCGCCAGGACGAGCGTCGCCAGGTCGAGGAGGACTACGTCGCGTCGACCGGTGTGCGTCTCATCACCGTCGACGCCGTGGACCAGTTCCTCGACGCGCTCGCCGGCGTCACCGACCCCGAGCAGAAGCGCAAGATCATCGGCCGCGAGTTCATCCGCAGCTTCGAGGGCGCCGCCGAGGCGCTCGTTCTCGAGGCGCAGGGCGACGGCGCGACCATCGACTTCCTGGTGCAGGGCACGCTCTACCCCGACGTGGTCGAGTCGGGCGGCGGAAGCGGCACGGCCAACATCAAGAGCCACCACAACGTGGGGGGCCTGCCCGAAGACCTGCAGTTTAAGCTCGTCGAACCGCTGCGCACCCTGTTCAAAGACGAGGTGCGTGCCATCGGCCGCGAGCTCGGGCTGCCCGAGGTCATCGTGAGCCGCCAGCCGTTTCCGGGGCCTGGCCTCGGGATCCGCATCGTGGGCGAGGTTACCCGTGAGCGTCTCGAGCTGCTCCGCAAGGCGGACGCGATCGCCCGCGAAGAGCTGACGGCCGCCGGACTCGACAACGAGATCTGGCAGTGCCCGGTCGTGCTGTTGGCCGACGTCCGGTCGGTCGGCGTGCAGGGCGACGGTCGCACCTACGGGCATCCGATCGTTCTGCGTCCCGTCTCGAGCGAAGACGCGATGACCGCCGACTGGACCCGCCTGCCCTACGACGTGCTCGCGCGCATCTCCAACCGCATCACCAACGAGGTGGCTGGAGTGAACCGCGTGGTGCTCGACGTCACGTCGAAGCCGCCGGGAACCATCGAGTGGGAGTAGTCCCGTAGACGAAGGCCGCGCCCCCCGGGGTGCGGCCTTCGTCGGTTAACGACGGGGTTATGGGCGCTTGCGCAGCCGGATCGGGCCGCGCGCCGTCGACGGGTCGACCACCGATCCGCCCTGCGTGATGTCGATCTCGCCTTGGGCGACGAGGCGGCGGGCGGCCCGGCGCGCGGGCTCCATCAGGTCCCGCCACGACTCGCCGCCGATCGCGCGGGCGGCCTCCGACGGGCACGCGGTCGCGGTGGCGGCGCGGTCGGCCAGCAGGCGCAGGATGCTGGCCTCCAGCTCGCGGTCGGTCGCGGTGACCTTGCGCGCCCGGCACGCGTCCGAGCAGTAGCGCACGTCGTCCCAGTTCTTGGCCCACGCGGCCCGCCATCCGATGCGGCGGCCGCACGACGCGCAGGTCTTCTCGGCGGGGACCTCGAGGTCGGAGGCGCGCTGGCGGTGGGGCATGGTTCCACGGTAGCCGGACGGGTTCGAGGCGGCAGGGCCTTGCCCTCGCGGGCCGATCGGGTTCAGCCGGCGGTCTTCGGCAGCGATCGCTTCACGAGCAGCCAACCGATGGGGCCGAATACCGGCACGAAGATCACGATGGCGATCCAGACGAAGAGCTCGGTGATCGAGCGGTGCGCGGTGCGGCTGATGCTCACGAGCGCGACCACGGTGAGCGCCAGCGCGAGCACGGGCGTCACCACCCAGAGAACGTCGTACACCGGGGGGATCAGAGGATTCTTCGTGTCATCCATGGGCTCACCCTAGTACTTGAGCAGGCCGTTCTCGTAGGCGAAGATGACGATCTGGATGCGGCTCTGCAGCGCCAATTTACTCAGGATGCTGCGCAGGTGCGTCTTCGCCGTGGCCTCGGTCACGAACGCGGCCGACGCGACCTCTGCATTGCTCAGGCCGCGCGCCACGAGCAGGAAGATCTCGCGTTCGCGCGGCGTCAACGCGTCGATCGCCCGTTCGAGCGGTCGGCCGGTGTCGGCCGGGCGCTTCGCGAACTGCTTGACGAGGTTGAACGTGGCCGTCGGCGCGAGCACGGACTTGCCGCCGTTCACCGTGCGGATAGCGGCGAGCACGAACTCCGGCGTCGCGTCCTTCGTCACGAACCCGCTCGCCCCAGCGCGGATCGCGCGGAACACCGCCTCGTCGCGCTGGAACGTCGTGAGCATGATGACCCGCGTCGAGACGCCCGGCCGAAGGATCTGCTCGGTCGCTTCGATCCCGTCCATGCCCGGCATGCGGATGTCCATCAGCACGATGTGCGGCTGTGAGCGCGCGGCGAGCTCGACGCCCGAGCGGCCGGTGATGGCCGAGCCCGCGAACTCGAGATCCGGCTGCGACTCGATGAGCATCTGCATGCCCGACACGAACAGCGCCTGGTCGTCGACCACGGCCACACGGATGGGGTTCACGCGGCCTCGCCTTCGGCGGGCCGCTCGGAGCCGGTCGGGACGAACAGCGTGACGACGAAGTCGCCGTCGGATGCGCCCGCCGTCAGCCAGCCGCCGGCAAGACGCGCGCGGTCCTTCATGCCGCGGATGCCGTGGCCGCCCGCCGTCGACTCCGATGCCTCGATGCCGGCGCTCGTGATGGTCAGGGCGAGTCCGGGCCCACGCCAGTCGAACGAGAGTCGCGTGGTGGCCCGGCCCGCGTGCCGGAGCGCGTTGGTCAGGCTCTCCTGCACTATGCGGAACACGGCGAGCTGCTGTGCGGGGGTCATGGTCTTGGCATCGCCGAAGTGCTGGGAGTCGACGGTCATGCCCGCGCCGGACACCTGCTTGACGAGGGCCGGAATGTCGGCGAGTCCCGGTTGCGGCTGGTCGCCCTGGTCTTCGCGCAGGCCCTCCACGAGCGTGCGCACGTCGATGAGCGAGGAGCGCGCCGCGTCGGCGATGGCGCGCAACGCGTCATCCGTCTTCTCCGGCTTCTTCTCGCCGATGAAGCGCGCGCCGTCCGCCTGCGCGATCACGACCGCGAGCGAGTGAGCGAGCACGTCGTGCACCTCACGGGCGATGCGGTCGCGCTCGTGCGACATCGCGAGTTCGCTCTCGGTCGCGCCGAGTTGGGCGGCGGTGGCGCGCAGCAGGTACAGCGCCCGCAGCTCGCTGAAGTTCAGTCGCAGCGCGAATCCGAGCCCCCACGCTCCCGCATACAAGCCGAACGCCACGACGGCGACTGTCACGAACATCTCGACCTCACGCTCGAAACTTCCGCGACCCACCCACGAGTTCATCTGTAGCCCCAGGAGCGCGCCGGCCGCTAGCGCCATCGGCAGGCTGAGGGCGAGGGCCACGTAGGCGACCCGTTTGGGCGCGGTCAGCGACACAGTGAACGCGACGAAAATCACGCCGAAGGCCACCGGCCACGTTGTCGATTCGGGTGGGCGTAATACGCCGACCAGTTGCAGCAGCGGTACGGCCGAGACGGCCGCTAATGCGGCCCACGGCCAGATTCGCGAGACTGCGATGGCCACCGAGATGGTTATGAGCGCCGCCCAGGCCGAACCTCCATGCTGCCGACCGGCCTCGGCGACGACCCACAGCACGAAGAAGACGACTGCGATGGTCGGCTCGAGGTACGGGCGGAGTTTCCTGAGCAGGGTGAACATAACCTCACGATAGGTCGCCCTGCCCGGGGCGCCCAGCGCGCGCGGCAATATCGTCCGAACTGATGAGGGCGCCGCGCGCGGGCGCAGAAAAGCCCCCGGCCGCTCGGCCGGGGGCTTCTCGAGGTGAAGGCTAGTCGCGGAAGATCGCGAGGAAGCGCAGGATCTCGGTGTACAGCCAGACGACGGTGACCATGATGCCGAACGCGGCCTGCCATCCGTAGATTCGGGGCGCGCCCTGCTCGACGCCGCGCTTGATCGACGTGAAGTCCATGACCAGCGAGTACGAGGCGAGCAGCACGACGAAGATGCCGATGCCGATGTTGATCAGCGGGTGCATGCCCTGCACGCCGAACTGGGGGAGCACGCCCGTCCAGACCAGCACGAGGTTGACCAGCTGGAACGCCATGTAGCCGAAGATCGCGACGGTGAAGATCTGCGTCGCGCGCTTCGATTCGCGGATCTTGCCGGTGGCGAACAGAGCGAGTGTCACACCCACGACGGCCAGGGTGCCGAAAACGGCCTGCGGCACGATGCCGTCGAGTCGGCTTTCGAAGATCGCCGATATGCCACCGACGAAGAGGCCCTCGAACGCCGCGTAGGCGAGGATGAGCCCGCGCGACGGCTTCTTCTTGAAGATGTTGACGAGCGCGAGCACGAGGCCGATGATCGCACCGGGGATGGCGAGGATCGGAACGATCCAGCCGACGACGGCACCGGCGAGGAGGATGACGAAGGCGATGACGATCTTGACGAT
>NZ_JBKKAD010000019.1:0-8455 GCF_046714715.1 Conyzicola sp. | reverse complement strand
GTTCGGCTCCGGCGACGGACACCGCTGGTGGTTCGATTCGGGCGCGCTCCCCCTCGATTTCGCCTATTCCGGCGCCATGGGCGACAACCCGGCGTGGGAGACGCTGCACTCGGCCGACGATCTCGCGTCGTGGCTGGAGGGCCGGTTTCCGGAACAGCTGATCCCCGCCGCGCAGCGCGATCTGACCGACGCTCTCGCCCTGCGCGACGCGATCGCCCGCAGCGCGACGGCCGCCGGTCGCGGCGAGGACCCCGCGGCCGACGACGTCGACGTCATCAACCTGTTCGCCGCGACCCCCGACATCCCGCCCGCGCTCGCCGGCGGATCCCGACAGGCGGGGCGCACCCGCGCCCGCCCGGGGCAGGCCCTGAGTGCGATGGCGCGCGAGGCGGTCGAACTCTTCACCCCCAAGCAGCGCGCCCGCATCCGGCTCTGCGCTGCCGAGGACTGCGGACTCGTCTTCTACGACGAATCCCGCTCGAACAACCGCCGCTGGTGCTCGATGAAACGGTGCGGCAACCGCACCAAGGTGCGCACCCACCGACTGCTGAACGGAACGCAGCCTCCCGGGGAGTGACTCCGGGCGCGACTGGCCGTAGTCTTATCGGCAGACGCAGCCCCAGACCTCGGTTGATTCTTTCGTTGGGATTTCGAAGGGGCTCACCATGTCGACTCTTGCCGCCGAGACGTTATCGCCGGGCTGGCTCAACACGCTCTTCACGCGTTCGATCACCGAGGGCGTCTCCGCGGTCGGCGACGACAGCGGGCTCCCCGGCCTCGAGTGGAGGGTGCGCATCGACAACGGCGAGATCGTCGTTCTCGGCGCACCCCCGCAGCACGTGACCGACCCGGTGTCGCTCTGCCGCAAATGGGCGCAGGCCCTGGGTCTCGACCGCGGCCGTTACGACGAGTCGGAGGACGTCTCGAGCTGGAGCCGCGTCGACGGGCCGTGGCTCATCGAGGTCTCGACGACGGTCTTCTAGTCGACGACCTGCACGTCTTTCCAGAACGCCACGTAGTTGGCGAAGTCCTTGCCGACGCGATCGGATGCGCCGGGGAGGGGATTCGGGTAGCTGAACGCGCGGTCCTGCAGCAGGGTGTCGCCGGACTTCACCGAGAAGTACTGGCAGTCGCCCTTCCACGGGCAGTGGTACGGGGTGGCGCTCTCGACGAGATACTCGCTGTTCACGCTCGACGGCGGGAAGTACCAGTTGCCCTCGATCGAGATCAGGTCTTCCTTGGGGGATTCGGCGATGACGACATCGCCCAGTACTGCCTTCATGTGAGCTCCTTAGGGGTTACGAGTCGAAACGCTACGCGGGCACCCTGAATTCCCGCAGCACGAGGGCAGACTGGTCGCATGAGAGTTCTCTTGAAGCTCGTGCTCGATTGTGAACCGGATGCCGCGTGGCAGGCGTTGCGCAGTCCCGCGGTATTCCGTCAGGTGTCAGAGCCGTTGATGGTGTTCGCCTCGCTCGACCCGGGCGGTTTCGCGGAGACGTGGAGCGAGGGCGAACACCGGGTCGCGGCCAAGGCGTTCGGCGTGGTGCCCGCCGGCGAGCAGATCATCGACATCCGCACCGAGCGTCGCCTGGACCACGTGCACGGCAAGCACGAGAGCCCCACCGTCGTGCGCATCGTGCACGACACCGGCCGCGGGCTCAGCTGGCCGCTCACCCTCACGAAGCACTGGCACCACCGCATGGCGGTATCGGCGCAACCCGACGGCCGCACGCTCTACCGCGACCAGCTCGAGTTCGACGCCGGTGCGCTCACGCCCCTGCTCTGGGTCGCCTACTGGTGCTTCTGGCAGTGGCGGGCGGCCGCGATCACGCGTCTCGCCCGCGACTGGTAGGCACCGCGCACACCCGACATGCGGCCGCCGACACGGGCGTAGCCTCGGACGCATGACCTCCCCCATCACCCTCATCACCGGCACGTCCAGCGGAATCGGACTCGAGATCGCGCTGCAGTCCGCCGCCGCCGGCCACACCGTCATAGCGACCATGCGCGACCTCGCGAAGGCCGGCGCCCTGCGCGACGCGGCGTCCGCGAACGGCGTCACCGTCGACATCCGCCAGCTCGACGTCACCGACGCCGCCTCCATCGAGGCCTGCGTCGCCTCGGTGATCGCCGACCACGGGCGCATAGACGCCCTCGTCAACAACGCCGGTGCCGGGCACGTCGCGACGATCGAGAACGAGACCCTCGACGACGTGCGCCAGGTGATGGAGGTCAACTTCTTCGGCGTGGTCGCCGTGACCAAGGCCGTGATGCCGCTGCTGCGCGCGAGCGGCGGCCGGATCGTCACGGTCACGAGCGTCGGCGGCGCGGTCGGGCAGCCGTTCAGCGAAGCCTACTGCGCGGCGAAGTTCGCGGTGGAGGGCTTCATGGAGTCGCTCGCTCCCGTCGCGGCGACCGTGGGCGTTAGCGTGTCGGTCGTCGAGCCGGGGGCGGTCGCCAGCGAGTTCGTGCCGAACATCGGTCTGTCGTCGGCGAAGATGGTCGCCGAGGCCGGCGCGTACGGTCCCGCGCTGGGCGCCTACCTCGCGACGTCGGGCTCGTCGTTCGCGAGGGCCCAGTCGTCGGCGGACGCCGCCGCGGCCATCGTCGCGGTGCTGGTCGCGGATGCGCCTCCCGCCCGCTCGCAGACCTCCGATGGCGCGCGGGCCTTCGTCGGCACCAAGTACTCCGACCTCGACGGCTCCGCGGTGCAGCACCTCACGCGCGGCTGGGTCGCGAGCTAGCGTTAGAGCATGACCGCTCTCGAAGTCGCCGACTGGCGCCGTCAGGTGTTCGCCCTCTACGAGCGGGTGCGCGCGACCCCCGACCCCGCCGAGGGGCACGCCGTGTGGCGCACCGAGCGCGATCGGCTCTTCGCGCAGCATCCGTCCACTCCCGTCATGGAAGCCGACCTTCCGGGCTTCACCGGCCTGCCGGTCGAACCGTACGACCCGGCCTGGCGCTTCGAGGTCGAGATCGAGGAGGCCGAACCGGCGCACTTCGATTTCGAGACCGGAACCGACGGCATCGTGCCGTTCGACCGGCTCGGCATCGCGGTGGTTCCGGGCGTCGGTTCGCTCGACGTCTGGCGGCTCACCAGCTACGGCGGCGGGCTGTTCATCCCGGTGCGCGACGCGCTGGCCGGCCGACACGGCGGAACCTACGGCGGCGGCCGCTACCTCGTCGACTCGATCAAGGGCGCGCTGCTGCAGTCGTCGGCGACGTCGCTCGTGCTCGACTTCAACTTCGCCTACAACCCGTCGTGCGCGTACGACCCGGCGTGGGCGTGCCCGCTCGCGCCGCCCGGCAACCGCGTGCCGGTGGAGATCCCGGTGGGCGAGCGCTACTTCGGCTCGCACTGACCCGGCGCCCCTGTACCAAATGCAGGAGATTCCTCGTCGAGTCACAGGTTTACGGGGATGCGCGGCCCTCCGCTGCGAGATTTCCTGCATTTGGCACGGGGTGCGGTCGGATGCGGTGGGCGGATGACACGGGGCCGGCGCATCACGCGGGCCGCAGCATCCGCCCCACCCTCCTGCCAGATGCCGCCCGCCTGCCAAATGAAGGAGAACTAGGGGACGAGTCACACGTTCGCTGCGATGCGCGCCCCTCACGAGCGAAATCTCCTTCATTTGGCAGCCGGGCAGGATTCGGCGGGCGAAAAACGGGGTGTGCTAGCGTTAAGGCACTTGCGAGTCCATGACGGACTCCCTGCGTCGTTGAACGCTCCCTCTTCTCGCCCGTGCCGATCAGAAGCACAGGGCTCGTAGAAACTTTCTCCGGCGAACGGATGTGGCCATCGCCACCTTCGCCATTCTGTCCGGTTTCGACGCGGGCGCTAGAGCGCCCTACTCAACCGGCTGATGCCCGAAAGGCACCAACACCTTCATGTCAGAAAACTCCTTCGCCGCGCTCGGCGTTCCGGCTCCCCTCGTCGCGGCCCTCGCCGCCCAGGGAATCGACGCCCCGTTCCCGATCCAGGTCGATACGCTGCCCGACACCCTGTCTGGCCGCGACGTTCTCGGCCGCGGTAAGACCGGCTCCGGCAAGACCCTCGCGTTCTCCATCCCGATGGTCGCGCGCCTCGCCGGCAAGCTCGCCGGCGGCAGCCGCCGCCCGAACCGTCCGCTCGCGCTCATCCTCGCCCCGACCCGCGAGCTCGCCACCCAGATCACCGTCGCGCTCACCCCGCTCGCCGACGCCTACGGCCTCAAGTCGACCACCATCTTCGGTGGCGTCAGCCAGCAGCGCCAGGTCGCGGCCCTCAAGGCCGGTGTCGACATCGTCGTCGCCTGCCCCGGTCGCCTCGAAGACCTCATGAAGCAGGGCTTCGTCAACCTCGACTCGGTCGAGATCTCGATCCTCGACGAGGCCGACCACATGGCCGACCTCGGCTTCCTGCCCGTCGTGACCCGCATCATGGACAAGACGCCCTCGTCGGGACAGCGCATGCTGTTCAGCGCGACCCTCGACAACGGCGTGGACAAGCTGGTTCGCCGCTACCTCCATAACGAGGTGCTGCACTCGGTCGACGAGGCCACCAGCCACGTCTCCGCCATGACCCACCACGTGTTCGAGGTCGACTCGGTCGAGGCCAAGCGCCTGCTCATCGAGAAGCTCGCCTCGGGCCAGGGCCGCCGCATCCTGTTCATGCGCACCAAGCACCACGCGAAGAAGCTCGCCCGCCAGCTCACCGACGCCGGCATCCCGGCGGTCGACCTGCACGGCAACCTCTCGCAGGTGGCCCGCGACCGCAACCTCGCGGCCTTCGCCGCTGGCACGAGCCGCGTTCTCGTCGCCACCGACGTCGCCGCCCGTGGTGTGCACGTCGACGACATCGAGCTCGTGATCCACGTCGACCCGCCCGCCGAGCACAAGGCCTACCTGCACCGCTCGGGCCGCACCGCCCGCGCCGGCAAGGAAGGCGAGGTCGTCACCCTCGTTCTGCCCGAGCAGCGCAAGGACACCGCCCAGCTGCTGCGCAAGGCCGCCATCACCGTCACGCCGCAGCGCGTCACCGCGGATTCGCCCGCCGTCACCGCCCTCATCGGCGAGGTCGCGGAATACGTGAAGCCGCAGCCCCGCGCCGCCGAGCCCGTTCGCGGGCAAAGCCAGGGTGGACGCAGCCAGGGCGCCAACGCCCAGCGCAAGCGCACCAACCGTGAGGGTGGCGGCGACGCAGCCCCCCGCCGCGACCGCAACGGTCGCCCTGCAGCAGCCGGCGCACCCGCCGCCGCCGGCCGTGCCGCGGGTGGCGCGCGCCGTGGTGGCGCAACCGGCGGTCGCCCCGCTGCCGCAGCATCCGCCCCTCGCACCTACTCGACCTCGACCGGCGGCAACTCCGGCTACGCCGAGCAGGCCGGTGGCGCCCGTCGCCAGGGCCGTCGCGCCCAGGGCTGATAGCCACCTCGATGGGCCTCGCCCCGCCCACCCGAGAGGGCGGGTCGGGGCGGGGCCCATTTTGGGTGGTGCCCTCGAGACGCAAGCACCACTAACATTTGCTCATGACTACGGTTATCCGCCGCGCCTCACTCGACGACGCTGACCGCTTGGGCGTGCTGCACTCCCAGTGTTGGGGCGAGCTGTACGCCGATGTTCTGCCGCCCGACATCCTCTCCGAACTCAGTTCCGCCGTGATGGCGCAGCTGTGGCAGCGGTTCGTGACCCGCGGCGAGGAGTACGCGCAGTACGTGGCGGAGGTCGACGGCGATGTCGTCGGTTTCGTGGGTTTCGGTCCGGGCCGCGACGAGGGCTTCACCGAGCTCACCGAGGTGTACTTCTGCTACGTCGCGCCGGGATTTCAGCGGTCGGGCATCGGAAGCGAATTGCTGGCGGCCGAGACGGATGCCACGTACCTCTGGATCTCGGAACGCAACCGCGCCGCCCACAAGTTCTATCGTCGCAATAGATTCGGGCCGGACTCCCGGCGGAGGATCGGGTCGCTCTTCGGCACCGACCTGCCCGAGATCCGGATGAGCCGCTAGGGCAGCACGCCCACCGAGGCGAGCGCCGCGCGCACGAGCGCGCCGCGGCCGCCCTCCATGTCGGCCGAGATGCCGGGCGAAACGGCCTCGGCCGGGGTCATCCAGGTCAGTTCGAGGGCGTCTTGGCGCGGCTCGCAGGTGCCGGTCACGGGCACGACGTAGGCGAGCGCGACCGCGTGCTGCCGGGCATCGGTGAACTGGCTGTCGCTCGGCCACGGGAAGAACTCGGCGACGTTGAACGGCACCGGGCTGGCGGGCAGCAGCGGGAAGGCCATCGGGCCGAGGTCCTTCTCGAGGTGGCGGAACAGAGCGTCGCGCAGCGTCTCGCCGTACATGACGCGCCCGGAGACGAGCGTGCGGGTGATCGCGCCCTCGAGGGATGCTCGCAGCAGCATGCCGACCTCGATAACCCGCCCCAGTCCGTCGACGCGCACGGGTATCGCCTCGACATAGAGGAGGGGGAGACGACGCCGGGTCTCGGCGAGCTCCTCTTCTGACAGCCAGCCGGAATTGGGATCTGGGGTGCCTACGGAGCTCATGCTCCATTGTTACCCATAGCGGAGCATCCGTCGCTCACCACCGGGCGAGTCAGCGGATGTCGGCGGCTCGGGAGAAGATGGACGGATGAGCGACGTGCTCGGCAGGTTTTCCCCGGCGACCCGGGAGTGGTTCGACGGTGCCTTCAGCGAGCCGACAGCCGCCCAACTCGGTGCCTGGGAGGCGGTCTCGAGCGGCAACCACGCCCTCGTCGTGGCACCGACCGGATCGGGTAAGACGCTCGCGGCGTTCCTCTGGGCGATCGACCGGCTGGCCTCGATGCCGCCGCCGGAAAACCCGCTGCACCGCACCCGGGTGCTCTACATCTCGCCGCTGAAGGCGCTGGGCGTCGACGTCGAACGCAACCTGCGCGCCCCGCTCGTGGGCGTCACGCAGACCGCCAAACGCCTCGGTCTCGCCGCCCCCGAGGTCACCGTCGGGGTGCGGTCGGGCGACACCACCCCCGGCGACCGGCGAGTGCTCGCGCGCACTCCCCCCGACATCCTGATCACCACCCCCGAGTCGCTCTACCTCATGCTCACGAGCGCGGCGAAAGAGACGCTCATGGGCGTCGAGACCGTCATCGTCGACGAGGTGCACGCGGTCGCGGCGACCAAGCGCGGCGCCCACCTGGCCGTCTCGCTCGAGCGGCTCGACGCCATGCTCGCGAAGCCCGCGCAGCGCATCGGGCTCTCCGCCACGGTGCGCCCGCGCGAAGAGGTGGCGCGGTTCCTCGCCGGAACGTCGCCGGTGACGATCGTGCAGCCCGTGTCGACCAAGAAGTTCGACCTCACCGTGGTGGTTCCGGTCGAAGACATGACCGAGCTCGGCGCCGCGCCCGCGATGGAGGGCTCGGCCGCGGGCGCCCAGCCGCAGGGTTCGATCTGGCCGCACGTCGAAGAGAAGATCGTCGACCTGATCTTCGAGCACCGGTCGACCATCGTGTTCGCGAACTCCCGGCGGCTGGCCGAGCGCCTCACGGCACGGCTGAACGAGATCGCGGAAGAGCGGGAAGCGGTCGCCCGCGGGTTGAGTAGCGACGAAGGAGCGTATCGAAACCCCGGCGACGAAGGTTTCGATACGGCCGCGGGCGGCCTACTCAACCAGCGCACAGCGACAATTCCGGCCCAGATGATGGCGCAAGCAGGTTCCACCTCGGGCGCCGCGCCCGTGCTGGCCCGCGCGCACCACGGCAGCGTGAGCAAAGAGCAGCGCGCCGGCATCGAAGACGACCTCAAGAGCGGGCGACTGCGCTGCGTCGTCGCCACGAGCTCGCTCGAACTCGGCATCGACATGGGTGCCGTCGACTTGGTCGTGCAGGTCGAATCGCCGCCCTCCGTCGCGAGCGGTCTGCAGCGCATCGGCCGCGCCGGCCACCAGGTGGGCGAGACGTCGAAGGGCGTGCTGTTCCCGAAGCACCGCGCCGACCTGCTGCACACCGCCGTCGCCGCCGAGCGCATGCTCTCGGGCCAGATCGAGGCGATCACCGTTCCGGCGAACCCGCTCGACGTTCTCGCGCAGCAGACCGTCGCCGCCGTCGCGCTCGGGCCGCTCGGTGTGGAGGAGTGGTTCGAGACCGTTCGCCGCAGCGCGCCGTTCGCGACCCTCCCCCGCAGCGCCTACGTCGCGACGCTCGACCTGCTGAGCGGCCTCTATCCCAGCGACGAGTTCGCCGAGCTGCGCCCCCGCATCGTCTGGGACCGCGTGGGCGGCACGATCACCGGGCGCCCCGGCGCACAGCGGCTGGCCGTGACATCCGGAGGGACCATCCCCGACCGCGGGCTCTTCGGCGTCTTCATGGTGGGCGAGAAGGCGGCCCGCGTCGGCGAGCTCGACGAGGAGATGGTCTACGAGTCGCGCGTCGGCGACGTGTTCGCGCTCGGCGCCACCAGCTGGCGCATCGAAGACATCACGCACGACCGCGTGCTCGT
>NZ_JBKKAD010000018.1:0-77844 GCF_046714715.1 Conyzicola sp. | reverse complement strand
ATCCAGGAGTTCGCGGCCAGGATGAAGTAGGCCGACAGCAGCGTGCCCAGCGACGCGAGCCAGATCGTGGCCAGATGCAGCTTCTTCGGCAGCCGGTCCCAGCCGAAGATCCACAGGCCGAGAAAGGTCGACTCGAGGAAGAACGCGAGGAGCCCTTCGAACGCCAGGGGCGCGCCGAACACGTCGCCGACGAACCGGGAGTAGTCAGACCAGTTCATGCCGAACTGGAACTCCTGCACGATTCCGGTGACGACGCCCATGGCGAAGTTGATGAGGAAGATCTTGCCGAAGAGGCGGGTGAGGTGCAGGTACTTCAGCTTTCCCGTGCGCACCCAGACCGTCTGCAGGGTGGCGACGATCAGCACCATGCCGATCGTGAGGGGAATGAAGAGAAAGTGGTAGAGGGTCGTGAGACCGAACTGCCACCGAGAAAGCAGAAGCGGGTCAAGAATCTCCCCCACGTCCATCACCGCCCGATCTAAAGATTTCGTCAGAACTACATCCCTATTCTCATCGGCACGCCCTCGGGGCACATGGGCCTTAAGTCCCGCGTTTCACTCCCGGGGTCGATTCGGGGGTAACCCCGATATCCACGTTCAGGCGCGACGGATATGGTCGAGGCGTGAATGAGATTCTGACCTGGATTCTCGACGTGGTTCAGTCGGTGGATCCCGTGCTTCGCACGCTCCTCGCCGGCTTCGGCATCATGCTCGAGACGAGCATCCTCGTCGGTCTCATCGTGCCGGGCGACACGATCGCGATCGTGGCGGCCACCGGAGTCGAAGACCCCGCCCAGTACGTCTTCCTCGTTCTCGCGGTGATCGCCGGCGCGCTCACCGGCGAGAGCATCGGCTTCGCCCTCGGCCGCTACTTCGGACCGCGAATCCGGGCCTCGCGGCTCGGCCGCCGTGTCGGCGAGCACAACTGGCAGCGCGCCGAGACCTACCTCGACCGCCGCGGCGGGCTCGCCGTCTTCGTGTCGCGGTTCTTGCCCGTGCTGCACTCGCTGATCCCGCTGACCGTGGGTATGAGCACCATGCGGTACCGCCGCTTTATGAAGTGGACCGTGCCCGCGTGTGTGCTCTGGGCCTTCGCCTACGTCTCGGTCGGCGCCCTCGCCGCCGGCAGCTACCGCCAGATGGCCGACAGTCTGCACTACGCCGGCTACATCTTCGTCGGCATCATCGTGGCTTTCGCCCTGCTCGTGCTCGTGGCGAAGAAGGTGCTGTCGAAGCTCGAGGCGCGCCACATGGACCGGATCGCGCAGCGGCCCGGGACGGACAGCCCGGCGGCCGAGGCGCACACCGTCGACGACACGGCCCGCCGGCAGCACAACTAGCCGCGGAGCCCTCGGCTCATTCGCGGATGAGGCCCTTGCCGACGAGCCACTCGCGGGCGATGCTCTCCGGCGACAGGGGAACGCTCGCGGTCGCTCGTTCGTTGAGCGCGCGCAGCTCTTCGGTGGTGATCTCGTCGGAGACCGGGTCGACGATCTGCTCCACGTCGGGCGAGTAGGCGCTGTTACCCACGAGCGGCACGATGTTCTGGGCGGTGATCAGGCTCTTCGGGTCGGCGAGCACACGCAGGTTGTTGCGCAGGATCGCGGGCGAGGCGGCCGGGATTACCGCCACCTGCACACTGTCGGTGAGCAACGCCCCCAGGGTCGCCGCACCGCCGTCGTCGCTGAGTTCACGGGTGTCGAATCCCGCGACCCGGTAGACGCTCAGCAGTCCGCCGGGACCGTAGCGCTGCTCGTCGAAGTCGCTGTCCGCCCCGATGGTGATGTCGTCGGCGAGATAGGCGAGCTCGCCGATGCTGGCCACCTGGCGCGACCGCGCGAAATCCTCTGTGACGACGAAGGCGACGGCCTTGTCGGCCGGCGCGGCCCGCAGCACGTGCAGGCCGAGCTTCTCGACCTCCTCGGGCAGCGCGTCCTCGATGTCGTCGCGGGATCGTGCGAACGCCGTGCCGTCGATCGCGTAGAGCAGATCACCCGACGTTTCGGCTACCAGGTCGATGTGTCCGGACTGCAGCGCCGCGATCGACGCCGCCCGGTCGCCCACGCCCTCGTTGTAGTCGACGAGGTAGCCCCGGTCGGCGAGAACCTGCCCGTAGATCTGCGCGAGAATGCGGTTTTCGACGCTGTTGTGCGCCCCGACACTGATGCGGGCGCCGTGCCCCGAGTTGAGCTCGTCGGCCGATCGGGCACCACAGGCCGTGAGGCTGAGGGCGGTGCCGATCGCGAGTGCTCCCGCCAGAATCCGGAGCCCGACGCGTGAGTGCATCTGTCCATCCTGTCACGGCGCGACGTGACAAAATCCTGTGAGAAAGTCCCAGATTCGGCTCGCGAGACGACAGTGGGGCGGATGCCGCGGCATCCGCCCCTCGTCTGTGACGGTGACTACTTCGAACAGCCCACTACTTCAGGAGGTCGTTGTCGGTCAGCCACTTGGTGGCGATGGAGTCGGACGACTCCTCGTCGACCGTGGACTGCACGTTGAGGTCGACGAGACCCTCGGGCGTGAGCTTGGCGCTGACCGCGTTGATCACGTCGGCGATCTCGTCGGCGACGTCGGCGCTCACGAGCGGCACGACGTTCGAGGCGAGGAACAGGCCGTCGGGGTCTTCGAGGGTCACGAGGTTCTCGGTCTGGATGCGCGGGTCGGCGCTGTAGACGTTCGCGATGTTGACGGTGCCGGCGATGAGGTCTTCGACGGTGGTGTCTCCCGTCGCCGTGAAGGCGACGTCGACGTCGTAGCGGTCCTTCAGGCCGGTGGGGCCGTAGGGGCGCTCGGCGAGCTCGGCGTTGCCGCCGAGGGTGAGCGGAACGGTGACGTCGGCGAGCGAGGCGATCGTCGTGATGTTGTTCGCCTCGGCGAACTCGCTCGTGACGTTGTAGGAGTCCTGGTCGGTGGCCGGCGACTGGTCGAGCACCTCGAGGCCGTCGGGGAGGCTGGTCTGCAGCTCCGCGTAGACGTCGTCGGACGAGGTGGCCTCGGTCTTCGGCACGTAGTACTGCAGGAGGTTTCCGGTGTACTCGGGGAACAGCGAGACGGTGCCGGCCTCGAGCTCGGGCAGGTAGGCGTCGCGCTGGCCGATGTTGAACTTGCGCTCGACCTCGAACCCGGCGTCTTCGAGAGCCTGCGCGTAGATCTCGGCGATGATCTCGTTGGAGTAGTAGGCCTGCGAGCCGACGACGACGGTGTCGCCGGAGGCCGCGTCATCCGTACCGGAGTCCAGTGGATCACCCGATGCGCACCCTGACAGGGTCAATGCCGCCCCGACCATGACTACGCCTGCGGCGAGCCAGCCTCTGTTCTTTGCTGTGGACATGTCTTGTCTCTTTTCTTAGTTCGCGGGAGTTTCCGCTACCGCGCGCGTTCTGGATGAACGCGTGCGGACGTCTGGGGCGCGCCCGGCGGCCACGCCACGGGGAACGACGAGGCGCTCGGCCAGGGCGAAGATCCCGTCGAGCACGAGGGCGAGGGCGACGATCACGAGGGCGGCGCCGAGCATCTGGTCGAACTGGCGGAGGGCGAGGCCGGAGATGATGTATCCGCCCAGGCCGCCCAGGCCGATATAGGCGGCGAGGGTGACCGTCGCGACGATCTGCAGTGCCGCGGAACGGAGTCCGCCGATGAGCAAAGGCAGCCCGAGCGGGATCTCCACTTTCCACAGGATCTGCCACTCGGTCATACCGACCGCGCGGGCCGCGTCGATGACGCGACGGTCGACCGCCTCGAGCCCGGAGTACGCGCCGGCGAGGATCGACGGGATGCCGAGCAGTACGAACGCGATGAAGGCGGCGAGGGGCTTCTGCGTCACCCCGATGAGCGTGACGAGCAGCAGGATCAGGCCGAACGACGGGATGGCCCTGGCCGCGCCGGAGATGCCGATCGCCAACTCCCTTCCCCTGCCCGTGTGGCCGATGAAGTAGCCGAGCGGGATCGCGATGGCGCCGGCGATGGCCAGGGAGATGAAGGTGTAGAACAGGTGCTCGCCGATGCGGATCTGCAGCGCATCGGCGCCCGCGTACCGTTCGGGCGCGAAGAGCCAGGCCATGGCCTCGGAGAAGAGATTCATCGGGCACCGCCCAGGGTGTTCGTCGCCGTCGGGACGAGCGGGATGCGTTCTAGGTGCGGCCGCACAGGTTTCTGCTGGCGCGTCCAGGGCATCAGCAGGCGGCCGAGCAGCACGAGCAGATAGTCGACGACGAGTGCGATGACCACGACCATCACGACACCGGCGAAGATCTCGGCCACGATGCGACGCTGGTAGCCGTTGGTGAAGAGGTAGCCGAGGCTCTCGGTGCCGATGAGGATGCCGACCGTGACGAGGCTGATCGTGCTCACGGCGGCGACGCGCAGGCCGGCGAGGATCACCGGACCGGCGAGCGGGAATTCGACCGTCCAGAACAGGCGCCAGCTGCCGTAGCCGACGGCCGTGGCGGACTGCCGCACGGCGGGGTCGACGGAGCCGAGGGCGTCGGCGACCGACCGCGCCATGATCGCGACCGCGTAGATGGTGAGCGCGATGGTGAGGTTGGCGTCGCTGAGGGCGCTGATGCCGAGCAGCGGCGGGAGGATCACGAGCAGAGCGAGCGACGGGATCGTGAACAGCAGGCCGGCCAGCGTGAGCAGCAGGCCGCGGGTCAGCTTGAACCGGAAGGCGAGCCAGCCGATGGGGATGGAGATCACGAATCCGAGAAGGATCGGCGGGATGCTGAGCCGGATGTGCTCGACCGACAGCTCGGCGATGAGGTCGAGGTTGTTGACGACCCAGTTCACGCGAGTGAGCTGTCTAGAGAGGTGCTGTCGTGGGACGCGCTGCCTGGGGAGGGCTGCGCCGGTGCATCCACGAGAACTCCCGCGGTGCGCCCGTCGCCGTCGACGAGCACGGAGCCGGTGGCGGTCTTGCGGATGGACAGAGCGCGCTTGCCGCGCTCTGCCCCGATGAAGTCGGCCACGAACTCGCTCGCGGGATCGCCCAGGATCTCGGACGGGCTGCCCAGCTGCGCGATGCGCGCGCCCTTCTCGAGGATGACGACCTGATCGCCGAGCAGGAATGCCTCGTCGATGTCGTGCGTGACGAAGACCACCGTCTTGTCGAGCTCGCGCTGCAGCCGGATGATCTCCTGCTGCAACTCGGCGCGCACGATGGGGTCGACCGCTCCGAACGGTTCGTCCATCAGCAGGATGTTCGGGTTCGCCGCCAGGCCCCGTGCGACGCCGACGCGCTGCTGCTGGCCGCCGGAGAGCTGGCTCGGGTAGCGGTCGGCGATGTCGCGGCTGAGGCCGACCGTATCGAGCAGTTCGAGGGCTTGGGCGCGTGCCTGCTTCTTCGCGACCCCGTTGAGCACGGGCACGGTGGCGACGTTGTCGATCACGCGGAGGTGGGGCAGGAGGCCGGAGTTCTGCATGACGTAGCCGATGCTGCGACGCAAAGCCACGGGCGGGCGGTCGAGGATGCTCTCGCCGTCGATCTCGATGACGCCGGAGCTGGGGTCGACCATGCGGTTGATCATGCGCAGCAGGGTGGTCTTGCCGCTGCCCGAGGAACCGACGAGCACCGTCGTCTTGCGCGACGGGATCGTGAGGCTGAAGTCTTCGACGGCGAGCGGGCCATCGCCGAACTGTTTCGTCACCGAACGGAATTCGATCATGCTTCTCGGCTCATTCCTCGTGATAGCCACGAATCGACACGCGCCAGACAACTGCCAGTCCAGACACAAAGCTAAACACCATTCGGAACGTCTGTCATTCCGGATTGCAGATTATGTCTAACCACCGACATTGGCCGTGGCGCGGGTTAGGGTGCCGCCCGCAGACAGAGAAATCCCCGGACAGCTGGCGAGCAGCCGTCCGGGGACAGGATGGAGAGAGGGTGTCAGCCCTTTGCGGGCGAGCCGAAGTGCGGTTCGAGCAAAGACGCGACGATGTGCCCACCGGCCTCGAGAAAGCTCTCGTCGCCGTCGGGGTTGCGGGCGAAGGCGCGGGCGGCGAGGGCGTCGGATACTTCGATCGCCGTCTCGAATGCGAACCGCACCTCGTCGTTGTCGGGAACGTCGAACCGCACCACGAGGCTGTCGAGGAGGGCGCCGGCTACCGCCGATTTGAACGGGATCTCGTTCGGGGCGGGGCGGAGGTCGATCACGTCGCCGACGCGCAGCGAACGGAAGCCCGGCTCGGTGCGGAACGCCTCGATGAGGATCTCGAGCGAGGCGTTGAGCGCCGATGCCCAGTCGTCGTGGTCAGAGTTGGCCGCTTCATCCGCAACCCGGCTGAGGGCACGCTCGAGGTTGCGCGCGCCGAGCGCCTGAAGAACGGCGATGCGGTCGGGGAAGTAGCGGTAGACGGTTCCGATCGACGCGCCGGCGCGTTCCGCGACCATTGCGGTGGTGAGCCGCTCGTACCCGATCTCGTCGACGACCGCCGCCGCTGCATCCATGAGGGCGGCGAGACGTGCCGTGCTGCGTGCCTGAACCGGCTCGTTGCGGAGCGCGACTTGGCCGGCGATTGTTGCGTCCATGACTGATGATGTCGACACTGTGTCTCCTCGGATCAACGTAGACCGCCATCTTAACCCCGCCCCCAATGCGGGGGTAGGAATGAAACTCACGATTTGCGTAAAATTTTCACAAAACGTGTGTGCGGTGGTGAAAGGCTATTGCAATCGCGCTGTACGTCCACTGATTAGCGCCTGATTGTCGAGAATAATTCGATGTGCTAAGCGTGTCAGACTGGGAGCATGGCCCGCTCTCGAAACCTTCTCGCGAACCACGAAGACGGGTCGACCGGTGCTGGCGTCCCTATCCTGCATTTCGCCGCACGACTCGAAGACTCCCTGCACGCCTGGCGCGAGAGGCGTGGCCGCAAGCGCGGCCTCAAGACCACCGTGATCCCGTACACCGGGTACGGCTCACCCGGCTGGGTGCGCGTGCTCTGCCGCGTCGTGCTCACGCGCGGCGAGGTCGCGAGCCAGCGGGTAGCGAAGGTGCGCGGCTGGCGCAGCTTCTTCAGCATTCCCGTCGACGACGTCGAGGTGACGGTCATCGCGGGCGGTATTGAACAGAAGGTGCTCGCCGGGCGCGGCGGACTGGTCGACACCCGGATCAACGTCGACCTCGAACCGGGCTGGCACACCATCGTCATCAAGACGGATGACACGGAGGGCGTCACGGCGGAGGTCTTCGTGATCGACCCCGACGCCGCTTTCGGCATCATCTCCGACGTCGACGACACCGTCATGGTGACCGCGCTCCCCCGCCCCCTGCTCGCCGCGTGGAACACCTTCGTGCTCGACGAGCACGCCCGGCGCCCCGTGCCCGGAATGGCCGTGCTGTACGAACGCATCGTGCAGGCCAACCCGAGCGCCCCCGTCATCTACCTGTCGACCGGAGCGTGGAACGTCGCCCCGACGCTCTCCCGCTTCCTCGACCGCAACCTCTACCCCGCCGGTCCGCTGCTGCTGACCGACTGGGGTCCCACCCACGACCGGTGGTTCCGCAGCGGCCGCGACCACAAGGCCTCGAGCCTCGAACGCATCGCGCAGGAACTTCCCGGCATGAAGTGGCTGCTGGTGGGTGACGACGGCCAGCACGACGAGCAGCTCTACGGCGAGTTCGCCGCCGCGCACCCCGAGAACGTCGCGGCCGTGGCGATCCGCCAGCTGTCGACGAGCGAGGCGGTGCTGGCCGGCGGCCGGTCGCGCGCGGCCGACAACGAGCAGGACACGGGCACGTCGTGGGTCTTCGCGCCCGACGGTGCCGGCCTTCTCGACCAGCTGAAGAAGACCGGGATTCTGGGTTCGCGAACCTGAGATCGCAAGGCCCACCGCGGTGACGTCGCGAGCGAGGCGCACCGCTTAGCATTACCCAATGCCCCTGCGCGTCGAAGACTATGCCCTGATCGGTGACTGCCACACGGGGGCCCTCGTCGGAAGCGACGGGAGCATCGACTGGCTCTGCCTGCCCCGTTTCGACTCCGCCTCGACGTTCGGCGCCCTGCTCGGCACCGAAGACCACGGCAGGTGGCTCGTCGCCCCCGCGGCCTCGACCGACGGCACCGCGGGCGTCAGCAACAGCCGCAGCTACGTCGACGACACCTTCACCCTCGTGACGCGGTGGGTCACCCCGACGGGCGAGGTCGACGTGATCGACCTGATGCCGCACGGCGACCGTCGCGCCGACGTCATCCGGCGCGTGGTCGGCGTCTCGGGCGCCGTCGACATGGTGCAGGACCTGCGCATCCGCTTCGACTACGGGGCGGCGATGCCGTGGCTGCGCCAGATGCCGGATGCCGGCGGAAACGCCGTGATAGCGGTGGCGGGGCCCGACGCCATCGTGGTCCGCGGGCCCAAGCTGCGGGCGGCCGACCACACCCACGTATCGGAGTTCACGGTGGCCGCGGGCGAGACGGTCGACATCGTGCTCACGTGGTATCCGGCGCACCGCAAGGCCCCCCGTGCGCTGAACGTGAGCAGCCGCATCCGCGACACAGAGAAATGGTGGAAGCACTGGGCTTCTGCCGCCGCCGTCGCCCCGCAGTACGCCGCGGCGGTGCGCCGGTCGTTGCTGGTGCTGCGCGCGCTCAGCCACGAGGACACCGGCGGCATCGTCGCGGCCGCCACCACGAGCCTGCCCGAGGAGTTCGGCGGCACGCGCAACTGGGACTACCGCTACGTCTGGCTGCGCGACGCGTCGCTGACCCTGCACGTGCTGCTCGACCACGGATTCGACAGCGAGGCCGACCCGTGGCGCGGCTGGCTGCTGCGCGCGATCGCCGGCGACCCCGGCGACGTGCAGATCATGTACGGGCTGTCGGGCGAGCGCAGGCTCATCGAGTACGAGGTGGCGAGCCTCCCCGGCTACGACGGCGCCTCCCCCGTGCGCATCGGCAACGGCGCGTTCACGCAGTACCAGGGCGACGTGTTCGGCGAGGTGATGCTCGCGCTCGAGCGGGCCCGTCAGGCGAACGGCGAGGAGAAGGACTTCTCCTGGCCCGTGCAGCGCGCCATCATGAGCTTCGTCGAGGAGAACTGGCAGCGCCCCGACAACGGCATCTGGGAGATCCGCGGCCCGCAGCGTCACTTCACGCACTCCCGGGTGATGCTCTGGGCGGCGTTCGACTGCGCGGTGCGGGCGGTGCGGGTCTACGGTCTCGACGGCCCGGTCGAGCGCTGGGAGCGCATGCGCGACGAGGTGCGCGACGAGATCGAGTCACAGGGCTTCGACACCGAGCGCAACACGTACACGCAGTACTACGGCGGCGCGGCCGTCGACGCGTCGCTGCTGCAACTCGTGCAGGCCGGCTACATCGAGGCCACCGACCCGCGCATGCTCGGCACCGTCGCGGCGATCGAAAGCGAGTTGCTCGAGAACGGACTGCTGCTGCGCTATCGCTCGGAGTCGGGCGTCGACGGCCTTCCCGCCGGCGAGAACCCGTTTCTCGCCTGCTCGTTCTGGCTCGTCGAGCAGTACGCCCTGTCGGGACGGGTGCCGGATGCCACGGAGCTCATGGACCGCCTGGTGGGGTACTGCAACGACGTCGGCCTGCTGAGCGAGGAGTACGACGTGCTGGGAAACCGGCAGGCCGGCAACACGCCCCAGGCGTTCTCGCACCTGTCGCTCGTGCGCGCCGCCGCCGCGATCGCGAAGGCGACGGCGACAGCGACGGCGGCTTAGCGGCTGCGGCCCGCCGCGCCTCGAGGTGGGCGCACCGCGCCGCGTCGTAGGCCCGCGCCATACTGTGGTGATGACGCGCAGCTACGCGGCGCACCGCCGCGACATCGCCCTCCTGCGGCTCGGCACGCAGCGCGTTTCGCGCGCCGCCGTCGCGGATGCATCGCCCGCCGATACCGTGCGCCACCTGCTCGCCATGCAGGCGCAAGACTTCGCGGGCGCCAAGTGGTCGGTCGGCGTGCGCACGCCCGGCAGCACGGATGCCGCGATCGAAGCCGCCCTCGCGGCCGGCGAGATCGTGCGCTCCTGGCCCATGCGCGGCACCCTGCACTTCGTGCCACCCGCCGACCTCGGCTGGATGCTCTCGCTCACCTCCGCGCGAACCATCCGCAGCGCGGCCGGGCGGCACCGGCAGCTCGAACTCGTCGAAGCCGACTTCGAGCGGGCACGCGACATCGCCGTCGCCGAGCTGCACGGCGGGCGGGCGCTCTCACGCGCCGACCTGCTCGAGCGCTTCGAGACGGGCGGCATCTCGGTCGCCGGCCAGCGCGGCGTGCACCTCATCGCGCGGCTGGCGCTGTGGGGGGTGCTGGTGTTCGGTCCCCTGCGGGCGGGCGAGGCGGGCAAGGCCAACCAGCAGACGTTCGTGCTGCTCGACGAGTGGGTGACGGCGCCGCGCACCCTCGAGCGCGACGAGGCGCTCGGCGAGTTCGCCCTGCGCTACTTCACCGGGCACGGCCCGGCCACGGTGCGCGACTTCGCCTGGTGGTCGTCGCTGACGCTGGGCGACGCGCGCGCCGGGCTCGCCATCGCGCGCGACCGGCTCGACGAACTCGACCTCGGCGGAACGCAGTACTTCGTGCCGCGCGATGCGGCGGCCGCGACATCCGAGGTCCTGGCCCTTCCCGGCTTCGACGAATACCTGCTCGGCTACCAAGACCGGGGTGCGGTGCTGGCGCAGGAGCACTCCGAGCTGATCGTGCCGGGCAAAAACGGCATGTTCATGCCCACGATCGTGGTGGGCGGCGAGGTCGTCGGAACGTGGCGGCGCACGATCACGGCGAAGGGCGTCACGGTCGAACCGCAGCCGTTCGACCCGCTCTCGGCCACCTCGCTGCGCCGGTTCGAGGCCGCCGTCGGGCGGTACGCGGCGTTTCTCGGGCTTCCGCTGCTCGCGCGGTGACCCCGGTTTGCGGGGCGGTGCGAGGCCTCCATCGTTCGGTAGGCTGGCGCGGATGTTGACCTCAACGCCGGCCTACGCGCCGTACCCGCTCGAGACGGATGGCGCGTCGCACGGGTTCGTCGAGACGACGGTGGTGCTGCGCACCGGCACCGCGAAAATCGTCGCGCGTCACCGGCCGCAGCGCACGTCGACCCGGGCCACGATCTTCCTGCACGGCGCGGCGGGATCGTGGACGACGTGGACGCCGATGCTCGCCGCGGCGGAACAGGCGGGCATCACGATCGTCAACCCCGTGCTGCTCGACCTGCCCGGCTGGGGAGACGCGACGCCCGCCCCCGGAGACGCGCCGCTCACGCTCGACGTCGTCTGCGAGCTCGTGCGCGATATCGCGCTCGAGCTGGGCTACACCGAATGGGACCTCGTGGGGCACTCGCTCGGCGGATTCATCGCCCTGCACATGGCGTCGATCTGGCCGCAGAGCGTGCACTCGGTGGCGCTCGTGTCCGGCACGACCTGGTCGGTCATCGACAGTGTCGCGCACCCGTGGCGTGGGCTGCGGGTCATCCCGGGCTTCGTGCTGCTGCGGTTCTTTATGCGACTGCTGGCGCCGATCCAGCCGGTCGCCCTGGCCGCCGTGCGCGGGCTGCGAGCCTTGGGCATTCTGCGGTTCGCGACGTCGCCCCTGTTCCGGCACCCGTCGCTGGTCGACGACACCGTGATCGGCGCGCTCGCCACCGAGCTGCGGCCGCGCTCGTTCGTGACCGCGGGCGACGTGACCCGCGGCTACGACGCCGACGAGCGCTGGTCACGCATCGAGTGCGAGGTGCACGCAACCAAAGGCGACAACGACGTGTTCGTCACCGACGACGACCTGGAGCGGCTCGCCCGCGTCGTGCGCCGGTGCACCACCAGGGTCATCGCCGACTGCGGTCACTTCGGCAACGTCGAGCAGCCGGCCGCGACCTTGGCGGCGCTGGACTACTGAGGGGTGCCGCCCTATTGAGGGCGAGCCCGTCGCTATTCGGCGGGCGGGCGCTGTCGTTGCCGCTTCGTCGCCGATCGCTGCTGCTTCGCGGCGAGGTGGCGTCGACCCGAGCCCTTCGTCGGCTTGGTCGGGCGTCGCTGCGGGGCGTCGGGGGCGAGGCCGGTCGCCACGAGCCGGGCGAGCTTGTCCAGGGCGAGCTCGCGGTTCCGCAGCTGGGAGCGCTGCTCCGAGGCGGTCACCGTTATCGCACCGCCGACGAGCCGGCCTTCGAGGCGGGTGAGCAGGAGCGCACGCTGCACCTCGGAGAGCACCAACGAGTCGGCGACGCTCCAGACGAGCTCGACCCGGCTGTCCGAGGTGTTGACGTGCTGTCCGCCGGGACCCGACGAGCGCGAGAAACGCCAGCCGAGCTCGGCCGCGGGGATCGTCAGTGCCCGCGACACGGTCAGATCCATGGCGGCGGAGGGGTCAGTCGAGCCAGGTCAGCGAGGCGAAGTCTTCGGCGGTGAGCCCGAACTGTTCGGTGTTGCGCGCCACGAGGCTGCGCAGCTCGTCGATCTCGACCGCCTCGCGCACGATAACGTCGATGCCGGCCGGCGTGAACGCGGTCTTGTCGAAGCGGATCGCCAGCACCGTCGACGCGTCGTTCTTGCCGGAAACCGCCCAGCGACTGCGGGCCAGCTTCAGCAGGCTCTTGCCGCGCCAGACGAAGTGGTCGTCGGCCCACTTGTCGGTGCCGAGCACGTGCTTCTCCTGGTTGTCGGCGGTGAAGTAGCTCACGTCGTTGCGCAGGGTCAGCGGGTTCTCGCTCACGAGGTCGTAGCTGAACCGGGGGGATTTGCGTTCGCGGGTGAGCCACATCGGGAAGTTCGTGGCGCGCACGTTCCAGACTCCGGGCAGAATTGCGGCGAGGTCGCTGGCGTGCGGCGTGGTGGGCATCAGGCCACGTTATCGGAATAGCATTTGATATGCCCGATAACGCGCCAGCACGCCCCGTAGCACTCGCGTTGTCCACACACCCGGGCCCGACCGTCGCCGTGACCGTCGTCACCGCCGTTCTCGCCCTCGGTGCCGGGCTCGACGCCTGGCGTCTCGCCCTCGTGACCCTCGCCGTGTTTCTCAACCAGGTGTCCGTCGGCCTGTCCAACGACTGGATCGACGCGGAACGGGACAAGGCTGTCGGACGCCGCGACAAGCCGATCGCCCGAGGCTGGATCGACGTGGCCACGGTGCGAACCGTGTCGATCATCACCGCGGCTCTCGCGGTGCTTCTCACCGTGCCGCTCGGGTGGGGTGCCACGGTCGCCCACCTCGTCTTCATCTCCTCCGCGTGGGCGTACAACGCGTGGCTCAAGCGCTCGCCGTTCTCGGTGCTCCCGTTCATCGTGAGCTTCGGCCTGCTGCCGGCGATCGTCACCCTCGCCGCCGAGACGCCGGAGTTCGCCCCCTGGTGGATGCTCGCGGCCGGCGCCCTGCTCGGAGTGTCGGCGCACTTCGCCAACGTGCTGCCCGACCTCGCCGACGACGCGGCCACGGGGGTCGCCGGGCTCCCCCACCGGCTCGGCCGGCGGGCGAGCGGACTCACCATCGCCCTCGCGTTGGCCGCGGCATCCGTTCTCGTCGTCTTCGGAGCCGGGGACCCCGGGGCCGTTCAGTGGGCCGGGCTGGCGCTGACCCTGGGGCTCGCCGCCGTGTGCGGGGGGCTCGCGCTGACCCGGCCCCCGACCCGGCTGCTCTTCCAGCTGATCATGGCGGCGGCGCTCGTGAACGTGGCGCTGTTGGCGCTGGCGGCGTAGTTCTCCACAGGGGCCGGATTTTTGTCCCCAGTTTTCCCATCGTCACTCGAATGTGTGTTCGAAGGTGGTTGCATTGAAGTATGACAAATGCATCGGCTTCCGGTCTCACGCAGCAGTTCACCGCTGCCGTGGCGGCCCTCGGCGCGGTGTCGAAGTACGTCGCAGATTTTCAGACCGCGGATGACGCGGCTCTCGTCGAGCTGTCGAGGCTGGCCGCCCGTGAGAAGCAGTTGGCCGACGCCCACCTGGCGCTGATCGCCGGCGAGATCGCCGCCCGGTCCACCCGCGAGATGGGGCACTCGGGGCTCGCCCAGCGGGAAGGGTTCCGCAGCACCGAAGAGCTGCTGCGCACCACTACCGGGTCGACGGGGCGTGAGGTCACGACGGCGGTGCGGGTCGGGCGGCTGGTGCGGGAGGCCGCGGTCGACCTCGGCGTCGACCCCGCGACCGGGTTGGCCGTCGAGTCGGGCGAACCGTGGCTGGCGTGCGTGGCCAGTGCCGTATCTGCCGGCGCCCTGTCGATCGGGGCGGCGGATGCGATCCGCACCGGAATGGGAGCCCCCACCGACAACGTGCCCGCCTCGGCACTGGCCGACGCCGCCCGGCAACTGTGCGAACTGGCCGCCACGCTCGATGTCGACCGGCTGCTCAGGCGCGCCCGAGAATTCCGTGACGACCTCGACGAGGCCGGCATCGCCGATCGAGAAAAGGAGCGCTTCGAGAGGCGCTCCCTGCGCCACTTCCGGCTATCGAACGGCATGGGGCGCGTCGTCTGGGATCTCGACCCCGAGAACTACGCCGTCGTGACCGAACTCTACGACCGCGCCACATCACCCAAACGCGACGTGCGGTTCGTCAGCGGTGAGCACAAGGTCACCGCCGAACGCATCGCCGCGGACCCCCGCACGATCGAACAGCTCGCCTCCGATACCCTGCTCGGCCTGCTGCAGGCCGGGGCGGACGCCGATTCCTCGCAGTTGCTCGGCACCGGCGGCGCTGCGATCCGGGTGCTCGTCACGAAGAAGACCGTGCAGGCCGGTTCCGGCCACGGCCGTATCGAGGGCAACCCCGACCCGGTCTCGCTCGCCACCGTCGAACGTCTCACCTGCGGCGGCGCGACCACCGCGGTCACCCTCGACAGCTTCGGGCAACCCCTCGATGTCGGAAAAGAGCAGCGATTCTTCACCAAGAAGCAACGCATCGCTCTCGCGGTCAGAGACGGCGGCTGCATGTTCGGCGAATGCGACAAACCACCCTCCATGACGGAAGCCCACCACATCAGATTCTGGGCCAGAGACGACGGCAGAACCGATCTCAAAGACGGCATACTGCTCTGCAGATTCCACCATCTCCTCTGCCACAACAACGGCTGGGAGATCGAGAGAATCGGCACCGACTTCTACCTCATACCCCCGCCCACGATCGACCCGGCCCAGACTCGAAGACCCCTGCCCTCCAAGAGCCCGATCATGCGCGACTACCGTCGCGAAGTCGAGGGCGCACGATGACCGTCCCGCGCGGTGAGCCCGTGCGAACCGGGCCGACCTTGCGGACCGGGCCGACCACGCGGGTTGAGCCTGTCGAAATCCCCTACGCGCGAACCCTCAGCCGCGGCGGCCGACCATTACTTCTTCTCGGGCACCTTCTCGTGCACCGGGTTGCTGATGCCGATGAGGGAGACGATGCCGCCGAGGATCAACAGCACCGCCGTGACCAGCAGCCCGCGGTGGAACGAATCGACGGTGAACTGCGAGCCCACGATGACGCCGACGAACGCGATGGCGATCAGGCCGGCGATGCGGGAGATCGCGTTGTTGATGGCCGAACCGATGCCCGACTGCTCCGGCGCGATCGAGCCGAGGATCGCCGACGTGAGCGGCGCGACGGTCATGGTGAGACCGAGCGCGAAGATCACGACCCCCGGGAAGACCTGGGTCCAGTAGTTCACGTCCTCGCCGATGCCGAGCATCAGGAGGTAGCCGATGCCGCCGATGATCGGGCCGAGCCCCATGAACAGGCGCGGACCGTACTTGCCGGCGAGGGCGCCGAAGAACGACGAGAGCGCGATGCTGATGAGCGTCATCGGCAGGAACGCGAGGCCGGCTGCGGTGGCCGAGAAGCCGCCCACCTGCTGCAGGAATACCGTGACGATGAAGCCACCGAGCGACAGGGCTCCGTAGACAAGGGTGGTGGAGATGTTTCCGACCGAGAAGTTGCGCACGCTGAACAGCCCCAGAGGCACCATCGGGTGCTTGGTTGTGCGCTGACGCAGGATGAACGCGAGCAGGGCCAGCAGGCCGAGCACGAAGGGCAGGTAGATCACCGGGCTCGTCCAGCCGAAGTTCGCCTGCTCGATGAGCGCGAAGACCGGACCACCGAGCCCGACGATGCCGAGCACGGCGCCGAACCAGTCGATGCCTCCGCCCTCCGGCCGCACATTCTTCTCCCCGAGGCGGGAGACCAGCACGAGGGTGACGGCGATCGGGATGATGTTGATCGCGAACACGAGGCGCCAGTTGAGGTAGTCGACGAAGAGTCCGCCGAGCAGCGGCCCGACGAGGAAGGCCGCGCTCGTCCAGCCCGTCCACGTGCCGATGGCTTTCGCCTGGGGTGCGCCGCGGAACGTCGCAATGATGATCGCGAGCGAACTCGGAACGAGCAGGGCGCCCGCGATACCCTGCGCTCCGCGCAGGATCACCAGCGACTCCGCCGTGGGCGCGAGGGCGATGAGCACCGACGTCACCGCGAAGCCGTAGAGACCCGCCTTGAGCACGACCCACCGGCCGAAGGTGTCCGACAGCGACCCGGCCAGCAAGATGAGCGTGCCCAGCGTGATCGCGTACGCGTCGACGACCCACTGCTGGGTGGTGATGCCACCGCCCAGCTCCTCCTCGATCGCGGGCAACGCCACGTTGATCACCGAACCGTCGAGGAACGTGACGAACGACGCGAGAACCGCGATCGTGAGCACCAGGCGTTGATTTCGCGTCATGCTCGTAGTCAACACCAGCGGGGCAGTTTCATTCCGCTGCGGGGGTCGAGTTCACTGCAGCTTCAGCTTCGTCGAGCACGCGGTGGTCGACGAGCAGCTGGAAGTGTCCGTCAACGGGCACCCGCACGTTCGTCGCGCCCGGCAGTTCGCTGCCGCCGGGGATGTGCGGGTCGTAGTCGCCGAAGACCGAGACGATGCGCGAATTCACCTCCGCGTTGGCGGCGAGCAGGGTGAGGGTCGCGTCGGTCGGGATGAACGCCCGCAGCGGGCGCACCGGCATGTACTTCGACAGGCTCGAGCCTTGGAACGGCGACGCGATCGCCACCAGCCGGTCGATGCGGCCCTCGACGTCGTCGAAGAGCATCATGTGCTTGGCGATCAGCCCGCCCTTGCTGTGGGCGACGATGATGACATGGCGCAGGTCGTGCTCGTCGATGTAACGCTGAACGGTGGCCGCGGCATCCGGAATCGCGTCGACGTTGCGGCCGAGCAGCTCGACGGCGTGCACCGGGTGTCCCGCGCGGGCCAGGCGACCGCCCGCCGCTCGCAGAAACTGCCAGCGCTCGTAGACGCCGGGGATCAGCAGCACCGGAGCCAGGTGTCCCCGCGGCTTCGGCACGGTGCGGTGCCGGAGTGTGGCGCCGAGGCTTACCCGCGCCGCGTAGGCATAGTCGGAGAGCCAGACTTTCGCGCGACCGAGCATGTGGTCAGTCTACGATCCGTCGTGGGCGCAGAATGGTGCAATGTCTACCAACGTCGGTGAGAACTGGGCCCGCAGCTACGAGTACACGGCCGAGGCGCTCGCGCGTCCGACCAGCGTGGGCGAGGTGCAAGACCTTGTCGCGGCGGCGACGCGGGTGCGAGCGCTCGGCAGCCGCCACTCGTTCACCGACCTCGCGGACAGCCCCGGAACGTTGCTCAGCCTCGAGCGGCTCGACTCGCCGATCGACATCGACCCGCAGAGCCGCACGGTCACGGTCGGCGGCGGCGTGCGGTACGGCGACCTCGCCACGGAGCTGCAACGGGAGGGCTGGGCGCTGCACAACCTCGCCTCGCTGCCGCACATATCGGTCGCTGGTGCCGTCGCGACCGGCACCCACGGATCCGGCGACACCAACGGGACCCTCTCCTCCGCGGTCTCGGCACTCGAGCTCGTGACCGCGTCGGGCGAACTGCTCACGCTGCACCGCGGGGAGCCCGACTTCGATGGCGCCGTCGTCGCGCTCGGCGCGCTCGGCATCGTCACGCGGGTGAGCCTCGACATCCAGCCCACGTTCGATGTGCGGCAGGACCTCTACGACGACCTCACCTTCGCCGACCTGCTCGCGGACTTCGACGCCGTGACCTCGAGCGCCTACAGCGTCAGCCTGTTCACGGACTGGCTCGGCGACACCCTGCGCACCGTCTGGATCAAGAGCCGGATGGATGCCGCGGCGCCCCCCGAACGCATTCTGGGGGCACCGCGGCAGGACGTCGGCCGCCACATGCTGCCCGACCAGCCGGCCGCGAACGTCACCCAGCAGGGCGGCATCGCCGGACCCTGGAGCGACCGGCTCGCCCACTTCAAGCTCGGCTTCACCCCGTCGAACGGCGACGAGCTGCAGAGCGAGTACCTCGTGCCGCGGCGCAACGCTATCGCGGCTATCGAGGCCGTGCGGTCGCTCGGGCCGCGCATCGCCCCGCTGCTGCTCGTCACCGAGTTGCGCACGATGGCGGCCGACTCCCTCTGGCTCAGCGGCGCCTACGAGACCGACGCGGTGGGCATCCACTTCACCTGGAAGCCGCTCGCCGCCGAGGTGCGGGCCGTCTTGCCCGAGATCGAAGCCCTGCTGCTGCCGCTCGGCGCGCGGCCGCATTGGGGAAAGGTGTTCTCGGCCGACCGCGGCGACCTCGAGCCGCTCTACCCGCGGCTCGGCGAGTTCCGCGAGCTGGCGGCGCGGCTCGACCCGCAGCGGAAGTTCGGCAACGCGTTCCTAGAGCGCACGGTCTACTGAGCCCGCGGTGCAGGCTGAGTAGGTCGCTTAGCGACCGTATCGAAACCCGTCGAGGTTTCGATACGGGCCGCAGACGGCCCTACTCAACCAGCGATCAGGCGACCAGCGATCAGGCGAACGCGTCGAGGCGGCCGACCGCCGTCACCTTCACGACCGCGATGCCGAGCTCGGCCGACTCGGCCAGGTCGACCGTGGCGCTGATCCCCCAGTCGTGGTCGCCGGCCGGGTCGGCGAAGATCTGACGAACGGTCCAGGTCTCGGCGCCCTCCTCCACGATGAGCATCGCCGAGCTGCGGGCGTCGCTGTCGGTAGCGAGATCGTCGTGCACGTCGAAGTAGGCGTCCATCGCGTCACCCCACACGTCTGCGGTGAATCCCGACGTGGCATCCAGAGCACCCAGCTCCTCGTACTTGTCCAACGCGGCCAGTTGCACACGCCGGAACAGCTCGTTGCGCACCAGAACGCGGAAAGCGCGCGGGTTGGTCAGAATCGACGGCGGCGCGGGCGGCAGCACGGGCTTCTCTCCGGGCGCCGTCGGGTTGATCAGCTGCTCCCACTCGTCGACGAGGCTGGAGTCGACCTGCCGCACCAGCTCGCCGAGCCACTCGATGAGGTCGAGCAGTTCCTCGGTCTTTGCCTCGTCGGGAACCGTCTGCCGCACCGCCCGGTAGGCGTCGCTGAGGTAGCGGAGAACCATCCCCTCGCTGCGGGCGAGTTTGTAGTAGCCCACGTAGTCGGCGAAGGTCATGGCGCGCTCGTACATGTCGCGCACGACCGACTTGGGGCTCAGCTCGAAGTCGCCGATCCACGGCTGCGTCGCGCTGTACTGCTCGAACGACGCGTCGAGCAGCTCTTCGAGCGGCTTCGGCCAGGTGACATGCTCGAGCAGCTCCATGCGCTGGTCGTACTCGATGCCCTCCGCCTTCATCGAGGCCACCGCCTCGCCGCGGGCGAGGAACTGCTGTTGCGACAGGATCGGCCGCGGGTCGTCGAGGGTCGCCTCGAGGATGGAGATCATGTCGAGCGCGTAGCTGGGTGACTCGGGGTCGAGTAGTTCGAAGACCGCGAGGGCGAACGGCGACAGCGGCTGGTTGAGTGCGAAGTTCGGCTGCAGGTCGAGGGTGAGTCGGATGTCGTAGTGGATGTCGGCTGCCGAGGGCTGCGCGTTCCAGTCTTCGTACTCGCCGCTGTCGAAGCCGTCGACACCCTCGAGCGCAGACTTGAGCGCGGGCGAGGTCTCGACGGGCTCGATCCGCGGCACCTGTGTCACGACGTCCGCCGCGCGCAGCGTGCGGTAGATCGCCAGGGCCTTGCGCGCCATCGCCAGCTGCTTGGGCCACGGGTCGTGGCTCTCGAAGATGAGGTCGCGCATCTCCTGGAACGCGTCACCCTCCCGCGCGATCACGTTCAGGATCATCGAGTGGCTCACCTGCATGCTCGAGTTGAGGGTCTCCGGCTCTGCGGAGATGAGACGGTTGAAGCTGGGTTCGCCCCACGACACGAAGCCGTCTGGCGCCTTCTTGCGCACGATCTTCTTGATCTTCTTCGGGTCGTCGCCCGCCTTGGCCACGAGCCGCGCGTTCTCGCTCTCGTGCTCGGGCGCCTGCGCGACCACCGTGCCCGCTGTGTCGTACCCGGCGCGACCGGCGCGACCCGCTATCTGGTGGAATTCGCGCGCGGTCAGCTGGCGCATCCGCACGCCGTCGAACTTCGTGAGAGCCGTGAACAGCACCGTGCGGATCGGCACGTTGATGCCGACGCCGAGGGTGTCGGTACCGCAGATCACCCGCATGAGGCCCTGCTGCGCGAGCTGTTCGACGAGCCGGCGGTACTTGGGCAGCATGCCGGCGTGGTGCACGCCGATGCCCGAACGGATGAGCCGGGATAGGGTCTGGCCGAAGACGGTGGTGAACCGGAAGTCGCCGATGGCCGCGGCGATCTCGTCGCGCTGCTCGCGGCTGACGATCTTGATGCTCGTCATCGCCTGGGCGCGTTCGAGCGCGGCCAGTTGCGAGAAGTGCACGATGTAGATGGGCGCCTGCCCGGTGGCGAGCAGGTCTTCGATCGTCTCGTGCACGGGCGTCGTGGCGTAGCTGTAGCTGAGCGGCACGGGGCGCTCGACACCGGTGACGACGGCGGTCTCGCGGCCCGTGCGGATGGAGAGGTCGTCGGCGATGCGCGACACGTCGCCGAGCGTCGCCGACATGAGGATGAACTGCACGTGCGGCAGGGTGAGCAGCGGCACCTGCCAGGCCCAGCCGCGGTCGGGATCGGCGTAGAAGTGGAACTCGTCCATCACGACCTGGTCGACGTCGCTCTGGTCTCCCCCGCGCAGCGCGACGTTGGCGAGGATCTCGGCCGTGCAGCAGATGATGGGAGCGTCGGGGTTCACCGACGAGTCGCCCGTGACCATGCCGACGTTCTCGGCGCCGAAGATGTCGACGAGTGCGAAGAACTTCTCCGACACGAGGGCCTTGATCGGCGCGGTGTAGTAGCTGCGCTTGCCCTGCGCGAGCGCGGCGAAGTGGGCGCCGATCGCGACGAGCGACTTGCCGGTTCCGGTGGGGGTCGAGAGGATGAGGTTCGCGCCCGAGACGATCTCGATGAGCGCCTCCTCCTGCGCCGGATACAGGCTCAGGCCACGGTCGGCGGCCCACTCGGAGAAGTTCTCGAACGCCTGGTCGGCGTCGAAGGGGCGGGGGGCGCGCTCGAGCAGCGTCGCGGGGGCGGTGGTGGCGACATCCTCAGGCATGATGCTTCGATCATCCCCTACTGCGCCCGGCGTCGCGTCCAGCGCACCCGAAGCCAGGTTCGGCGACGCTCAGCGGCGCTCCGGCAGAACGCGCGGAAGGCGCCCGACCTGCGGGAGCACCAGCACGACGACCGCGGCGAGCGCCGCCCACCCGGGAGGGATCACGGCGGGACCGCCGAGCGCCCACCACAGGCCGCCGAGCAGCACGGTTCGCAGCACGAAGCCGCCGATCCAGACGCGGCGCGCGGTCGTGCCGGGCGGTGCCCATTCGACCTTTTCGACCCATGCGCGCCAGAGCGAGCCGTTCGCCCATAGGGCCACGATGCCCACGACCACCGCGACGACCGCCCGCAGCACCGCGGGCAACTGCCCCGCGCCGGGGGCGAACAGGTCGACGACCGGGTCGAGCGCCGCGGGCACGGTCGGCGAGACGAGCAGTACCAGTGCGAGACAGAGGGCGAGGATGCGCCCCGCGCCGAGCTGCCGCACGCCGCGCGCGTGCGCCGCGCTCCTCGCCGACGCGGCGGGGTCGGCGAGCGCTGACCCCGTGAGCAGCCGCACGAGCGGGTCGATCACCTGCGCGGTATTGCGCGCGTACGACTGGTGGTCGGTGAAGGGATTCGCGGTGTTGTGCACCGGGTGCTCCTCGGGCCCTGTCGCCTCGGTGGCGGGCCCGCCGTTGACCTCGCGCCAGCGGAGCTCCCTCGCCCGCATGCTGGTCGAGACAGTTCCGGCCGTGAACGGATCCCAGACGGCCCAGAGATTGAGCCAGCGCGGCGGGCGATTCAGTCGCGCCCACTCCTCGACCGGGCTGAATCGTGCGCCGGAACCCGCGGACCCCGAACCCGGGCGCCGCACCCCGGCGACGGCCGCGCGCACGCCGGCGAAGCGCCCGCTCGTCCAACGCGGGGCCCCCAACAGCGTCAGCGTGCTGCCCACCGTGACGAACGCGTCGACCGGTGTGCGCGGCTCCCCCGTTGCCGAGTCGAACAGGGTCTGCGCGGCGATCGTCGCTCCCTGCGAGTGGGCGAGCAGCACGACCCGCGTGGCGTCGACCTCGACCCCCTCCGCCCGAGCGAGCAAAGCCGCCCGCACACTCGCCGCCCGCACGCCGTCGCGCACCACCGCGCGCATGGCCGCGGCCCGCACGGGCCGTCTCGTCCACACCGCCACGTCGCCGACGAACTCGGCGAGCCCGCTCGTCACTCCCCGCACCAGGGCCGACAGCCCCGGTACGAGCAGCAGCAGCCCGAGCAGCGGGAACAGCAGTGCAAGCACCAGGCCGACGGCGAACAGCGCCACCCAGAGCGCCGCCACGAGCGGGGCGCTCGCCACACGCCACCACGGATTGACCCAGAGGATGCGGGAGAAGTGCACGCCGAGGCGCAGCAGGGCGCGCCACGCGAAGGAACCTCCCCACGAGAACACCTCGCCGGGCTGCAAGGGCAGGAACGACTCCGCCCAGCGGGCCTCGGTCACCACGAGCACCACCTCGTGCTGGGCACCCTCGTCGCCGCGGAACCGCACGCGTGCATTGACCTCGTCGGGGGAATCGCCCGCCAGCGCCACCCGTTCGAAGGTGACCCCGTCGCCGCCGGACCCGCGTGACAGCCAGTCGAGCCGCCGCAGTAGGGGTTCGGACCACTGGAGCAATGTCTCGCTGCGGCGCTGGGCACCCATCCCGTGCACAACGACGAGGGCGACGACACGTTTGTGCACGGGGCTCATCTCCGACACGCTACGCCCCGGCACGTGCGCGGGTTGGGCTATCGGCTCCCGTGTTCCCATTCCCGCTCCTGGGCGCGCATGGCGGGCGAACGGTACCCGGTCGGACTGCGCACCCCGCCCAGCCACGAGGTCAGGCGTGACGCCTGGTCGTTGAGTGCTTCCCTGGCGCCGGTGGACACCGGCTCGAGCAGGCGGACGCTGACGACCGCCTGCGCGTCCTGTATCCAGCTGCCGACGACCCGCCCGTCGGCCCAGGCCGTGGTGCCCGCGTTGCCCCGGCTGTCGAACAGCTGCGGGCCGCGCCCGCCGAGGTAGAAGGCGCGGCCCTTCCACCCCATGACCGTCGGGTCGAGGGGTGGGAGGAGGGCGGTCCAGGGTGCGGGCTCCGCGACCGCGTCGACGTCGTCACGCAGGATCCAGCCGCGCTGCTCGCCGTCGAGCGTCGCCTGCACGGCGTCGAGCTCTCGGATCGCGAGTCGCACGGCGGCCTTCGTCGCACCGAGCCACCAGACGATGTCGTCCTCCGTTCCGGGGCCGAACGCGCGCAGCCACCGGTGCACGAGCTCGCGGTACCCGTCGGCGGGGTCCATCACGGCCACCTCAGACCCCAGCCATCGCGCCGGCAGAGTCCACAGCGGCCGCGCGGTGGGGAAACTGCCGCTCGACGGTCCGCGCACGATGGTGCCCTCGGCGCCGAGGAGGGTGAGCACCTGCGGTGCCGACCAGCTCTCGTCCGCCGTCGTCGGCACGGTGACGTCGATGAGCGGCACGGCACGGCGCAGCTCCGCCGCGAAGAACGCGCCCGGGCCGCCCGAGAGCGCCGACGTCACCCCCGCCCGCGCGTCCTCGAGCCACGCGCTGCCGTTCGGGGCGATGCCCGCGCGCTCGACGTCGCGAGCCATGCGGGTGTGTTCGGAGGTCGCGACGCGCGCCGCCGCGCTGCCGAGCACGGCGGGCACGAGGTGGCGCGGGAACGCGAACAGCGTGCGCCGCATCGCGAGCTGCGTGACCACGACCCGGTCGTCGTAGAGCGCCCGGTCGATGTCGGCGACCGTGACACGCGCCATCCTCGCCCACGCCGACAGGTAGACGCTCGGGGCGTCGGTCGCGTGCAGCGCCACGACGGCACCCGCTGCCTCCTCGAGCGTCTCGACGCGCGAGTCGCTCGTCAGCGCGTGCCGGGTCGCGAGTCGAGCGCGTCGTTCACCGTCGGAAATGTGCCGCATGATGTCATCCGCCCGTCTTACTGCGTGGTCTCGGTCTCGTCCCGGGAGTCGGCCGAGACGGGGGTGCGGCGCGGGTTAATCGTCACCCGCGCCGCAGGTGTTACTCGGCGGTGTTGGCCGCCGCGACGTCGAGGATCCAGGTCACTCCGAAGCCGTCGGTGAGCATGCCGAAACCGGGGCTCCACGCGGACGCGGCCAGAGGCTCGACGATCGAGGCGCCGGCGGACAGCTTCTCCCAGTAGCCCTGCACCTCGTGCAGGGTCTCCCCGCGCACCGAGACGAAGAACGGCTGGTCGGTGACGGTGGCGCCGTTCTCCCGGTGCGTCGACCCCGCGCTGGCGGCCGACCCTCCCGACTGCCCCGGGATGTCGTAGGCCATGACGCGGAAGCCGTCTTCGCTCTCGACCTGCCCGAAGACGACGCCGTCGGCGCCGGGAAGGTCCTTGGGCATGCCGAAGTCGCCATAGGTCGCGATCGTGACGCTGCCGCCGAAGACGGACTGGTAGAACTCCAGCGCCGCCCGGGCGTCGCCGCGGAAGTTGAGGTGGGTGGTCGTCGTGATGCTCATGTCTGCTCCTAGTGAGAACGGCGCCGGGGTTTTCCCCGACGCTGTCCAGTCTCACAGCCGTATAGGACAGTTTCAGTCCTAGACCTCGCTAAACTCGACGTCATGACGACGACCACCTCGCGCCTGCTGAGTCTGTTGTCTCTGCTGCAGACACGACGCGACTGGCCCGGCGCCGTGCTCGCCGAACGGCTGGGCATCAGCCACCGCACCGTGCGGCGCGACGTCGACCGCCTGCGCGACATGGGATACAGCATTCAGGCGACGATGGGTCCGGATGGCGGCTACCGGCTCGACGCCGGAAGCGAACTGCCGCCCCTGCTCTTCGACGACGACCAGGTCATCGCGCTGGCGGTCGCACTGCGCGCGGCAACCCTCTCCGGAGCGGGCATCGAGGAAGCGGCCGTGCGTGCCCTGACCACCGTGCGCCAGGTGATGCCTTCGCGCCTGCGCCACCGGCTCGACGCCCTCGAGTTCACGACCATCGCGGCCCGCCCGGGTGACGGCGTGCCGGATGCGGTCGCCCCCGACGTACTCGTCGCGCTGTCCACCGCGGCGCGCGCCCACGAGGTGCTGCGCTTCGACTACGCGGGCCGCAGCCCCGACGACGAGCCGGTGCGGCGCAGGGTCGAGCCGCACCACCTCGTGACCTCGCACGGACGCTGGTATCTCGTCGCCTGGGATCTCGAGCGCGACGACTGGCGCCTTTTCCGCGCCGACCGCATCACCCCGCGCAGCCCCGGCGGCGGCCGATTCCGACCGCGCGACGTGCCGGGCGGCGATGTCACCCGGTTCGTGGCCGGGCGCTTCAAGGGTTCCGACGAGACCGACCGGTGGCCCTGCGTCGGCAAGGTCGTGCTGGGGCTACCGGCGTCCGAGGTGCTCCCGTTCGCCGGCGACGGCATCGTCGAGGACCTCGGCCCCGACCGCTGCAGCCTCGAGGTCGGCTCCTGGTCGTGGGTGGCCCTCGCCGCCTCGCTCAACCGCTTCGACACCGACCTCGTCGTCGTGCACCCGCCGGAACTCGCCACGGCATTCGGCTTGCTCGCCGCGCGCAACGCGGCAACAGCGGGCGCGTAGCCCGGGAGGGCACGTGCGCTCGCGTCAGCGCGCCGCCCCCGCGAGCGAGCCGTCGATCGTACCCGCCGGGTCGTAGACGGCGCACGCTATGTCCCGGTCGGAGTATGCGGTCCACGACGACACCGAAGGGAAGTAATAGACGAGCTGCAGGGTGCTCTGACCCCACGGGACCCCGACATAGGCCGAGAACGCCTCCGAGCAGTGCGCGCCCATGGCTCCGTCGAAGTAGTCCTCGCCGGGGCGCACGCCGCTCCAGGCCGGCTCGTCGACGGTGCCGGCCCAGACGACCTCCGCTGCGTGCGTCGTATCGCACGCGACCGGCCGGTCGCGGAGCGACTCTCCCCCGTCGTCGGCCTCGGCGATCTCCCGACTCTCGGGGAGGCAGTCGCCGACGACGTAGGGCAGTGTGGTCGTCGGCGCCGAGAATTCGTTTGCGGGCACGACCACAAACGACCAGACCCCCGCGACCGCCAGCACCAGGGTGAGCGGGATGAGGAAGACACTGACCCTGCGCCCGGCCGATTCTCCGCGGAACGCGCGGGCGAGCGTGGGAGCGACGCCGAGCAGGCTGAGCAGGAGAGCGAAAACGAGGTTCAGCAGCCATGGCGCCCACACGTCGCGCTGAGGGAGGTAGAGGGTGACGAACCAGTCGCCGAAGGCGGGATCCGCAAGCGCCCTGCCGAGCACGAGCATCGACGCCGAGGGCTCGGCGAAGTAGCCGCGCGCGGCGTCGTAGACGAACGCGGCGGTCAGGCTGGCGAAGATGGTGACGATCACGATGGTCAGGACGGCGACCGCGCCCCTCTGTGCCGGCGGCCACCCGGATCCGTAGCGGTAGAGCCGCACGGCGAGCGCGGCGGCAGCCCACGCGACGACGGAGGTAATGAGTCCGAACTGCCAGACGAACAACCAGACCACGATGGTGAGCGGGATCGCGAGACAGGCGTAGGCGATTCCCCGGCGGTAGTTGTCGAGGTGGTGGACATTGTTGTGACGGGAGGAGGTCGACACCGGGCGCTCAATTCTTCGGAAGGTGGTACATCTTCGCGACGAGTCGACCCATTCTCACGTCTGTCTGGCCGACAGCACCTGAACCGACGGTGAACATTGCCGCCTGGCTGCGCGCTGCGATCCGGGGCGGCCCGGGCGGGGGCTTGGCGTCTTCGTTTAGAATCGTGTGTGCCTTCCCAGCCTGACTCCCCCTCCGTTCCCGACGACGCCGCAGCCGCGCCCGGCAGCGCGATCGATCCCGCCGACCTGGCCGTGACGCTGCGCGTGCTCGAGTCCATGGCGGCGATCGACGAGGAACACCCCGACTTCGTCACCGTGCGCCGCGCCACCGCGAAGATGTTCAAGTCGGTCAAGAAGGAACGCCGCCTCGACAAGCGCGCCACCATCGCCGACGCCGACCGCGCCGTCGTCGCCGCCACCGCCACGGGTGCCCCCGACCGCATCGACGACGAGACCCGCGGTGTGCCGATCGCCGCGAGCACCACCGCCCCGACCGCGGGAACGCTCATGAAGCCCCGCAACTGCTACATCTGCAAGCAGCCGTACACCCGGGTCGACGCGTTCTACCACCAGCTCTGCCCCGACTGCGCGGCCATGAGCCACGAGAAGCGCGACGCCCGCACCGACCTGACCGGCAAGCGCGCACTGCTCACCGGCGGGCGCGCGAAGATCGGCATGTACATCGCCCTGCGCCTACTGCGCGACGGAGCGCACACCACGATCACCACCCGCTTCCCGCGCGACGCCGTCAGACGGTTCACGAGCCTGCCCGACTCGGCCGACTGGATCGACCGGCTGCGCGTCGTCGGCATCGACCTGCGCGATCCCGCCCAGGTGATCGGGCTCGCGGAGTCCGTCGCCGCACAGGGGCCGCTCGACATCCTGATCAACAACGCCACGCAGACCGTGCGGCGCTCCCCCGGCGCCTACCAGCCGCTGGTCGACGGCGAGCTCGCCCCGCTGCCCGACGGCCCGCTGCCCGAGCTCGTCACCTTCGGCCACACCAACGACCCGCACCCGCAGGCGCTCGCCCAGTCGGTGACGGCGCACCCCATCCTCGCCGCCGCAGCGTCGCGCGCCGAGCAGCTCACCGAGCTCGCCATGACCGCGGGGTCGTCGTCGCTCGAACGCCTCGCCGCCGGCACCGCGATCGACGCGGGCGGGCTGCTGCCCGACCTGCACGACGCCAACTCCTGGACCCAGCACGTCGACGAGGTCGACCCGCTCGAGATGCTCGAGGTGCAGCTCGCCAACACGACGGCGCCGTTCATCCTGATCTCGAAGCTGCGGCCGTCGATGGCCTCGTCGACCGCGCACCGCAAGTACATCGTCAACGTGTCGGCGATGGAGGGTGTCTTCGGCCGGGGTTACAAGGGTCCGGGTCATCCGCACACCAACATGGCCAAGGCGGCCGTCAACATGCTCACCCGCACCAGCGCACGCGAGATGCTGGAGACCGACGGCATCCTGATGACGAGCGTCGACACCGGCTGGATCACCGACGAGCGTCCGCACCCGACGAAGGTGCGCCTCGCCGAGGAGGGCTTCCACGCCCCGCTCGACCTCGTCGACGGGGCGGCCCGCGTCTACGACCCGATCGTGCGCGGCGAAGACGGCGAAGACCTGTTCGGCATCTTCCTCAAGGACTACAAGCCCAGCTCATGGTGACCCCGGTCGAGTTCCTGAAGGGGGCCGGCGACGGCACCCGCGTCGTCATCCGCTATGCGCTGCACGACGACCCCGCCGGCTCGGCGACCGACGCGCTCGGCTACCTCTCGGGCACAGACGCCACCCACTGCGTGGTCGCGACGGTACGCGGGCTCACCACCATCGCGTTCGCCGACGTCATCGCGGCGAAAGAGGTTCCGCCGCCCCCCGCTCCCCGGCCGCGCTGACGGGAATACCCGTCGCTGCCCGGGGGTTGCCAAGTCCATACGTTTGAATTGACTAGGAGACAGACCATGGAGATCGAACTCGGGCTCGACACGTTCGGCGACGTAACGGACGACGCCGAAGGCCGCCCCCTGCCGCACGCGCAGGTGCTGCGCAACATCGTCGACCAGGGCGTTCTCGCCGATCAGGTCGGCATCGACTTCATCGCCATCGGCGAGCATCACCGCCAAGACTTCGCGGTCTCCGCCCCCGAGGTCGTTCTCGCGGCCATCGCGGCGCGCACCTCGCGCATCCGTCTCGGTTCCGCGGTGACGGTGCTGAGTTCGGATGACCCGATCCGGGTGTTCCAGCGCTTCGCAACGCTCGACGGCGTCTCGGGCGGCCGCGCGGAGGTCATCCTCGGGCGCGGATCGTTCACCGAGTCGTTCCCGCTGTTCGGATTCGACCTGTCGCAGTACGAGGAGCTCTTCGACGAGAAGCTCGACCTGTTCGCCGCGGTGCGCCAGCAGCAGCCGGTCACCTGGCAGGGCAGCACGCGCGCACCGCTCGCCGAGCAGTCGGTCTACCCGCCGGTCGAGAACGGACTGCTCAAGACCTGGGTCGGCGTGGGCGGAAGCCCCGAGTCGGTCATCCGCGCGGCCCGCTACGGCCTGCCGCTGATGCTCGCGATCATCGGCGGAGAACCGCTGCGGTTCGCGCCGCTCGTCGACCTCTACCACCGCGCGCTCGAGCAGCTGGAGCAGCCGACGCAGCCCGTGGGCGAACATTCTCCCGGACACATAGCCGAGACAGACGAGCAGGCGCGCGAGGAGCTCTGGCCGCACTACCGCACCATGATGGCGCGCATCGGAGCCGAGCGCGGCTGGCCGCCCATGACCCGAGCTCAGTTCGATGACGCCGCCTCGCCCACGGGCGCGTTGTTCGTCGGCTCGCCCGAGACCGTCGCCGCCAAGATCGCCTACGCGGCCAAGGGCCTCGGCCTCTCGCGGTTCGACCTCAAGTACGGCAACGGCGGCCTGAGCCACGACAAGCTGATGAAGAGCATCGAGCTGTACGGCACGCGGGTCATCCCGCGCGTGCGCGAGCTGCTCGCCGACTGAGCCTCCGGGGCGACTGCCGGCCGGGGCTTACCGACGGCCCGGCCGGCTGTCACCTCCGGCGGGTGATTCTGGTGCTCGCGAAGTGGACGCACAATGTGCACCACCGCAGGCACAGGGAGCGGGCGCAGACAGCGGGCACGGAGGGGAGCACACGATGGGTCCGGTCGACGTCGTCGTTTTATCGTTCCCGGATCCCGGTCTGATGCCGGGTGTCGCCCCGCTGCTCGAGCAGCTCGCCACGGGCGGCGCCCTGCGGATCGTCGACGCCGTGATCGCCACACGCGACCCGGGCGGAGCGATCACGGTCACCGACCTGGAAGACGACATCGTGCCGCGCTGGTCGACGATCAGTCCCCACCCCCGCCCACTGCTCAGCAGCACCGACGCGCAGCTCGTGGTCGACGGCATCGAGTCCGGCCGCGCGGCTCTGCTGCTGGCGATCGAGCACACCTGGTCGCGCTCGCTGGCACAGCTCGCCGCCGACGTGGGCGGGGTTCTCGAGCTGCACGTGCGCGTCGAGCCCCGCACCGTAGCGGCCGCCTCGCTCGTCGACAGCTAGGAAGCACCGTGCCGCTGTTCAGGAGATTCGGAAGGCCGGGCCTGCTCGGCGAGCTCACCAGCGTCGGAGTGGTCGCCGGTACCGCGTCCATGATCGCCGTCGCCGTCGGCCGGGACCCGGAGGATCGCGCCGTCCCGGAGCAGGTTCCTCCCGTGCACGACGAATCGATCCCGTCGCAGCTCGCGACCCTGAGTTCGCTGTACCGATCGGGAGCGATCAGCGACGAAGAATTCACCCGCGCGAAGAACCGGGTCCTCGGCTGGTAGGCGGCTGGTGAGACCGCGGGTGAGCCGGTGCGGGTGCCAGCGGGTGAGGTTCATCCGTGGCATCTCACCCGTTGAGGGCGAGACACCATCGCCCCCTACCGCGCCGCCCGGGCCCGGTCGTATATTCATCGCATGGTGACGGCGAGCGGTGCACGACTTATCCACGACACACCGGCGACCAAGGTCAGCGTGCCGGTTCTGGTCGGAGAGCTCGTCGACCGCCCACGGCTCTACGACGCGTTGTCCACCGGACTCGACTCCCCCGACGCGACCTTCATGATGGTGAATGCGCCCGCCGGCTACGGCAAGACGTCGCTTCTCGCCCAGTGGTCTGCCGCCGCGAAGAAGGAGGGCGTGGTCGTCGCCTGGTGCGACCTCGACACCGACGACCGGGATCCGCTCGTCTTCTGGGGGTCTCTGCTCGCGGCGCTCGGTGTCGCGGCGGCCGGCAACGACGCGGCCGAGCGCGCCCTCGGCTCGCTCGAGGTGAGCATGGCCCCGCGCCGCCACAGCGAGTTGCTCGCGGGGCTCACCCGGGCGCTCGACCTGCTCGGCCCGCGCACTGCGCTCGTGTTCGACGACACGCACCTGCTCGCCGACGGCCCGTCCGAGGCGGAGTTCATCCGTCTGCTCGGACTCGTTCCGGCGAGTGTCTACGTCGTGTTCGCCACCCGGTCGTCGCTGCTCGAGCAGCGCGCACGGCTGACCAACCGGCTGCGCGAGCTCACCGCCGACTCGCTCTCGTTCACCCGCGCGGAGGCGTGCGCGCTGTTCGACGACGACATCGACGACGACGGCGTCGAGGCCCTGTACGCCGCGTCGGACGGCTGGCCCGCGGCGCTCAGCCTCGCACACGCCGGGGTGGCTCGATCGACCGGCACCTTGGACACCCGGCTCGGCCTGCTCGACCCCGACGTGGTGCACCAGTATCTGCAGCGCGAGGTCTTCGACGATCTGAGTCCGCTCGACCAGTCGACGATTCTCACCGCGGGCATCTGCCCGCTCGTCACGGCGAGCCTCGCGAACGCCGTCTGCACCTCGCTCGACAGCGCCCACGCTCTTCGGCGGCTGGCCAGCAACAACCCCATGCTGCGCCGAGTGTCCACCGACGACCGGGGACGCATCTGGTACCGGGTGCAGCCGCTCTTCCGCTCGTTCCTGCGCGAGAAGATCGTCGAGCTCTCCCCGACCGCCCTGCGGCAGATGACCACCAGCGCCGCGCAGTGGCACATGACCAACGGCGACCCGCTCGTCGCTCTGCGGCTGGCGCTCGACGTGCTCGACGCCGAGCTCGTCGACACGGTCCTGCGGCGCTGCGCCTACGCGCTGGTGGCGGAGGGCCACGGGGTCGAGATGCTCGCGCTCGCCGGCTCCACGACCGGACGCGCGACCGCCGGCCCGTTCGCGAGCCTCATGCTGGCCTGGGCGTCCGCGGACTGCGGCGAGGCCGACCGAGCATCCGAAGCGGTCGCGCGTGTGCGCCCCACGGGTCTCGACGTCGACGACCTGTTCGAGTGGGACTGGCTGCTGTACCTGGTTCAACTGCGCATCGCGCTGCTGCGGGGCGAGTGCATCGACGGGCTGTCGTCGGGGTGGGCCGACAGCACCATGCTCGCGCTGCCCGACGACCTGCGGGAGGCGCTGCACCTCGGCCGCGGTCTCGCCGAGACGCGGGTCGGACAGAACGTGCGCGCGACCGAAGAGCTGGAGGCGTCGCGGGCGATCGCCGAGAACATCGGCGACCTCTCCGTGCAGACGATGAGCGCCGTCGGCCTGGCCGCCACCCGTCTCGCCGCTACCGACCTGCGCGCGTGCCTGCGCCACGCCCTCAGCGCGCTGGAGATCGCCGACCGGTCGCCGGGGCGAGCGTCGAACACCGCCCTCGCCCACGCCCACACACTGGCCGGCTGGGCGAAGTACCAGCTGCTCGACGAGTCCGCCGCCCGCGACCACCTGAGAGCGGCCTCCGATTTCGCCGGCAGGCAGCACATCGACGAGGTCGCGATGGGAACCAGGCACGCTCTGCATGCGGTGACCTTCGATTCCCTGCCCGACAAGCGACGGGCCGCGCAGGACTTCACGACAGCGTGGCCCCCTCCCTACCTCCTCGGGGCACCGCCGTCGGCCGTCGTGTCGTCGTTGCACTTCGGCATCCGCATGTCGCTCACGATCGGCGAGCACCGCTGGAGCGAGCGGCTGCTCGACAGGGCGCGGCACCTGATCGGCGAGGGCCACGACTGGAACGTGGCGTATGCCCTGCTGCTGTACTCGACGGGGCGCCAATCGTCGGCCCGCAGCATCCTGACCCCGCTCTTGCACGAGTCGCGGGGGCCGCGCACGCCGGTCTCCGAAATCGTCGAGTGGTCGCTCGAATCGGTCTTCGAGCACGAGTCCGGCAACGCGTTTCGCGCGCACGCCGCCATGTGCCGGTCGCTGGAGCGGGCGGATGACACGGGGGCACTGGCCGAGGTGGTGCGGCCGGGCGGCGATTCGGTGCGCGCGGTGCTCGCCCACGGGCTGCACCGTTTCGGCAAGCACGATGCCGTCGCCGCGCAACTCCTGGCGCGCGGCCGCGAGACTCTCGAGCCGACCCAGGCCGCCGGGGCCCTGACCCCGAAGGAACGAGAACTGCTCTCCGAGCTGAAGACCCTGCGCACGGTGGGCGAGATCTCCGACGACATGCTGCTCTCGATCAACACGGTGAAGACGCACATGCGCGGCATCTACCGCAAGCTCGGGGTCACGTCGAGGCGCAGCGCCATTGCGGAGGCCGAGCGGCTCGGGTTGGTCTAGCCGCCCCGCCGCAGCGGATCTCGTCCCCCGCCCGGGCTGATAACGTGTCGATCACCCGTGCACGATCTGAGACCCTGGGGGCGCACCACCCGTGAAGCTGTTTTTCGACTGCAGAGCCGTGCGCTGGGGAACCCACGACGGCATCAGCCGCTACTCGGCCAACCTGGTGCGTGAACTGGCCAAACTGACGCCCGTCACTATGATCATCAACGACGAACGCCAGCTCGAGATGCTGCCCGACCTGCCGTGGATCATGGCACCAGCGATGACGAGCCCCAAGGACTCCCTCATGTCGCGCTACCTCAATCCGCTGCATCCGGATGTCGTCTTCTCCCCCATGCAGACGATGGGCTCGCTCGGCCGCAACTACAAGCTCGTGCTCACCGTGCACGACCTGATCTACTACACGCATCGCACCCCGCCGCGGAACCTGCCGCAGGCCGTGCGCGTGCTGTGGCGCCTGTACCACCTGGTCTGGTGGCCGCAGCGGATGCTGCTCAACCGCGCGGATGCCGTCGCGGCCGTCTCACGCACCACCATGGACCTCATCACGCGCAAGAACCTCACGACGAAACCGCTCATCCTCGCGCCGAACGCCAGCTCGCTCGCCGCGGCGCCGGTCGAACCCGCCGCCGCCCGGCCGCGCGAGAAGAGCCACGTCTACATGGGCTCGTTCATGCCGTACAAGAACGTCGAGACCCTCGTGACGGCGATGAACGACCTGCCCGACTACACGCTGCACCTGATGAGCCCCATGCCGGCCGAGACGCAGCAGCGCCTGCGCGCCCTCAATACCGCGGACAACCTGGTCGTGCACGACGGCGCGACCGACGCGCAGTACGTCGAGCTGCTGCAGCGGTCGACCGCCCTCGTCAGCGCCTCGCTCGACGAGGGCTTCGGCATCCCGCTCGTGGAGGCCATGGCGTTCGGCGTGCCCGTCGTCGTGTCAGACATCACGATCTTCCACGAGATCGCCGGCGAGGCCGGTCTGTTCTTCAGGCCGACGGATGCCGCGGCTTTCGCCGCCGCCATCGGATCCCTCGAGGCGCCCGGCGCTTGGGCCGCCCGGTCGGAGGCGAGTGCCGCCCAGGCGGCCACCTGGAGCTGGGAGAACTCGGCCGCACAGCTCTGGGCCGGCCTTCAGGCCGTGAACGCCTGAGATGCGGAGGGGTTTCTTCGGCGCGCGCCAGACGCAGGGCGACCCGGACGCCGGGCCCGCGGCCTCGATCGCCGCGCGCGCCCGAGCCGCGCAGGCACGGGAGTCGGCCGAGACCCTGCGCACGGCCAAGCGCTCGGGCGAGGCGGCACGGCTCGCACTGACCCGCACGGTGGAGCAGAACGAACGCGAGCTCGAACTCGCGCTCGACACCGTCGTGCGGTTCGAGCCGACCACGCTGGGCTTTCTCGCCACCGAGATCGACTCCACCGACCCGATCACCCAGTGGTCGACGCTCGGCCGGTCGCCGACGGCCGACGCCGGGCTGCCGGGCTGGCTGCGCGACCGGTGCCTCAGCGCGAACGCGGAGAGCGTGGTGCTCGACTGGCTCACCTTCCGCGACGTCTTCCGCGCGCATAAGGAGTTCTCGGCGCGCGGCACCGACGACCCGCTGCCGCAGATCTACGAGGCGCTGTCGCTGCAGCCGGGCGAGAGCCTCGCCGTGGAGGGCGTGCTGACGGCGGGCCGGCACGAGTGCGACCGGATCCTGCGGGTGTCGCTCGCGCTGCGCACCGCGCAGCGGGCGGCGGTGGCCCGCGACATCCGCTCGCTTACTGGCTATGCGGCCGCGGATGCCTGGCACGCGTTCGACCGCGCGAACCGGTTCGTCACGGCGCAGTTCGCCGAATGGCTCGTGGCGGAGGCCCCGAACGACGACGAGGTCGCCGCCCAGATCGTGTGCGGGCGGTTCGCGACCGACGAGTTCACGGCAGCGGGACGCAGCACCGGTATCGCGCCGTTCGACCTCGACCCGGCGGCCCTCGTCGCCGACCTGCGGCGCACCGGCGGGCCGGCGCGCTGACGGTCTGACTAGTCGGTCGCCGGTAGGTTCTCGCGCGCCCAGGTCGCCAGTTCGCGCATTGCCGGAACGAGGGCCAGACCCGCAGGCGTGAGGCTGTACTCGACGGCGACGGGAGGACCGTCGGCCACACGGCGTTCGACCAGGGTCGCGCCCGTCAGTTCGGTGAGGCGTTCCGAGAGCACGGAATCGCTGATGCCGCCGATCGCCCGGCGCAGTTCGGAGAAGCCGGCCGGACCGTCGATGAGCGTGCTCAGGATGACACCGTTCCAGCGCTTGCCGAGAAATCCGAACGCCCGAACGATCGCCCCGTCGCAGGCACGCGGCTCGTGGATTTCGATCGGCGTCGTCATCGGCCCAGCATACCGTGCTACCTTCACACTAGTCACTTCGTTTTACCTAGTAGCGACAGAAATGGAAGCACAATGACCGACATCGTCGACCTGCCCACGCACCTCCCCCACCGCCTCGACGATGAGGCCCGCGCCCAACTGTTCACGGACGCCCGCACCGCGAGCTCCTTCGCGCCGACCCCGGTGACCGAGGCCGAACTGGCCGAGATCTGGGACCTCGCGAAGTGGGCGCCGACCGCCGCCAACTTCCAGCCGCTGCGCGTGACCTACGTCAACAGCGAGAGCGGCCGAGCCCGGCTGGTCTCGCACATGGCCGAGGGGAACAAGGCAAAGACCCTGGCTGCGCCGGCCGTCGCCGTGCTCGCCTTCGACAGCAGGTTCCACGAGCACATCCCGACCGTCGCGCCCTTCCGAGCCGCCCTGGTTCCGGTCATGGAGGAGAACGAGGAGATGCGCATCGCCTCGTCCCGCTTCAACTCGGCGCTTCAGGCCGGCTACTTCGTGCTGGCGGTGCGCGCCCTCGGCTTCGCGGCCGGTCCGATGGGCGGCTTCGACGCCGATGCACTCGACGCCGAATTCTTCCCCGACGGACGTTTCCGCTCGACCCTCGTCGTGAACATCGGGCACCCCACCCACGACTCGTACCGCGATCGCGGCCCGCGCCTCGACCACTCCGACGTGGTGCACTGGGCGTAGCCGCGCCTACTCGAGGCGGGTCATCCCGCCGAGGCGCGAACCGGCCGAGGCGGCTTCGTCGTGGGCGAGCGCCAGGTCTTCGCGGCCGCGGTCGATCTGGTCGGCGAGCTCGGGTACCGCCTCGGCGAGGGTGAGGCTCGTGGTGATCACGGTGACCGGCATGCCGAGCGACGTGCCGAGGATCAGCTGCAGTGCGGGCACCGCGTGGTCCCAGCCCGCGGTCGGCGTCCCCTCGTCGTAGGAGACGCCGCGGCTGGTGACGACGACCGCGGGGCGGCCCGCCATCGGCCGCTTATCGCCGGCGGTGACGCCCGGCACGTGGATGTGGTCGATCCAGGCCTTGAGCGTCGACGGCATCGAGTAGTTGTAGAGCGGTGCACCGACGAGCAGGACGTCGGCCGTCAGCAGCTCCTCGATGAGGGACGCCTGCAACGCGACCGCGTCGGCGGGCGGGCTGGAACCCTCGGGCCGGGCGTGCGCGGGCCAGTGCAGCGAGGAATCCGCGAGGTGCGGCAGTTGCGCCCGGTGCAGGTCGCGGTGCGTCACCGTGTTCTGCGGGTCGGCCTCGAGCCATGCGTCGACGAAGGTCTGCCCGATCGCGCGCGAACGCGACGTCTCGAGGTCGGCGGAGGAGTCGAGGTGCAGGAGGTGGGGCATAAGGCCACGCTAGCCGCTCGCGAGCACCGGTTCGCGGCGCGACGTGATCGCCACCCGCACGATCAGCAGGTTGGCGACCACGAGCACCGAGGCGATCACGGCGACGGCCGGCCAGACCCCCGCGGCGTCGAACACGCCGAAGACGAGCAACGGGCCGACCACGGCGCCCACGTCGCCGGCGGTCCTCGTGGCCCCGACGACGACCCCGCTGAACTCGGCGGGCACCCGCTCGCTCATGATCACCGAGGGCACGACTCCCGCGATACTCGAGGCGAGCCCGTAGACGACGATGGCGGAGGCGAAGAACCACGGTCCCTCGGCCACCGCGAACAGCAGCAGCGCCAGCGCGGCGCCGACCGTGGCCGGAACGAGCACCGAGACGCGACGGCCACGGTCGATCACGGCGCCGATGAGCGGCATCGCGGCGAGGGAGGCCAGCGTGGCCGCGGCCAGGGCGATCCCGAGGGTGAGCGGGGTGAGACCGCCCTGCTCGTAGGCGAGCAACGGCACGAGCCCCTGCTCGCCGCCGAACCGGGCGAAGAACGCAGCGAACGAGCCGAGCGCCAGCGCGACGACCACAACGAGCAGGCCCGACGACGCGACGCTTGCGCCACCGCCGGCCGACGGTTCTGCCGGCCGTGCGACCCGGTCGCCGACGCGCAGCGACCGCCAGTAGTGCGCGGCGGGGCGTGCCGCGTCCCACGCGAGACAGAGGGCGAGCGGCACGCTGGCGGCCACGAAGGCCACCTCCAGCGGGAACCACGTGAGCGTCAGACCGCCGACGAACGCGCCGAGCGCGCCCGCCGACATCTGCACCGCGGTGGCCGTGGCCATAACGCGCCCCCGCCGGTCGGCCGGAGCCCCCGCCACGAGCACGGCGAAGCCGATGGTGACCGCGGCGCCGCCCAGTACTCCCGCCACGAGGCGGGCCGCGATCAGCGTGCCGGCATCCGGACTGAAGCCTGTCGCGGCCGTCACCACGACCAGCAGCACGCACACCGCGCGCAGGTACGGCCGCGGCCGCCACCAGCGCAGCGCGAGCCCCGCCGGGATGTTCGCGATCACCCGGCCGAGCCCGAACGCGGCGACGATCACGCCGAGCGTCGCCGCGGTCACGCCGTACCTGTCGACGTAGAGCGGCAGCGCCGGCACGATCGTTCCCCAGGTCATCTGGGTCGAGCCGATGAGGCAGCAGAGCAGCATCGTCTGTTCCCACTGCGACGACGCGGGTCGCGAGCGCGGGGCCCGCCGGCTCACGACGCGAGGTTCTCGCGCAGGGTCCGGCCGGGGTAGGCCTCCCCCATCGTTCCCCTGCGGCGCAGCTCGGGCACGAGCAGTTCGATGATGTCGACGTACGAGCTCGGCATGCTCAGCGGGTTGCCGATCATGTAGCCGCCGCGCGACCCGGTGGCGGCGAAGTTCTCCTCGAGCTGGTCGGCCAGCTGCTCGGCCGTGCCCGACATGGTCGTGTCGAAGCCGACCGCGTGCTTCCAGCCGCGCTCGAAGAACTCCGCCCGGCTCATGTCGTGGTCGGCGCCGAGCTCGGTGACGAGCTGCCCGACGAGCCCCGAGGGCGACGCGCCCGTCGCGACGATCGTCTCGTTCAGGTCGCCGAGGTTGACCGTCGACCCGACCGTGGAGAAGTCGTAACCCGAGTTGTACGACAGGTAGGCGCCCACCGCCTCGTCGCCCCAGTAGGCGAGCATCTCGTTCTTGCGGGCCGCGGCCTCCTCCGCCGTGCGCCCGATCACTAGCTGGGTGGCCCACAGGATCCCCACGTCGGCCGGATCGCGGCCGTTGGCGGCGAGTTCGGCGTCGAGCATGCTGCGGTGCCGGGTCTGCGACGCCAGGTTGCCGCCGAAGCCGAAAATGAGGTCGGCGAACTTCGCGCTCGTCGCGATGCCGCGGGGCGAGTTGCCCGCCTGCACGAGCACCGGGTGGCCCTGGGGGCTCGGCACGCTCGTGAGCGGGCCTTTCACGTCGAAGAACGCGCCGTGGTGGTCGATCGCGTGCACCTTGGCCGGGTCGGCGAACCGGCCAGTCTCGCGGTCCATCACGATCGCGTCGGGCTCGACCGAGTCCCACAGCCGCTGACACACGTCGATGAACTCGTCCATGCGCTCGTAGCGCTGGCCGTGCTCGGGCAGCCTGTCGTAACCGTAGTTCGCAGCATCCGACACTCTCGTCGACGCGACGACGTTGAAGGCGATGCGTCCGCCTGTCACGTGGTCGAGCGAGTTGAGCAGTCGCGCCACATAGAACGGGTGCATAAACGTCGACGAGTACGTGAGCCCGAAGCCGATGTGCTCGGTGACGGCCGACATCGCCGCGATGAACGGGCTCATGTCGTGCCGCGGCCACTGCACGCCCCACTCGACCGCCGCGTCGGTGGATCCGCGCCAGGTGTCGGGCAGGCCCGTGCCGTCGCCGAAGAACAGCATGTCGATGCCGCCGCGCTCGGCGGTGATCGCCAGTTCCTGGAACATGCGCACGTCGGGGAAGGTGCGGCCGGCCCACGAGCCGGGGCGCGCCCAGCGGCCCTCGGTGTGGGTGAACGACAGGTCGAACGCGAGGTGCAGGTGCTTCGGGTCTGATTCGAAGGCTGTGTCGGGGTGGTTCATGCGTGCACGGGCTTTCCGGTGAGGGCGGTTCGCGCTGCCGCAGAAGCGGGGGCGGATGTCGCGAAGAGGGTGTCGAGGTCGGCGCTTGTGACGATCTGGCCGACATTGAGTGCCAGCTGTTCGAGCGCGTTGGTGTTGATGCGCACGTCGTAGGCGGCTGTCGCGTCGGACGGGATGACGACGGGGAAGTCGAGCTGCATGGCGTCGGTCGCCGTCGCGGCCACGCAGCACTCGCTCGTGAGGCCGGTGACCGCCACCCATTCGACGCCCGCGTCGCGCAGCAGCTCCGCGAGACCGGTCTCGAAGAAGCCGCTGTAGACGCGCTTGACCACCCGGATCTCGCCCTCAGCGGGTTCGAGGCCGTACCACTCGGCGCCGGGGGTGCCCACGACGCACGGCTCCTCCGGCGACATGGCGGCGTCGAGGGTCGCGCCGCGCAGCCAGCCGCTCGACCGCCACACCCGGTCGGGCTGGGAACCGAGCTCGATCCAGACGACCGGCACGCCGAGCGCGCGGGCCGAGTCGACGAGACGGCCGATGGTCGCGATCGCGTCGACGATCGAGGCGGATGCCGCCGCGTCGAGACCGTAGTCGCCCAGGTAGGCGGGGTCGGCGAACGAGCGCTGCACGTCGACGACGAGCAGGGCGCCGGGGAGGTTCTCGAGGGCGGCGAGGTTCGTCGCGCCGGTCATGCCTTGGACGACCACGTCTGGGCGGCCCTGGCCGAGTCCTGCGCGCGCAGCACGGGCAGCACGCTCTCGCCGAAGGGAGGCAGGTCTTCGAGGTAGTCGGGGAAGATGATCATCAGGCCGTCGAGTTCTGCGCCCTCGACGACGGTGTTGATGTGACCCACGATCGTGTCGGGCGAGCCGAAGACGTAGGGCGTCTGGAACGCGTCGTGGCCGGTGGCCGACTCCGTCCACGAGCTGACGCGGTCGCGCGGCATGCCCCACGACACGCGCATGTTCGCGAGGGCCTCCCGGTCGACGCCGACGCCGATCTCGTCGACCCGCTTCTCGGCGAGAGCGTCGGTCTCGGCCATCACGACGGTGAGCATGCCGTAGGTCTTCACCTCGCGGCCGAGAGCGGCCGCCCGCTCGTGCACGTCGCGCGAGGAATCGCGCAGCTCCTCCATGGTCGCGCCGGAGAGGAACGCCCCGTTGCTGCGACGGGCCTGGAAGTCACGGCCGGCGGGCGAATTTCCCGCGCTGATGATCGTCGGCGGCTTCACCGGGTGCGGCCGCGATTCGGCGTCGGTGAGGGTGAAGAACTCGCCGTCCATCGTCACGGAGTCTTCGGTCCACAGCCGCATGACCGCCTCGGTCCACTCGTCGACCATGCGGTAGCGGGCCTCCTTCGAGAGCGACGCGTCCCACTCCCCCATCTGCATGAACTCCTCGGCGTAGGCGCCCGACACGATGTTCATGCCGGCCCGGCCGCCCGAGATCTGGTCGATTGTGGTGAACATCTTCGCCGCGACGACGGGGTTGTGCACGTTGGCGTGCACCGTGGCCCAGATCTTGACGCGCGACGTGGCCTCGGCGATGCCGGCCATCATGGTCATCGACTCGAGCGTGCGGCCCCAGTGGTCGGTGGAGCCCCCGAATCCCTTCCACTTGCCCATCGACATCACGAAGTCCATGCCGGCGTCTTCCGCCATGATGGCGGCCTTCTTGTTGTAGTCGTAGCTGCCGTCGGGGTGCGGGGCGGTCTCGGAGACCAGCCAGCCGCCGTTGGCGATGGGGAGGAAGATGCCGTATTCGCGTTCAGTCATGGTGCGTTCTTTCTGTGACTCGGGAGCGGGAGTGTGCCCTTCGACGGGGCTCAGGGACCGGGGTTGCCCCAGGGACCGGGGTGGGCCCTGCGACCCTTCCGTCCCTGAACCCGTCGAAGGGAGGTCGGACGGCTACGGGGCCGGCCAGATGAGCGTCGTGCCGTCGTAGATGTTCTCGATGAAGGTGGTGTCGAAGTACGACTGCACGTCGGCGGGCGCCTTCGTGATCTGGTCGGTTTCGACCAGGAAGTCGCTGATCGCGTCGACGTTGGCGGTGTCGACGAGGCCGACCGGGCGGTCGGCCGGCTGGTTCTCGGTGATGATCTCCGACTCGGTCTCCCAGATCTTGATGTTGTGGGCCACGTCGTAGCCTTCGCCCGACAGCACCGACGCGTACTCGACGCACTCCTCGGTGTTCTCGTCGCAGTAGTCGATGGCGTGCAGGCTCGCCCGCATGAAGTCCTCAACGGCCGTGGGGTTCGCCTCGGCGAAGGCGGGATTCACCGCGACGGTTCCGAGCGAGCTCGGCACGCCGAAGTCGAAGGGCCGCCACACTGTCACGTCGAAGTCGGCGGCTTCGAGCAGGTTGGGCTCGTTCGAGATGAAGCCGGTGAGCGAGTCGACTTGGCCGCGCGGCAGGATCGTGGGGTCGTAGCCCACGACGACCTGCTGGATCGACGCAACATCGACGCCGGCGTTGGTGAGCATCGCCTCGACGGCGGGCGGCATGTTGCCCTTCTGGCCGAGGATGGTGCCGTCGAGCTCGGTGAGGTCTTTGACGTCGGTGTTGGTCATCAGGATCTCGAGCCCGACGTTGGAGAGGGTGGAGATGCCGAGGATGTCGATGCCGTTGTCCTGGGCCTGGATGAGGTTCTGCTCGCCGACGCCGGTGAACGTGACCTGGCCGGAGGCGAGCAGCTGGGCGTTCTCGCCCGTGTCGCCGGTTCCCGGCTGGATGTCGACGTCGAGGCACAGGGCGTCGAAGTAGCCGAGTTCGTCGGCGGCGACGGTGTTCAGAATTGACGCGGACGCCTGGTAGAAGTAGCCGGTCAGGAAGTTGATCTTCCCGGCCGCCTTGTTGAGTTCGCAGCGTTCGGCCGAGATGGCGCTGCCCTCGGATGCCGCGTCGGCCGAGGTCTCGGACGGTGCGGATGCGGTGGGGCTGCAGGCGGTGAGGCCGATCGCGACGGTGGCGATCACCGTCGCGGCGATGGCCAGTCTGGTGCGTGCGGGCATAGCTGTCTCCTTGAGATGGGTGTGAAGGGATGCAAGCGGTGGTGCGGGTGGGAAGGGTGCGGCGGGTGTCAGTTCTTCTCGCCGATCATCGACTCGTGCCAGTGCAGAACGCGGCGCTCGACCGCGGTGATGATGGCCAGCAGCACGGAGCCGAGGATCGCGAGGCAGAAGATCGCCGCGTAGACGACGGGCAGGCGGTTGTTCGACGACGCGATGCTGATGACCGTTCCGAGTCCCTCCGCCGCGCCGGGGGCGGCGAGTTCGGCGACGACGGCGCCGATTATGGAGAGCGGGAACACGATGCGCAGCGACGTGAACAGGAAGGGCAGCGCGCTCGGCATCCGCACGTGCCAGAGCATCTCGATGCGCGAGGCGTGCAGCGTCGAGAAGACCTGCACGACCGACTGGGGCACCGAGCGCAGGCCGGTCGACACGTTGATGAGGATCGGGAAGAAGCAGATGAGCGCGGTGACGATGAGTTTCGGCTCGGGGCCGAACCCGAAGGCGACCACGAGCGCGGGGGCGATGGCCACGAGCGGCGTCACGTTGAGCACGACCGCCACCGGCATGATGGCGCGGCGGGCGATGGGCAGCTCCGAGATCAGGATCGCGAGCACGTACGACGCGACGAAACCGATGGCGAGACCCATCAGGGCCACCGACAGCGTGACCCACGCGTTGTGGAGGTAGAAGCCCGGGTTGCCCGCGAGCGCCTCCCCCACCGCGGCGAGGGGCGGCAACAGGTAGGGATTGTCCTTCGCGACGAAGTTCCAGGCGAGCCCGAGAACGACGACGAGCACGACCACGGGGAGCCAGTAGGCCGGCTTGACGAACGAGAACCGCGCGGGGATCGCCGCGGTCTTCTTGCGTGGGAGGTCGCTGGCCGCCGGCGTCGGATCGACGCGGGCGGGGACGGTGGGGGTTGTGAGTGTCATTGGTCGTTTTCCCGTCGCTAGGCCGCGCTCGACGCCGGATTGCCCGCCGGGCTCTCGCGCCACGCGGCCTGGAGGTGGTCGCGGATCGTGTCTTCGAAGTAGTGGAATTCGGGCGTCTTCAACATCGCCTCACTGCGCGGGCGCGGCAGCGTGATGTCGACGGATGCCGTGACCCGGCCGGGACCGGACGACATCACGAGAACCTTGTCGGAGAGCCGCACGGCCTCGGTCACCGAGTGGGTGACGAAGACGACCGTGGTGTTCATCTGGTCCCAGATGTCGAGCAGTTGCCCCTGGATCGACTCGCGGGTGAACTCGTCGAGCGCCGAGAACGGCTCGTCCATCAGCAGCACGTCGGGCTGCACGCCGAACGCGCGCACGATCGCGGTGCGCTGCTGCATGCCGCCGCTCAACTGGGCGGGCAGCTTGTGCACGGCGTCGCCGAGCCCTGCCTTCTGCAGCAGGTCGCGCATATCCGGCGCCGCCTTCGCGACGTGGCCGCCGATCTTCTGACGTCTGCGGTCGGCGCCGGTGTTGACCTTCGCCGGGAGGCTCACGTTCTTGAGCACGTCGAGCCAGGGCAGCAGGGCCGGCGTCTGCGGAACGAGCCCGATCATCTTCGCGGCGCACGCCCGTTCGGGCGTCACACCGAAGACGCTGACGTCGCCGGCGTCGGCCTCCTCGAGTCCCGCGATGAGGCGCAGCAGTGTCGACTTGCCACAGCCGGAGGGGCCGATGATGCTCACGAACTGACCGCGCTCGATCGTGACGTCGACGCCGTTGAGGGCGACGTGCTGGCCGGCGCCCGCACCGTAGATCTTCACGGCCTTGTCGATGCTGATCGTGTCGCTCGCGGGCGCGGGGATGTGTGTGGACATGGCGTTAGACCAACTTCCTGAACTCGCGGTTCTGATAGACGAGGGGTTCGACCCCTGAACGCAGCACGTCGTCGACGTGCACGATGATCATGAGGTGGTCGCCCACGGTCCACCGTTCGTGTACGCGTCCGACGATGGATGCCGCGGCGCCCGTCACGACGGGAACATGGTCGTACTCGTGGTGCAGTTCGACCGCGGCGAACTTGTCGACGCCCTTCGTGGCGAAGTGCTTGGCGATGTCTCCCTGTCCGTCGGCCAGGATATTCACCGCGAGGTGCGTCGTGCGGGCGAAGGCCGGGTAGCTCTCGGCGGTCTCGGCGAGGAATACGGCGACGAGCGGCGGCGACACCGAGACGCTCGTGAAGCTGTTGGCGGTGAATCCGTAGGGCGTGCCGTCGATCTTGGTGGTGACGAGGGTGACCGAGGTCGCCATGCCCGCGAGGGCCCGGCGCAGTTCGCCCGCGTCGAATCCGGGAGGTGATTCGAGATAGCTGCCGGATGACTCGGCTATCGCGGTGTCGACGTTCGTCATGCCACCACCGCCGTGAAAGCTCCGAGGATCGCCGAGCGACGGTCGATCCACTCGGCGATCGCGGCATCCCGCTGCGTCTCGTCCGCGGCGACCGCGTCGGGCAGGAACAGGCCGCCGAGCGGGCTGAGCGCGCCGAGCTCGTCGAGTACGGGCTGCAGGTGCGTTCCACCGGCGAGCGAGTGCTGCGGCGACGCGGCGATCGTCAGCGGCACGGTGAAGGTCGAGGTGAGCGCGCCGGGGCCGTACCCGTCGAGGAACGCCTTGAGCAGGCCGGTGTACGAGCCCTTGTAGACCGGTGTGGCGACCACGAGCAGCTGCACCGTGGCGAGCCGGGCCCGCACGTCGGCCACTTCGGCATCGGCCTGGTCGAGAACGCGGCCGCCGAACTCGGCGAGGTCGACCACGCCCGAGTCGGTCGCGCCGATCACGTCGGCACACTGCGCGACGAGCGACCGGGTCGCTGCCAGGGTCTTCGATCCGGCACGTGGGTTGCCCACGAGACCGCTGATCAGGAAATTCACTTGTGCCTCCAGGGCTCAGATCCGTCGATGAGAGAAGGAGAGCGAACGGGTGAAGAGGTTCCGGTTGCGAGAGAGTGTTCTCGAGACTGGAAGCTAATGGCCCGCGGAGGTCCGTAAGTGAGACAGTACAGAAGGCGTGTTACGCGAAAGCGACGGATTCTGTTTCGCGCGCGTAAACACTCGCCCTAGGCGGTGAGCAGGTGCAGCGAGCCGTCGGTGTGGAACGAGTAGACGTCGACCTGCTGTGCCTTCGCGGCGCCGAGCGGCCACGAGGCCGCCGTGAAGAACCGCGCCTGCGGCTCGGCGACGCAGAGAACCAGCCGGGGCCTCGTGGGCAGAACCCCGCGCAGCCAGACGAGTTTGAACATGTCGGCGAGTGCCCCCATGCGGTGCGTGGAGCGAGCCTCGCCGAGATAGGGGACGAGCTGCACGAGCACGCTCTCCGCGGTGTCGATGCCCTCGACTTCGACACGCAGGTTTCCGGGCAGCTGCAGGGTGCGCGGCTCGAGCTCGACCTTCAGCAGGGCACCGAGAGCCCTGAGCATGGCGTGCTCCGTCGACTCTTCGGAGATACGGCCCGTCGTTCCGATGTGCCCCACCCTGTCACCTCGCAGTCTCTCGGGTCTTCGAGGCACGAGCGTACGCCGCCGACGTTTCGCCGATGTTTCCCGCGGGGATTCGAACCCCTGACCCCCTGGTGCTTCCAGCGGATTTGAGATTCATCAGCCTCGAACCGACAGTTCGACATTTATCGGACGAATTATTGGTCAAACGGTTCTTTCACAATCACGTTTTTATGTTGCGATGCCCGATTACGTCGCCATCGGTGGATTTAGACCATCCTCGACAGCGCTGAGCGGTCGAATAAGCGTCGACCACTCACACGGACTGCACGTAGCGGCTCGCGCTTCGGTTACGCCGCGAGCCTGAGCTATGGGACCAACGACCACCAACTGCCCACGAGTGCGGCGCACTAGAACCACGCAACCTTGACCTTCTTTCAGTTCGTGAGTGTGGCCCCATATTCGGTTGGCGATGACAGCACCTTCCTGAGACAGAGTCCGGAGCCCTCCACGGCCTTCGTGCACCCGGCAGAATAGTGAGATGAGTCGCGCGCAGATGATCGTAGATCGCCTAGTTGGCGTCGCCACGGAGGACGGGTTCGATGCGCACTCAGTGCACGTCCTCATTGATGATGAGACTGCCGAGTATCACTGGAGCGACGATGTTCGCCGAGATGTTCATTCGGTGACCAAAGGCGTGTGCGTTCTTGCGGTCGGGATTGCGGCAGACGACGGAGCTCTCGATATTGATGCGCCGGTAGCCAGCTATTTACACGACTTCGCTCTTGGAGAGGGCGTCGACAGCGTTACTGTCCGGCATCTGCTCAACATGACGAGTGGCATCGACTTTCCGTGGTCCGAGACGATGATGACGGACTGGCCCGATCTCGCACGCGAGTTTCTTGCCCGTGCTTCGCGTGGACGGGTATTCCAGTATTCGAACGCGAGCACATACACCGCGATGCGGGTGCTGGATGCCGTTGTCGGAGACGTGCCTCAATGGCTCGATCGGCGACTGTTCGGGCCGCTCGCTATCGAAGCGCCCGCCTGGGAGCGGTGTCCGAACGGCTGGATTGTTGCAGGCGGGGGGCTGCACTTGCGCACGACCGAGCTCGCTCGGATAGGGCGGCTTATCCGCGACCACGGAGTGTGGCGATCAGAGCGCCTCGTGTCCTCGGACTGGGTTAAAGCGATGCACGCTGACTGGTTTGAGCGTGGACAAGGGTATGAGTCCTCATACCGCCGCTATGCGCTCGCCGGCTGGGATGGGCCCGGCGCCGCATGGCGTCTGCACGGTGCGCATGGGCAGTTGCTGGTATTCCTCGGCGATGCCGTGGTCACCATCACCGCGAATGATCATTTCAAGGCAGACAGGATGGCCGAGCGCATCGTAACGACGCTGGAGCAGTTGGGAAGCTGACACCGCCCGCGTGGCTCCCGGGGCGCGAGCGCGGCACGGCGGATGGATCAGAGCGTCAGAGACGCCGCCCGGCGCATCGATATCCTCTAGCTCTCAACGGACGTGATGTCTTCCGAGGGGCGTGACCATTGGCTTGCCTGACACCGGGTCGGTGATGATTGTGCTGCGCAGGCCGAAAACCTCTTCGATGAGCGTGCTCGTGACGACCTCTGACGGAGCGCCCATGGCGAGGACTTTGCCATCCTTGACCGCTACGAGGGTGTCCGCGTAGCGGATGGCGAGGTTCAGATCATGCAGCACTATAACGATCGTTGTGCCTTGGCGGCGATTGAGGTCGGTGAGCAGGTCGAGCACCTCTACCTGGTGTGCGATGTCGAGGAACGTCGTCGGCTCGTCCAGCAGCAGAATGTCGGTCTGCTGAGCAAGCGCCATGGCAATCCAGACCTTCTGGCGCTGGCCACCGGAGAGCTCGTCGACGCTGCGGTCGGCGAGGTCGGCCACGCCGGTCGCCTCCAGCGCTTCCACGACGGCCCTGTCGTCGTCGGTCGTCCACGACCGGAACAGCTTCTGGTGCGGATGCCGTCCGCGCCCGACGAGGTCGGCGACGGCGATTCCCTCCGGCGCGATCGGCTGCTGAGGGAGGAGGCCGAGGGTGCGTGCCAGCTGCTTGGTGTGCACCTCGCTGATCTGTTTGCCGTCGAGCACGACAGCGCCGCTGGTCGGTTTGATGAGCCGCGCCAGCGTCTTCAGCAGCGTCGACTTACCACACGCGTTCGCCCCGACGATCACGGTGATCCGCCCGGCCGGCAGTTCGAGGTCGACGCCGTCGACGATGGTCGTGCTGCCGTAGCCCGACACCAGGGCGTCGGTGGTCAGGCGATGCTGGGCACTCATGAGGATCCTCCGCGGCGGGATGTGCGAATCAGTAGGAAGAGAAGATAGGGGGCACCGAGGATGCCGGTGATCACTCCGACCGGGAACCGGGTGTCGAACGCGAACTGGCCGATAAGGTCGGATGTGAGGACCAGGCAGGCCCCCATGAGGGCCGCCGGGATGGTCAGCGAGGAGCCGTGACCGACCAGCCTGCTCACGATGGGGCCGGCAAGGAACGCCACGAAGGCGATGGGTCCCGTGGTCGCGGTCGCGAAGCAGGTGAGCGCGACCGCGGCGAGGATGAGCAGGATGCGGACGTGGTCTACCCGCACGCCCAGCGATGTCGCCGCGGCGTCGCCGAGTTCCAGCGCTCGCAGCTGCCGTGAGAGTAGGGCGAGTAGTGGCAGCAGCACTGCTACGGCGATGCCGAGAGGGAGGACGTTCTCCCAGCGGGAGCCGTTGAGGCTGCCGGTGAGCCAGCGCATGGCGACGGCGACGTCCCATTGGGCGGCCCGCTGGATCGCGTAGGAGACGACCGCGTCGAGCATCGCGCCGATGCCGATGCCGATGAGGATGAGTCGGCCCCCGGTGGACTCGCCGCCTCGGGCGGCGAAGTAGATGGCTGCGGCCGTGGCAACGCCCGCGATGAGAGCGGCGAACATGGTGGCGGTGCCACTCCAGTGCAGCACGACCAGGCAGAGCACGGCGGCCGCGCTGGCTCCGGCGCTGATGCCGATCACGTCCGGGCTGGCGAGGGGGTTGCGCAGCATCGTCTGGAACGTCGTGCCGGCGGCGCCGAAGGCGAGGCCGGCTAGGGCTCCGATGAGCGCGCGCGGGATGCGCAGGGTGCCGACGGTGAAGGATGCTCCGGGCACGCTCTCTCCGCGGAGGACGGCGAGTATGTCCGAGACCGGGTAGATCGTGTTGCCGACCATGATCACGGCGGCCACGAGCGCCAGTACAGCGACGGCGAGGACGAGGATGACGATGACACGACGACGGGAGCGGCGGATGCGGCCGGCACGGACCAGCGCCGTGCGCGCAACGAGATCGGGAGTTGTAGGGAGAGTGGTCATCAGATCGCCCTCATCCGGCTGCGGCGGGCGATGATGACGAGGACGGGAGCGCCGACGAAGGCGGTGACGATGCCCGCTTCGGTCTCGCCGGGGTAGCCGACAAGGCGTCCGATGGTGTCGGCGAGCGTCAGCAGGATGGCGCCGCCCAGTGCCGAGAGCGGCAGCATCCATCGCTGATCGGGGCCGACGAGCATGCGCACCACGTGCGGAACCATGAGACCGACGAAGGCGATGGGACCGGCGACCGCGGTGACAGCGGCGCAGAGTACCACGCCCGCCACCGCGGCGAGTAGCCGGGTGCGACCGACGCGCACGCCGAGCCCCACGGCGACGTCGTCGCCGAGTGCCAGTGCATTCAGAGCGGGTGCGCAGACGAAGGCGACCAGGCTCCCCGCCACGAGCAGGGGGGCGATGACCGCCATCGTTCCCCAGTCGGCTCCGCCGACGCCGCCGACCTGCCAGAAGCGGAAGGTGTCCATCGCTGCGGTGCGGGGCAGCAGGACCGCGCTGACCAGGGAGCCCAGCGCTGCCGTAGTCGCCGCTCCCGCGAGCGCCAGTTTGATGGGGGTGGAACCGCCGGGTCCGACCGAGCCGACGTTGTAGACGAAGATCGCCGTCAGGATGGCGCCCCCGAGGGCGAGCCAGAGGAACTGGTAGGGCGAGGTGATCCCGAAGAATGCGATTCCGCACACGACGGCGAGAGCGGCGCCGGTGTTGACTCCGAGTATCCCGGGGTCGGCGATGGGGTTGCGGGTGATCGCCTGCATCAGCGCACCCGACAGCGCGAGCGCTGCCCCGGCGATGATGGCGAGCACAGTGCGAGGGATGCGTTCCTGCACCGCGATCGCCCCGATTTCCGCCGACGTGCGCCCCTGCGCCCAGGAAGTCAATCCGTCGAATATCTCTGCCGTCGAGACGGTCCGCGATCCGAATGCTAGGGAGAGCAGGAGTGCGATGGCAACGCCGAGGATCAAGCCGACTACCGTCAATGCGCGCCGCCGCGCCGGCACCTGAGTGGCGGCGCGGCGGGGGTCCTCGCCCTTAGCTTGTACTGAGGTCACTTCGCGAGCGCGACGGCACCGTCCAGGAGGGCGACGTAGTCCTCCAGCATCCACGGGATCGACAGCGCGGTTGGGGTTACGGCGCCACTGAGCGCATCGCCGGATCCGACCGAGACGACAGCACCGTTCTGTACAGCCGGCAGCGTGTTCCACAGGGGGTCTGCCTGCAGCGCTTCGAGCAGCTCGTCGCCGTCGCCGTAGCTCACGATCACGTCGATGTCCGCCAGCTGATCGGCGTTCTCGGCGCTGATGTCCTGGTAGAAAGTGTCGACGTCACCGGCAAGCTCGGGAAGGTCGAAGCCGAGATCGGAGAGGAAGGCAGTGCGCGAGTCACCCTGACCATAGATCGAGATGGTGGAGAGGTCGGCGGCGCTCATATAGAAGAACGCCGCCTTCTTGCCCTCGAATGTTGAGTCCGCAGTCGCGTCCGCGATCTGCTGGTCGAGGGAGTCGACAAGCTCCTGGCCCTCCTCGGCGAGCCCGAGGGCAGCGGAGTCGGTGAGGATGACGTCGCGCCACGGGGTGAGCCACGCAGCATCGGGGTAGGCGACGGTCGGCGCGATCTCGCTCAGAGTCGCGTATTCTTCCTCGGTGACGCCTGAGTAGCCCGCAAGAATGGCGTCGGGCTGGGTGTCGGCGATGGCTTCGAAGTCGGTGCCGTCTGCGGTGGAGAACACCACAGGCTCGTCAGCGCCGAGTGCGTCATAGGCGTCCAGGGTCCATTCGTAGACGCCGAGTCCGTCACTACCGTCCATCGACCAGGTCTGGTCATCGACGCCGACGGGGGCGACACCAAGCGCGAGCGCAACGTCCTGGTTTCCCCAGCCGATCGTGGTGACACGTTCGGGCTGCTTCTCGATCGTCGTCTCACCGAGCGCGTGCTCGACGGTCACGGGAAAGGCTCCGCTGGCGCTCGAATCCGGGTCGGTATTCTCCGCAGCGGAGGTGGAGCAGGCGGCAAGGCCGATGGTGAAGACGACGGCCGCGCTGAGGCCGAGAAGTCGGGAAATTGGCATAGGAATCCAAAGTTCGTGTTGGTAGGCGGTGGGAACCGAACGCGAAAGCGTAGAGGTATTGGTAAGCCTAACCTAACAACTAGCTCGCCCTCGACCGACGCGGAGACATCAGTAGACGAGACCTTGCCGAAGCTGGCGGCCGCAGTTTCTGCCGTTCGGTGGCGGTATCAATTGCCTTTCAGAGGCGGGCGAGGGGGCGTCCTGACCCGGTTCTCGTCACCTCATCCTCGCAGGATCGACCGAGTCCGCGAATCGCCGCCTTGCAGCAAAAACCGGAGGCTTTCCGAAGTCACGATCCTTGGCCGTGCGGCCGGAGCCGCGGTACTGCGTCATGGGCAACGTGAGCCGTGCGTTGCTTTTGCACGATGGGCGGAATTGCGTTTCACACGTATCTACGCGTGCCAAACTGTCGCCCCATACAGAAAACGGCCATTTCATCATCCTCTCGGATTTTGAAATGGCCGTCTGACCTGTACTTTATGTGGATCCAAGGGGATTCGAACCCCTGACCCCCTGCATGCCATGCAGGTGCGCTACCGGGCTGCGCCATGGACCCATTGTTCAGTTCGTGTTTTCTTCTCTCTCGAAAAGGCAACTTGTAAAGATTACTACATAACTCGACCACTCCAAACCGTCCCGACGCGAATCCGAAACATAGACGAGGCACACTGGTCGGATGAGTGCCACACCGATCACCGTCTCCGTCACGCGAACCGTCGCCCCCGAGCGTGCGAAGGAAGCCGCGGCGTGGGCGCGGGCGGGGCAGGAACTGGCGAGCGCTAGCCCGGGTTACCTGGGTTCCGGCTGGATTCGCCGCGACCCCGAGTCATCCGAATGGCACATGCTCTATCGTTTCGCCGACGAACCGAGCCTGTCGACGTGGGAGAAATCCGCCGAACGCGCCTGGTGGGTGGAGAGCGCGATCGGGTTGGTCGAGGAGTCGTCGGTCGAACGCCGCACCGGTATCGAGGGCTGGTTCGACCAGCCGGCGTCGGTCGAGGTGATCGCGCAGACCCCGCCCTCTCCCCCGCGCTGGAAGCAGATGGTCGCGATCTTCGCGAGCTTCCTGCCGCTGAGCCTCGTGGTCAACTGGCTGCTGTCGTTCGTGAGCGACGGGTGGCCGCTGCCCGTGCGCGTTCTGGTACTCACGGTGATCGTCACGCCGGTCATGACCTACCTGGCGCTGCCCGCGGTCACTCGACTGCTCCGGCCGTGGCTGCTCAAAGGCGGCGCCCGGCGCGCTGGTTAGGGTGGAGGGATGACCAGGTTGTCGAGAACACCTCCCCTTATCGGTCTCAGCCTGCTCGCCGCAGCCGCTCTCGCCGGCTGCACGCCGGGCGCCCTGTCGAGCGACCCCGGGCCTACCCCGAGCGCGACCGACGACGGATCGGCTGATCTGCCCATCGACGTCGACGACATACCCACGTGGGCCGCGCAGGCCGTTCCGCAGGCGGGCGACCCCGGCTACGTCGGCGGCTATTCCGGCTGGCTCAGCCGGCAGACCTCCCCCGCCCTGTCGTCGTTCGCGAGCCAGCTGCCGGCCGGCGACTACACCGTCACCGTCGCCTGCAACGGCGACTCTGCCATCGAGGTCACGCTGCTCGCCGACAGCAACGCCCAGATCGCCACCCAGGCGATCGACTGCGCTGGCGCCACGACCAGGTCGTTCGCCGCGACAGTGCCGCCGGCGGGCTTCAGCACCGAGATCACCCTCGATGCCGAGCCCGTGATCTACGCCATCGCCTTTCAGGCCGCTCTGTAGAGGTCTCGACGCAACGAACGGATGCCCGCCCCGCCGAAGCGGGACGGGCATCCGTCGTACAGAGCGATCTACTTCGCGACGGGTACGACGAGGCCGTCCCAGGTCTCGTTGATGTAGTCGGCCGTCTCCTGCGACGTCAGCAGCTCGTAGAGCTTGGCGACGCGGGGGTCGCTCTCGAGCTCCTCGGTGGTGGCGAGCACGTTCACGTAGGGGCTGTCGCTGCCCTCGATCAGGATGGCATCGTCGGCGGTGAGGCCGGCGGGCAGCGCGAACGAGATGGTGACGAAGGCCGTGTCGACATCGGGCACCGACTGCGCCAACGTGGCGTTCTCGATCTCGACGAACTCGAAGTCGCGCGGGTTGTCGGTGATGTCGCCGAGCGTCGTCGGCGCCTCGGTCGTCTCGATGAGCCCCTCGGCGGCGAGGATGAGCAGCGCGCGGCCCTCGTTGGTCGGGTCGTTCGGGATGGCGATCTTCGCGCCGTCCTCGAGGTCGTCGAGGCTCTCGATCTTGTCGCTGTAGAACGCGGCGCTCGGCAGGTAGACGTCGCCGACGCTCACGAGGGAGTCGTCGGACGCCTCGTTGTAGGTCGCGAGGAAGTTCGCGTTCTGGAAGAGGTTGGCGTCGGTCGACCCGTCGCTCACCGACAGGTTCGGCGTGTTGTAGTCGGTGAACGGCACGAACTCGATCGTGAGCCCGGCGTCTGCCGCGAGGTTCTCCTGCACCCAGGTGAGGATGTCGCCGGCGGGCGTCTGCAGGGCGCCCACCTTGATCGTGCCGAGGTCGTCCACGTCGGGGTTGGTGGAGGCCGGCGCGGCGGACGAGCAGGCGGAGAGGCCGATTGCCAGAACTGCGGCGGCAGCGGCGGCACCAGCAAGGCGCGCGCTGCGGTGGGTGATACGCATGTGATTCTCTTCTCTTGGATGTCGGGTGTTGCGATCGCGGCCGTGATGCTGACTTCGGCCGCTGGGGAAAACTAGTCGGTGCCGACGACGGGCCGCAGGTCGGCTCTCGCGGCGACGGCCTTCGCCCTGCCGGTGTCGGACGCCGTGCGGGCGTACTTCTTCGCGAAGTGGGTGGCGATGGCCGCGAGCGACTGCACGATGATGAAGATGATGATGATGACGGCCACGATGTGGATCGTCGAGTACCGCTGGTAGCCGTAGCGGAACGCGACGTCGCCGAGACCGCCGCCTGCCACGGTGCCCACCATCGCCGAGAAATTGATGATGGATGTCACGGTGGTGGCGAGTCCGAGCAGCATGCTCGGCAGCGCCTCGGGCACGAGCACCTTGCGCACGATCTGCCATCGACTCGCGCCCAACGAGTTCGCGGCCTCGGTCAGGCCGGGGTCGACCTCTTTGAGGGCGATCTCGACCATACGGGCGAAGAACGGGATCGCCACGAGCGACAGCGGAACGATCGCCGCGGTCGACCCGATGAAGGTGCCGACGACGAGGCGGGTGAACGGGATGACGGCGATCATCAGGATGATGAACGGGATCGAGCGTCCGAGGTTCACGATGAAGTCGAGCACCCGGTTGATCACCCGGCCGGCCGTGCGCGACCCGAACGGGGTGGCGAACAGCCCGCCCCTCTCGGTGCCGACCAGCAGGACGCCGAGCGGGAGGCCGACGATCACGGTGACGACCAGCGCGATGGAGACCATGTAGAGCGTCTGGCCGGTGCCGATGATCAGCACGTCGACGAGGTCGCTCCAGAACTTCGGGTCGGAGGTGTCGTTCATGCTGCGTCCCTTACGAGTTCGACCAGGAGGCCCTGCGCGCGCAGGTCGGCGATGGCGGCCGCCGTCGTCTGGGGCGACCCGGGAAGCTCGAGGCGGGTGCGGCCGGCCTGGTTGCCGGCGATCGTCTCGATCGTGGCCCCGAGGATGCTCACGTCGATCGCGTGGTCCCGCGCGAGTTGCGCGATGACCGGCCGGTCGGCGGAGCCGCCGCTGAAGGTGATGTCGACGACGGTGCCGGTCGTGCCGGCCGGGATCTCGCCGAGCGGGAAGAGATCGTGGGCGAGCCGCGAACCCGGGGCGGAGATGAGCTCGACGAGCTTTCCCTGTTCGGCGATGCGGCCGCCCTCGATAAGAGCCGCAGAGTCGCACACCGTCTTCACGACGTCCATCTCATGGGTGATGAGCAGCACGGTGAGGTCGAGTTCGCGGTTGATGGTCTTGAGCAGCTCGAGGATCGAGCGCGTCGTCTCCGGGTCGAGCGCGCTCGTGGCCTCGTCGGAGAGCAGCACGCTGGGGCGGCCGGCGAGGGCACGGGCAATGCCGATGCGCTGCTTCTGACCGCCGGAGAGCTGCGCCGGGTAGGCGTTCTCCTTCTCGGCGAGGCCCACGAGTTCGAGGATCTCGCCGGCACGCGCGCGGCGTTCTCGACCGTCGACGCCGATGACCTCGAGCGCGAGCTCGACGTTACCCCGCACCGTGCGGCTCGACAGCAGGTTGAAGTGCTGGAAGACCATTCCGATGCTCTGCCGGGCGATGCGCAGGTCGCGGTCAGTGAGAGACGTGATCACCCTGCCGTCGACCGTTATGGTGCCGGCATCCGGCCGTTCCAAAAGGTTGACGGTGCGGATGAGAGTGCTCTTGCCCGCACCGCTCTGCCCGACCACGCCGAAGATCTCTCCGCGGCCTACCTCGAGGCTGACGTCATCGAGGGCCAGGGTGCGACCGTCGCCCGTGCCGAACGACTTGCTGACGTGGCTGATCGATATCATGCGCTACCCGGGTTCGTATGGCGGAAAATCGCCACGCACCTTCGAGCGACGGAGGAGATCAGTGTGACCCGAGCGGGCGCGCCGGGCAAATTCGTGTTACGCCGTGTGTCTGCCCGCGCGCTAGTGGGGGCGGACTACTCCGCGGTCTCGGAGACCGGCTCGTCGACCGCTGCGGCACCCGCGACGTCGAGGGCGATCGTGGGGCAGTCTTTCCACAGGCGCTCGAGCGAGTAGTACATGCGGTCTTCCTCGTGGAAGACGTGCACGATGACGTCGCCGAAGTCGAGCAGAATCCACCGGCCCTCAGCGCGACCCTCGCGGCGGATGGTCTTCGCACCGGCCTCGAGCATCTTGTCTTCGACCTCGCCGGCGATGGCGACGACGTTGCGCTCGTTGCGGCCGGTGGCGATGAGGAAGACATCGGTGAGGGGAAGCGGGCCGGACACGTCGAGGGCGACGATGTCTTCTGCCTGCTTGGAGTCGGCGGCGGCGGCCGCCACGTTGACGAGTTCGCGGGCGCGAGGAGAAGCGGTCACTGGGTCCTTAAGAGTGGGGTGTGTGAAGAGTGATTCACGGCTAGAAGATGCGGAAGACGAATCCGGCGATGAGCAGGCCGACGACGGCGACCGCCATAACGGATGCGGTGACCAGGAGCACGTTGAGCATGCGGTTGCTCTGCTTGCGTCCCAGTTCGATGCCACCGCGGGTGGCGGTGTGGCTGCTGACCGCGGTGATCGCACGCACGGGAGCAGAGTCGGTGTTCGCGACCTCGTTGTCGAAGGCGTCGAAGAGGTGATCGACCTCGGGGTCGTCGTAGTGGCGCGAGTCGCGGCCGGTGGTGCCGACGCTGCCGGGCAGGTTGATCGTGCCGGTGACCATGATCTCGCCCGTGGCGTTGAGCACCGAGGAGAAGTCGTCGCGCTGCGGGATCATCGGCAGCACGAGGGCGTTGGTGGTCGTCGCGACGTTTCCGCCGCCGACATCGCGGCTGAGGGTGTTCTCGAACGGCTGGTTCTCGTCGTCGAGCTCGGCCTGGCGCGACCAGTGGCCGATCGGGGGCGTGTAGGCCGCGTCGGGGTCGGACGAGGGGCTGGGAGTCGACGGGGCGCTTGCCGGGTTCACGAGGAACGAGAACGGGGTGGGCTTCGCGGCCTCGTCGGCGGGCTTCGCGGGCGCGTCGGCCTCGGGCGCGGAACGCTCGATGTCGACGGGTGCCTCGGCCTGCGGGGAACGGGTGAGGGCCTCGAACTCGGCCATCGCGTCGGACAGCGCGGACTGCGGCGCCGCAGCCGGCTCGACGAGCGGCGGGATGAAGACGGAGCCGATGGGCGTGCTGGCGGCGGGCTGCTCGGCCTTCGCCTCCTGCTCTGGCTCCTGGTCGTGCTCGGGCTCCTGGAAGCGCATCTCGACGTCGGAGGTCTGCGGTTCGAGGGCCGAGGTTGCGGAGTCGGTCACGTCGGCGGCCGCTTCGGGAGCGGCCTCGGGGGCCGGCTCAGAGCTGGATGTCTCGGCGTCGGGTGCCTCGCTGGTGGACGCTTCGGCGGATTCGGCAGCTTCGGCGGCGGCACGCATCGCACGCCACTCGCGGCGGCTCAGGGTGCGCTCTTCTTGGGCGATCGCTACAGGAGCGACGGGGGCAACAGGCTCGTCGACCTCGACCGGCTCGCCGAGGGGAATCTCGGTCTCGTCGGCGACAGGTGCCTCGTCGGCGGCAGGCTGCTCGTCGGCTGCAGGCTGCTCGTCGGCTGCAGCGGGCTCGGGCTCGAGCAGATCGGAGAAGAGCGAGTCGAACGAAGGCTCGGCCGCGTCGGCGGGTTCGTTCTCGACGGGCGTCGTTTCGGGGCGGAAATCGCTCAGCTGAAATCCGGTGTGACCGTCGTCGTCGTTGGTCGCCTCGACCTGGCCGGCGAACGGGAATGCCTTCGGAATCGCGGAGTCGGTGAGCGCGGGCGTCTCGAGCGAGTCGCTGTGCTCTGCGGAGTCGTTGTGCTCTGCGTCGCCGTGCTCTGCGTCGTCGTCCTGCTCCACCGGAGTCACGACGGCGTCGGTCTGGGAGGTGTTCGTCACCTCGACCAGACCCCCGGCGGCTGCGGCGCGGGCGCGGCGGCCCGAGGGCGCGCGGTCGGCCTCGGCGGAGTCGTCGATTTCCTCCGCGTGGGAGAGCTGCTGGCGAAGTGCACGCCTCGACAGTGGAGGCTGATCCTGAGAGCTGGTCATTAAATACTCCGATACAAGTGGTGTTTGGAGATGTACTGAACTACACCATCGGGAACCAAATACCAGACCGGGAATCCCCGGCTCACCCGGCTTCTGCAGTCTGTAGAAGAGATAGCTAGCGCCGGAACTTCTAGCAAGCTTACGCCCTGCTCAGGTAAACCGGAAATGGTCAGGGGGTGTCCCGGACGCGACACGGCGACGAAATGCGCGAGCGGCCAGACCTGTTCGACGTCTTTCCACTCGAGGATCTGCGCGATCGCGTCGGCGCCCGAGATGAAGAAGATGTCGGCGTCGGGCCGGGCGGCGTGGATATCACGCAGCGTATCAATCGTGTAGGTGGGCCCCGTGCGGTCGATATCGACCCGGCTCACCGTGAATCGCGGGTTCGCCGCGGTGGCGATCACGGTCATCAGGTAACGGTGCTCGCCCTCGGTGACGGCGTAGTCCGACTTCATCCACGGCATGCCGGTGGGCACGAAGATCACCTCGTCGAGGTCGAACTTCTGTTGCACCTCGCTTGCGGCGACGAGGTGGCCGTTGTGGATGGGGTCGAATGTCCCACCCATTACACCGACGCGAGCCCGGCGCGCAGCGCCCTCGACCACGCGCGGCCCCTAGTGGCCCGGCGTGTGCTGGTCGTCGTGCGCGGCGTTGAACTTGTCACTGTGACGGTTCGCGACGTCGCGGTAGCTCCACACGACGACGCCGAGTGCCACGAACACCGCGACGGCAATGCCGGCGTATCCGAACGGGCTCATGGGCAGCTCGTTGTGAGCCGACTCTTCAGCGGCGGTAATCAGGCTGGTGATCAGCGACATGTGGTTCTCCATTCACGACGTTCTAAAGCTTAGCCGCGTGCCTGACCGCTGCCGCGCACAACCCACTTGGTGCTGGTCAATTCGCCGAGCCCCATCGGGCCGCGAGCGTGCAGTTTCTGCGTCGAGATGCCCACTTCGGCCCCGAAGCCGAACTCGCCTCCGTCGGTGAACCGGGTCGACGCGTTGACCATCACCACCGCAGAATCGACCTCGGCGAGAAAACGTTCGGCGTTGCCGAGGTCGTTGGTGATAATCGACTCGGTGTGGTGGGTGGAGTAGTCGCGGATGTGCTGCATCGCCTCGTCGAGGTCGCCGACGACACGCACGGCGAGATCGAGCGACATGTACTCGGTCGACCAGTCGGCGTCGGTGGCGGGCACGACGTCGGCGAAGATCGCGCTCGTGCGCTCGTCGGCGTGGATGGTGACGCCGGATTCGCGCAGTTTCGCGAGCACGGGGGGCAGCAGTCGAGATGCGGATGACTCGTGGACGAGCAGTGTCTCGAGGGCGTTGCACACGCTGGGTCGCTGCACCTTGGCGTTGTGCACGATGTCGACGGCCATCCGCTCGTCGGCGCTGGCGTCGAGGAAGACGTGCACGACTCCCGCGCCGGTCTCGATCACGGGCACCTTCGACTCGGCGACCACCGCGTTGATGAGGTCGGCGCTGCCGCGTGGGATGAGCACGTCGACATACCCGCGCGCCTGCATCAGCTGCTTCGCGCCCTCGCGACCGAACTCGTCGATCGTCTGCACCGCGTCGACCGGAAGGCCGGCCTCGGCCAGGGCTCCCTGGATGACGTCGACGAGAACGCGGTTGGTGTTCTCGGCCGCCGACCCCCCGCGCAGCACCACGGCATTGCCGCTCTTCAGCGCGAGCGCCGCGATGTCGATCGTGACGTTGGGGCGGGCCTCGTAGATCGCGCCGATCACCCCGAACGGCACGCGCACCTGAGTGAGCCCGACGCCGTTGGGCAGCGTGCTTCCGCGCACCACCTCGCCAACGGGGTCGGTGAGCGCGACGATCTCACGCACGGCGTCGGCGAGCGAGGTCAGACGGGCGACGTCGAGGCGCAGCCGGTCTTGCAGCCCGGCGGAGAGCGCGTTCTCCCGGCCGTTGGCCAGGTCGAGGTCGTTCGCCGCGATAACACGGTCGGCGTTGGCGACCACGGCCCGGGCGATCGCCTCGAGGGCCGAGTTCTTCAGGTCGGCCTTCGCCGTGGCGAGCACCACGGATGCGCGGCGTGCGGCCTCGAGCTTCTCGGTGAACGATGTGGTTGCGACGGCGGTATCGGTCATAGCGCCCAGTGTACGACCGGCGGCAAGGCGCTGGCGCGGCCTGCGTCTCGGGCCGAAACAGCGCTAGATGCGCTTGGCCTCGAACCAGGTACCGACGGCGGCGCCCGAGAGCGCCGGGCCGACGTCGCCCGTGGAGGCGAGCAGCACGGGTGTACCCGAGGCGGCGGCGAGCTTCGCGGCTGCCACCTTGGTGCCGGCTCCCCCGGTGCCGACGCCCGCGGCACCGATGTCGCCGAACTCGACCTGGCCGAGGTCGTCGTCGAAGGCCACCTCGGTGATCTTCACGGCGCCGGGGTCGAGCGGCGGGCGTGTGTAGAGCGCGTCGACGTCGGACAGCAGCACGAGCAGGTCGGCGTGCACGAGCTGGGAGACGAGCGCCGCGAGCCGGTCGTTGTCACCGAACCGGATCTCGTGCGTCGCGACGGTGTCGTTCTCGTTGACGATGGGCAGGATGCGCAGGTCGAGCAGGCGCTCCATGGCCCGTTGCGCGTTGCCGCGGTGGGTGGGGTTCTCGAGGTCGCCCGCCGTCAGCAGCACCTGACCGGCCACGATCTTGAAGCGCCGCAGGCTGTCTTGGTAGCGGTAGATGAGCAGGTTCTGCCCCACGGCCGCCGCGGCCTGCTGGGTCGCGAGGTCGGTCGGGCGGGAGTCGAGGTTGAGAAACGGGATGCCCGTGGCGATGGCACCCGACGAGACCAGGATGACCTCGCAGCCGCGACCGTGCGCCGCCGCGAGAGCGTCGACGAGCGGAGTTATCTGCCCGACGTTCTCGCCGCTGATCGACGATGATCCGACCTTGACGACGATGCGCTTGGCCGTGGCGATCTCGGCACGGGTGTGGATCTGATTAGTCACGGTCGTCCGCGGCGTCACGCTCGACGGCGAAGCCCTCGTCGTCGTTCCAGACGCCACCCTCGCGCTCGCGGTCGAGCTCGGCGCGTGCGGCCGTCTTGGCGTCCATGCGTTCGAGGTAGTTCGCGCGACGGGTCTTGCTCGTCAGGCGGCGGCCTTCTTCAAGGCGCGGGTCGGTACCGCGCGGGCTCGCGACGAGTTCGGCCGCGGATGCCACGGTGGGCTCCCAGTCGAAGACGACGCCGCCTTCGGCACCGATCATGACGGTGGAGCCGGGCACGGCACCCGACTTGAACAGCTCGGTCTCGACGCCGAGCTTGGCCAGGCGGTCGGCCAGGAAGCCGACGGCCTCGTCGTTGGTGAAGTCGGTCTGCTGCACCCAGCGCTCGGGCTTGGTGCCGATGACGCGGTAGACGTTGCCGAACGACCCGCCCTCGACCTTGATGACGAACTCGACCTCGTTGACGGCGCGCGGGCGGATGACGATGCGCGGCTTGGCGATCTCTTTCGCCTTCTCGACGCGGTCGGCCTCGACCAGTTCGGCGAGGGCGAACGAGAGCTCGCGGAGTCCGGCGCGCGAAACCGCGGACACTTCGAAGACGCGGTAGCCGCGGGCCTCGAGGTCGGGACGCACGAGGTCGGCGAGCTCTTTGCCCTCGGGAACGTCGGTCTTGTTGAGCGCGATGAACTGCGGGCGGTCGAGCAGCGGAACCTGGCCCTCGGGAACGGGGTAGGCGGCGAGTTCGCCGAGGATGATGTCGAGGTCGCTCATCGGGTCGCGACCCGGGTCGAGCGTTCCGCAGTCGAGCACGTGCAGCAGCGCCGAGCAGCGCTCGACGTGACGCAGGAACTCGAGGCCGAGGCCCTTGCCCTCGCTGGCGCCCTCGATGAGGCCGGGGACGTCGGCTACCGTGTAGCGCGTCTCGCCCGACTCGACGACTCCGAGGTTGGGGTGCAGGGTGGTGAAGGGGTAGTCGGCGATCTTCGGCTTGGCCGCCGACATTGCGGCAACCAGGCTCGACTTTCCGGCCGAGGGGTAACCGACGAATGCGACATCCGCGACGACTTTGAGCTCGAGACGCACCGCGCCCTCGAAACCGAGGGTTCCGAGCAGTGCGAAGCCCGGCGCCTTGCGCTTGGTGGAGGCGAGGGCGGCGTTGCCCAGACCGCCCATTCCGCCCGCGGCAGCGACGTAGCGCATGCCGTGTTCGTTCATGTCGAGGATCTCGTTGCCCTCGGCGTCTTTGACGACCGTGCCGACGGGGACGAGCAGAACCATCTCGTCGCCGGAGGTGCCGGCCTTGTGGTCGCCCTGTCCGGGCTGTCCGTGGTCGGACTTGCGGTGGGGCGAGCGGTGGTAGTTCAGCAGCGTGGTGGTCTGCACGTCGCTGACCAGCACGATGTCGCCGCCGTTACCGCCGTTACCGCCGTCGGGGCCCGCGAGCGGCTTGAACTTCTCGCGCTTTACCGACACACAGCCGTTGCCGCCGTGCCCTGCGCGAAGGTGCAGGGTTACCTGGTCGACGAACGATGCCATGAGATTTTTCCTTGATAAACCACGTTAGGGGCGAGCCGAAGCTCGCCCCTAACGCTAAGTTGCAATGCAGCTGACTACGCAGCCACCACGATGTTGACGACCTTGCGGCCACCCTTCACACCGAACTCGACCGCACCGGCGGTGAGGGCGAACAGCGTGTCGTCGCCGCCACGGCCGACGTTGGCGCCGGGGTGGAAGTGCGTGCCGCGCTGGCGGAGGATGATTTCGCCGGACTTGACGACCTGGCCGCCGAAGCGCTTGACGCCGAGGTACTGCGCGTTGGAGTCGCGACCGTTACGAGAGGAGCTTGCGCCCTTTTTGTGTGCCATGAGTTGTCAGCCCCTTAGTTAATCGAAGTGATCTTGATACGAGTCTGCTCCTGGCGGTGGCCCTGGCGCTTCTTGTATCCGGTCTTGTTCTTGAACTTCTGGATGACGATCTTCGGGCCGCGGAGGTCGTTCAGGACCTCGGCGACGACCTTGACGTCCGCAAGCGCTTTCGCGTCGTGCGTGATCTTGTCGCCATCAACGAGCAGCACCGGGGCGAGCTCGACATTGCCGTCTTTGTCAGCCTGGATGCGGTCGAGGACGACAATCGTGCCGACCTCTACCTTTTCCTGCCGACCACCGGCGCGCACAACTGCGTAAACCACTTGGTAACCCTTACTTTCGGAAGCTTATGGCGATCTTTCGCGGCCTCAGGCCAGCGCACACCAAGGGCCAAGACTACTCGATCTACATAGCCGCGGTCAAACCGTGATTATGGCGGCGAGTCATCGCCGGGTTTCAGACTCGAGAATCGTGGCCGAATTGAGTGTTAACACTAACCTGCCCGGAGCGCGAGCGGGTCGAAGACACACGCCGTGTCTGTGAATTGCCGTGTTTGTGAATTAGAGAGCGGATGCCGCGGGTCGGCCCTTCGAGACCCAGAACCAGGCGAGGAATCCGGCCAGAATCACGAGCGGGGTCACATTGATGAAGGTGTAGAGACCGGCCTGGGCCGTTCCGAAGACCGCATAGGCGAACGACTGCTGGCCCGAGAAGATGCTGCTGCCGGAATAGACGGCGGTGAAGACCAGCACCAGGGCCGCGGCTATGGCCGCGGCCACGAGAGAGCGCACGACGACGCGGGGCACACGCAGCTCGGGCACGAGGGGAACGAGGAGCCAGAAGGCAAGGAACACGCCGATGGCCGCGGGGATCACTGTCGTTCCGAGTTCTACGAAGAGCTGCCCGAAGGGCGCTAAGACGTTGCCCGGGTCGTACCCGGTGTTGATTCCACCGGCGCTGGAATAGGCGACGTTGCTGAAGACCGCCACGAACGTTCGCAGGATCGCCTGAACGAGCATGACGATCCCGACGATGCCCGCCGCGACCCCGGCGGGAACCGCGTTCGCCCTCGTTGCCCGTGCCTGTAGCGACTGCGCCATCCGATGCCCCCGTTGTGTTTAGAATCAGCCCATGACCGTGCTGATCGACCAACCCATCTGGCCGGCACACGACACTCTATGGGCACACCTGGTCAGCGACCACTCGCTCGACGAGCTGCACGCGTTCGCGGCGCGTGCGGGCATTCCGCGGCGCGGCTTCGACGGCGACCACTACGACGTGCCCGCGCGCAAATACGACGAGCTCGTGTCGCTCGGCGCCCTGCCCGTGACGGTGCGCCAACTCGTCACCCGGCTGCAGGCGAGCGGGCTGCGCATCAGCCAGAAGGAGAAACGCGGGCTCTAGCGGCATCCGGCGTCGGCGGCCCGGTACAGAATGGGAGCATGCCCGGCCGATTCGTTTTCACCACCGACCCCGACGAGCTCGTGGCGATGCTCGATGTCGACCGGCAGGCAGACATTCTGCCGCCCGCCTCGCACAACATCGCGCCCGCCGACCGGGTGATCGTCATCATCGACGCCGTGAACAAAGACGCGTCGACCGAAGGATACGACCCCGAGAATCCGGCCGTGTTGCGCCGCCTCGAGTCGGCCAGCTGGGGCCTCGTGCCGGGGGGTGCTCCCGACGCCGCCGTGGGCGCCACCATGTTCGACGCCCCGGTCGAGCAGGTGCTGGCGAACCCCGCCTTCGCGCCCGCTGCGCAGTCCCGCCGCGCGGCCATCCCGGCGACGGGGTACTACGTGTGGCATAAGGGCGCCGACGGCACCTCCTCGGCGCAGTTCGTGCACTCCCCCGACGGCGAGCCCCTGCTGTTCGCGGGCCTGTACGAGTGGTGGAAGAACCCGGCAGCCGCCGCGGGCGATCCCGCGCGCTGGCTGCTCTCGACGGCGATACTGACCCGCGCATCCGCCGGCCCGCTCGCCCTCATCCACGACCGCATGCCCCTGCTGCTCGAGCCCGGACTGCTCGAAGACTGGCTCGACCCGCGCACGCCGGGGTCGCCCGAGCTGCTCGGCGCGGTGTCCGACGCCGCGGCCGACCTCGCCGACGAGGTGGAGTTCTACGAGGTCAGCAAAGACGTCGCTTCGGTGAAGAACAACTCCGAAGCGCTCATCCAGCCGGTTTAGAGCGCCTTTCTAGCGCCGCAGTGTCACCACTGCAGGGCGAAGCCGGCCACGCTCTTGACCTGTGCGCCCGATGCGAGGTCGATGATCACGGTCGTGACGCTCGTGGAGCGGTCGTTCACCGGGTAGCCGTCGCTCGCGCTCGACTCGACGTTCGGCACGACCTCGACCGCCACGAACTGGTCGTTGGGCGAGACGGAGAAGTCGCCGATGCTGCCAGCGTGATCCACCGTGCGCAGCAGTTCGCGCGAGCTCGACCCGTCGTCGGCGACGAGCAGGTTCTCGAACACGTTGGCCTCGTAGTCGACGAGCACGACGTGCTGCACGAGTTCCGTTCCGCGCATCAGCTGGAACTCCCCGGCCAGCGGCTGCACACCGTAGATCGGCGAGGGCGCGAACTCCTCGTCGGCGAGGTCGGTTATCGACAGCACGGCCGGCCCGAACGCGTTGGTCACCCCGAGCCGCGTTCCGTCGGTCGAGAGCGATTCGAGGCTCGCGAAGCTACCCAGCGGCGTGACCGCGCCCGACGCCGTGTCGACGAGCAGCACACCCTCGTCGTCGCGGTTGTGTGCGGCGAGTGTGACTCCCCCGGGCACGAAGAACCAGTTGCTGACCGCGAGTGGGGCTCCGTCGAGGCCGGCGACGGGCACGATGTCGCGGCCCAGGTCGAGGTTCAGGGTCATCAACGTGTCGTCGAACGCTCCGTCGGTGCTCGAGAACGCGAAGCCGATTGTGACGCCGTCGTCGGCGGCGTGAAGGTTCTCGATGACACCGGGCGCGGGCAGGCCCAGCGGCTCCACTCCCCCGTCTTCGAAGCTGACCAGGCTGAGCGCACTGGTTCCGTCACCCTGGTCGGTGGACACTGCGGCGCTCGTTCCGAGGAGAGCGAATTCCTGGATGCGCGGGGCCGAGTAGACGACGGTGCGCTCGACTCCCCGGGCCTCGGTTCGCACGATCTCGTCGACGGTCTCACCCCGGTCGAGGTAGTAGAGCGGCTGCGAGCCCGTGGTGAACTCGTAGCTGAGGGTGGATCCCTGGTCGTCGAACTCGCTCGTGACGCCGTCGACCTTCACGACGTAGCGCGCGTCATAGAGCAGCGGCTGCTCGAACTGCACGGCCACCACGGCACCCGAGGTGGTCACGGTGAAGTCCGCGGCGGGCGTGATGGTGACGTCGTCGGGGCCGACCGCGGCGAGCGGCTGGTTGGCGAACAGCCGCAGCTGCTGGCCGCTGCGCGTCGTGACCTGTTCGGTGTCGACCTGCGCGCTCGAGAGTTTGGGTCCCTGCACGTAGCCCAGCGCAGCGAAGCCGGCGCAGAGCAGTGCGAGTACCACGACCACGGTGGTGAACGTGCGTCGGAACCGGGAAGCGGTCGGAAGCTCAGTAGAGATAGGGCTCTCCCGGCTGTTCGACGACCTCTACCGTGTCGGGCACGACGGCGATCGCCTGCTGGCTGACTCCGCTGGGGTTGGTATCGAACCCGCCCGTGACGCGCACCCACTGGTCGACGGCCACGTCGTCGGCCCACCCGGGGGCGTAGACGGGCACGCCGATCGGCTGCGCGTCGACGGCACAACAGGTGATGACGAACCGCGACACGAAGAACATGTTCTCCGGATCATCCGGATCTGCGCTCACGAAGCCGACGATGTCGACCGGCTTGCCGCTGAAGACCGACAGCTCGCTCGTCTGCCGCAACAGCGACGACCACTCGAGCACGGTGAACTTCGCGAACGCCGCGTCGGTCGTCGACGCCACCGAGGCGACCGACTGGGCCTGGTCGCCGGCCAGTCCGCCGTTGTTGATGGCGCGCTGCTCGAGCGTCGCGCTCGACAGGGTCGCGGGCGGAACAACGATGATGCCGGCGGCGATCACGAGAGAGAGCACGGCGGCCGCCCCCGACACCACGTTCTGCCGCCGGGACGGTGGAGCGTCATGGTCGTGGGGCTCGCGCAGGAACGCGCTCGCGGCGACGAAGACCAGGGCGACGACCGCCATGATGACGGTGAACAGCACGTAGCGCGGGTGGATGTAGAGGATGAGCTGGTTGGTCAGCGCGAGCCAGATGGTCGCGACGACGACGACGCTCATCAGGGCCACGCCCCGCCAGCGCTGCACGGCTCTCAGGAGGCTAGGCGACATAGTTCACGACCAATCCGATGAGCGCGCTGAGGAGCGCGACGACGACGGTGAGCTGCACGAGGGTTCTCACCGTGAAGGTGGTGCGCAGCAGGGCGAGCATCTTGATGTCGATGATCGGCCCGAAGACGAGGAAGCTGACGATCGATCCCGGCATGAACGTGGACGCGAACGGCAGGATGAAGAAGGCGTCGACGTTCGAGCACACCGAGATCACGAACGCGAGCAGCATCATCGCGAGGATCGACCAGAGCGGGTTGCTACCGAGGCTCACCAGCACCGAGCGGGGCACGAGCGACTGGATGGCGCCGGCCGCCACCGCTCCGATGAAGAGCGCCGGCAGGATGATGCTCGATTCGCGGCGGAAGAGCGAGACGCTCTCCTGCCAGCGGGAGACGCCGTGGTCGTGCGCATCCGGCACGCGGCAGATTGCGGCGAACTTGTCGGTCAGCAGCGAATCCTGGTTCGGATGACGGCTGAACAGCCACCCGATCAGGTTCGCGATGACGAAGCCGCCGACGATGCGGCCGACGAGGATGTGGTCGTCCCAGCCGAAAGCCTGGTGGGTGGTGATGATCGTGATCGGGTTGATGATGGGCGCCGCGAGCAGGAAGGTCATCGACTCGGAGACGGTGAAGCCCTTGACCATGAGCCCGCGCGCGAGCGGCACGTTGCCGCACTCGCAGACCGGCAGGAAGACGCCGATGAACGAGATGGCGGCGCGGCGCAGGAACGGGTTTCGGGGCAGAACCCGCATGATCCACGAGTCGGGAACCCACACCTGCACCGCGATCGAGAGCACGATACCGAGGATGACGAACGGCATCGACTCGACGATGACGCTGATGCTGAGGGTGAGGAAGTCCTGCGCCTTGTCAGGCAGGGCGAGCGCGCTCTGGTCGGCGGTGATGGCCCGCACGACGAACAGGGCGGTGATGCCGACGATTCCGATGCCGAGCCAGGCGAACTGGCGGCGGCGGGCCCGCGACTCGTCGCGACCGGGCGGATGATCGTGGCCGGCATGTGCGCCGCGGTCGCGACGGCGGGCATCAAGCTGGCTACTCACTCGGGAAGCCTAACCAGAGCTGGCTGAGAGAACACGCTGACTCCCCGGACGCGACGAAACCCCGCCGGACGGGGCCGGCGGGGTTTCGTGTGTCGATGACTAGTCTTCCGTGACCGGAGCGCTCACAACGGCGCCGGCGCTGCCGGCACGACGCGAGGTGCGCGAACGGCCCTGACCGGGCTGCTTCGGCTCGGGAAGAGCCTCGAGCACGGAGTCGAGGATCTGCTCGGCGTCGCGGTTGTTCATGCGGCGGCTCGCGCGGGGTGCCTTCGTGACCGGGATGTCGAGGATCGCGACGGGGGCGTCGGCCTTCGACTCCTCGGGCGCGGCTGTCGCTACGGGCGCGACGGCTTCCGTGCGCTCGGCGGCGGGGGCGGCGGCCTCGGCGATCTTCGCCTCGAGCGGGGCGTCGACCTCGGGGGTCGTCGCCGCGATAGTCGACTTGGCCTCGGAGGATGCCCGGCCACGGCCTGAACGCGTCCTGCCCTGCGTGGGCTGCTGCGCTGCGGGCGCCTCGACGGGCGTTTCGACGGGCGTTTCGACGGGCGTTTCGACGACCGTCGCTGCGGGCTCGGCCGCAGGCGTGGCGGGCGCTGCGGGCGCGCCGGCGTTGCTCGCGTTCGCCTGCGCGGCTACCGTGCGGGCGGCGATCTGCGCGAGAGCGTTGCGGGCGTCGTCGGTGATGGCGTGGGTGCCGGTTCCGGGCGCCTTGGGCGGCGAGCTCACCTGCGGCTGCTGCTGGTTCTGGCCGCCGTTGTTCTGGCCGCCGTTGCCGTTGTTGCCGCCGTTGCCGTTGCCGTTGCCGCCGTTTCCGTTCGACGAACCGTTGCCCTTGCCCCCGCGGCTGCGACGGCCGTTGTTGACCTCGGGCTGCGGTGCCTGCTGGATGCGGTGCTTCGTGACGGGGTCGTGGTGCACGATCACGCCGCGGCCGGCGCACTGCTCGCACGGCTCGCTGAACGTCTCGAGCAGGCCGAGGCCCAGCTTCTTGCGGGTCATCTGCACGAGTCCGAGCGAGGTGACCTCGGCGACCTGGTGCTTGGTGCGGTCGCGGCTGAGGCACTCGACGAGTCGGCGCAGCACGAGGTCGCGGTTCGACTCGAGCACCATGTCGATGAAGTCGACGACGATGATGCCGCCGATGTCGCGCAGCCGCAGCTGGCGCACGATCTCCTCGGCAGCCTCGATGTTGTTCTTGGTGACCGTCTCTTCGAGGTTTCCGCCAGAGCCGACGAACTTGCCGGTGTTGACGTCGACGACGGTCATGGCCTCGGTGCGGTCGATCACGAGCGAACCGCCGGAGGGCAGCCAGACCTTGCGGTCGAGCGCCTTCTCGATCTGCTCGTTGACACGGTAGACGTCGAACGGGTCGTTGGTTCCCTCGAAGCGCTCGACGCGGTCGATGAGGTCGGGGGCGACGCCGTTGAGGTAGCTCTGGATGATCTCCTGAGCGTCGTCGCCGTCGATCACGAGCTTCTGGAAGTCCTCGTTGAAGACGTCGCGGATGATCTTGACGAGCAGGTCGGGCTCGGAGTGCAGCAGCGCGGGAGCGTTGGCCGTCTCGATGAGGCGGCTGATCTCGGCCCACTGGCTGGTGAGGCGGCTGACGTCGAGCGTGAGCTGCTCCTCGGTCGCACCCTCGGCCGCCGTGCGCACGATGACGCCGACGTTGTCGGGCAGAACCTCTTTCAGGATCTTCTTGAGACGCGCGCGCTCGGTGTCGGGCAGCTTGCGGCTGATCCCGCTCATCGAGCCGTTGGGCACGTAGACGAGGTAGCGGCCGGGCAGCGAGACCTGGCTGGTGAGGCGGGCGCCCTTGTGGCCGATCGGGTCCTTCGTGACCTGCACGAGGACCTTGTCGCCCGGCTTCAGCGCGAGCTCGATGCGACGGGCCTGGCTCTTGCCCTCGGCGGAGTTCTCCGCCGCGGCATCCCAGTCGACCTCGCCCGAGTAGAGCACGGCGTTGCGGCCGCGTCCGATGTCGACGAAGGCGGCCTCCATGCTCGGCAGCACGTTCTGCACGCGGCCGAGGTAGACGTTGCCGATGAGCGACATGTCCTGGCTCTTCGCCACGTAGTGCTCGACGAGAACGCCGTCTTCGAGAACCGCGATCTGGATGCGCCCGAACTTGGAACGCACCACCATCACGCGGTCGACGCTCTCACGGCGGGCGAGGAACTCGCTCTCGGTGATCACGGGGCGACGACGGCCGGCATCACGGCCGTCACGGCGGCGCTGCTTCTTGGCCTCGAGGCGGGTGGAGCCCTTGACGCGGGTGGGCTCGTTGCTGAGAACGGGCTCGGGGCGCGGCTGGCGCACGCGGACGACGGTGCCGGGGGCATCGTCGCCGTCGCGGGCCTCTTCGCCGGGGCGACGGCGCGAGCGGCGGCGCACGGTGCCCGACTCGTCGCCGAGGTCGTTGCTCAGGTCGTCGGTGCGCGCGGCCGAAGCGTCGGCGTTGCGCGACTGGCGCGGCTGGCGTGCGGGGGCGCGCTCGGGCAGAACCGCGCTCTCCGGCGGCGCCTGGAACAGCAGCGACGTGGTGGGAAGCGCGGCACGCTTGGGGGTGTCGTCGGTCTCGGCGTCGGCCGTGTCATCCGTCGTCTCGACCGCGGGGGTCTCGGCGACGGCCGGCTTGCGGGTGCGCGTGCGCGTGGCGGCCTTCACGACGACCTCGTCGACGATGATGTCGTCGACAGGTGCGGTCACGGGCGGCTCTTCGGCGACGGCTGCCGCTTCGACGGGCGCGGGCGGCGGGGTCACGGCTGCCTTGCGGCTTCCGAACAGTCCTTTGCGACGCTTGGGTTCGATGTTGTCTTTGTCATTCACCACTGGCGGTGTACTCCTAGGCCCTGGTGGGAAACCGCGCCGCCCACCGGGTACTCTCTCGTTCGCGCTACGCCTCAGCGATCACGCTGCAAATTCTTCAGGTCAAGAACCGGCATGGTGTGGCTGGCGACCCTTCTCTGGTCGTACGTGTCAGCCACTGTCTGCTCTGGTTCCACTGTCTGTGTTGCACTGACTGTCACTCAGCGCTTCGGAACTCGCTATCCGACTGGCCGTCATCCGATCAACTCGGATGTTCGGCACTGGCCCGGATTGTCGCCCGGTAAGCCTTCTTTGGCGCCAGGTCGAGCGCGGCTCGGCTGGCTGTATCCGATTATCGCACGCATTCCCAGTCAGACGTGATTCGACGCGTGCCATAATCTGCAGCGTGCCAGAGACCCCAGCCGCCAAGCGTCCCGTCGTGCTCGCGATCTTCCTCATCGTGGCGGGTGTCATCGGCTGGTACGCGGCCTTCGCGCTGACGCTGGAGAAGTTCACGACGCTGACCGATCCGACCGAGGCGCTCGGCTGCGACTTCAGCATGCTCGTGCAGTGCCGGGCGAATCTCGAGTCGTGGCAGGGGTCGCTGTTCGGCTTTCCCAACCCGATCATCGGGCTCGCCGCCTGGATCGCCCCGATCGTCGTGGGCGTGGCGCTGCTGTCCGGCGCGCGGTTCGCCCGCTGGTTCTGGGTGGCGTTCAACCTCGGCATCGTCGCGGCCCTCGCGTTCGTGATCTGGCTGATCACCCAGAGCGTCTTCGTGCTCGGCACCCTCTGCCCGTGGTGCATGGTCACCTGGAGCGTGACGATCCCGCTGTTCTGGGCCGTGACGCTGTACAACCTGAGGGAGGGCAACCTCCCCGTGCCCGCCGCGGCCCGGCGGGTGGCGGGCGCCCTGTACGGCTGGGTTCCCGCGATCACGCTCGCGAGCTACCTCGTGGTCGCCGTCGTCGCGCAGCTGCGTCTCGACGTTCTCGGCAGCCTCTAGCCCCGCTCGCGCCACGCATTCAGCTACCGCATAGCTACCGGGGCCATCCTGTGCTGGGCCCCACCCGCAGACCATCGAGAGGAACCGATGAGCAACACCGCAGACGGCAAGAAGGCACGGCGCGAACACGCCCGCGAACTCGCGAAGCAGGAGCGCGAGGCAGCCCAGCGCCGCAAGAAGCGCAACCGGGTGTTCGTGCAGGGTGGAGTCATCGTCGCCCTGCTCGCCGTCGTGACCGTCGTCACGCTCGTGATCGTCAACGCGACCACCACCACGACGATCAATCCCAAGAACATGGCGAGCAACGGCATCCTGTTCACCGGCGACGGAACGACTCTCGCACCGGTCACGACCAAAGCCCTCGCCCTCGACGCCGATCCGGTGGCGACCGACACGTCGGCCCTCGACGCCACGGTGAACATCGTGACCTACATCGACTACGCCTGCCCGATCTGCCAGACCTTCGAGACGACGAACGCCGAGCAGATCACCGGCTGGGTGACCGCGGGTGACGCGTCGCTCGAGATCCACCCGATCTCGATCCTCGACCGGGTCTCGCTCGGCACGAAGTACTCGTCTCGTGCCGCGAACGCCGCGGTCTGCGTGGCGAACTACGACCCCGACCAGTACATGGCCGTGAACGACGCCCTGTTCGCCCAGCAGCCCGAGGAGAACACGAGCGGTCTCGACACCCCGGCCCTGAAAAAGCTGGTGGCGGATGCTGGCGCCGACAGTGACGACGTCGCGTCGTGCATCGACGACAAGACGTTCGCCGACTGGGTCACGAGTGCGACCGACCGGGTGACCTCGGGCGAACTCGCGAGCGACACCGTCACCGAGTTCGTCGGCACGCCGACCGTGCTCGTGAACGGGCAGCTGTACCAGGGCGCGGTCGACGACGCCGAGGCGTTCGCCGCCTTCGTGTCGTCGGTCGCGAGCGAGGCGACAACGCCGGCCGAGTAACGGCGGCGCCGGTCAGTTCAGACAGTAAAAGAGCCGATTCCGGCTAGATGAGCCATCCGCGGAGGCGTCATCTGGCCGGAATCGGCTCATTTGGGCTGGGTTAGAGCCGAGGCCGGGCTAGAACCAGAGGGCCAGTTCGCGCTGCGCCGACTCGGCGGAGTCGCTGCCGTGCACGAGGTTCTGCTGCACCTTCAGGCCCCAGTCGCGGCCGAGGTCGCCGCGGATCGTTCCGGGCGCGGCGCTCGTCGGGTTGGTCGCGCCGGCGAGCGAGCGGAAGCCCTCGATGACGCCGTTGCCGGCGACGCGGATCGCGACGATCGGGCCGCTCTCCATGAATTCGACGAGGGGCTCGTAGAAGGGCTTGCCCTCGTGCTCCGCGTAGTGCGCGGCGAGCAGCTCGCGGCTCGCCTCCACGAACTTGATATCGACCAGCTGGTACCCCTTGGCCTCGATGCGGCGCAGGATCTCGCCGGTCAGGTTGCGGGCCACACCGTCGGGCTTGACGAGTACGAGTGTTTCTTCGACGCTCACGTGTTATCTCCTGGGTTGGGGTGTTCGGCCGCGAATGCGGCCTTCTGGTGGTCGATCTGGCGTCCGCGAACAAAGCAGAAGATCCAGATCCCGAAAAAGCAGGCCGCGATGAAGAACATCAGCGGCACGAGGAAACCGGTGGCGAGCAGCACGAGCTGCAGCGCCCAGCCGAGCCAGACGCCCCACGGGTAGCGCAGCAGTCCGCTGGTGAGGAAGAGCGCGAGGATGAGCAGCGCTCCCCCGCCGAACGCCAGGCCCGGCTCGAGCGACTTCAGCCCGTAGACCACGAGGGTCACGAAGAAGACGAGCACGGCCTCGAGCGCCAGCACGATCGACAGCAGCATCTCGGTGACCGAGCGCTGACGTCGCGCGCGCGGCGCACGGGCGGGGCGCGGCTGTTCGGTCATCGCTTCCACTTGCTCACTGTGGCGAGGGTGATGGCGTCGCCGACGAGGGTGATCGACCCGGTCACGAGCACGGCGCGCTTCTCGCCCTCGGCCGCCCACTCGCGGGCCGCCTCGAGCGCGGTCTCGGCCGACTCGTCGGTGTAGACCTCCTCGGTGTGCTCGCGCACGATGTAGGCGAGGTCGTCGGCGGCCACGGCGCGGTCCGACTCGGACTGCGTCACATAGAAGCGGGTCGCGATCGGGGCGAGCGCGGCCACGATGCCGTCGGCGTCCTTGTCCTGCAGCACGCCGATCACCACCGCCACCTCGTCGAAGGTGAAGTAGCTGCCGATCGCCGCGGCGAGTGCCGCGGCGCCGTGCGGGTTGTGAGCCGCGTCGACGAGAACGGTCGGCTCGGTGCCGACGATCTGCAGCCGGCCGGGCGACGTGGCGGTCTGCAGTCCCTCGGCGAGCACGTCGCCGACGAGCGGCTGGCTGCCCCCACCCAGGAACGACTCGACGGCGGCGATCGCGACGGCGGCGTTCTGCGCCTGGTGGTCGCCGAACATCGGCAGGAACAGGTCGGGGTAGCTGGCCGCGAGTCCCTTCACCGAGATGACTTGGCCGCCGACTGCGACGGTCGTCGACTCGAGCGAGAACGCCTCGCCCTGTTGCGCGAAGGTGGACTCGGTCAGCTCCGCCGCCCTCTGCAACTCGGCGAGGGCATCCGGGCTCTGCGACGCAGACACGACGCTGGCGACGGGCTTGATGATTCCCGACTTGGTCTTCGCTATCTCGGCCACCGTGTTGCCGAGACGCTGCGTGTGGTCGAGGGCGATCGGCGTGAACACGGCGACCTGGCCGTCGGCGACGTTGGTGGAATCCCACTCGCCGCCCATGCCGACCTCGATCACCGCGACGTCGACGGGGGCGTCGGCGAAGCTCGCGAAGGCGAGAACGGTGAGGGCCTCGAAGAAGGTGAGTTCCGACTCGCCCGCGCCCGCGAGTTCCGCGTCGATGAGCAGCAGATAGGGCCGGATGTCTGCCCAATTCTCAACGAGCGCCCGGTTCGAAATGGGCTGGCCGTCGATCACGATGCGCTCGTTCACGCGGGTGAGGTGCGGGCTCGTGAGGAGACCCGTCTTCAAGCCGTAGGCGCGCAGGATGCTCTCGGTGATGCGGCTCGTCGAGGTCTTGCCGTTGGTGCCGGCGATGTGGATCACCGGGTAGGCGCGGTGCGGGTCGCCGAGCAGCTCGACGGCGCGGCGCGTGGGCTCGAGGCGCGGCTGCGGGTTGCCCTCGCCGATGCGCGCCAGAAGCTCGGCGTAGACGTCGTCGGCACCCGTCTGGTACTCGTTGTCGTCGAAGTCGTACTCGGAGTCGTCGTCGAGGTTGGTTCCCTCGTTGCCGCCCTGTAGGAAGTCGGGGAGGCCCGAGCCGTCGTCGACGAAGTCGGGCTCCTCCTCGGGCTCTTCTTCGTAGCCTTGGTAGTCGTTGTCGCCGGGGTTGTCGTTCTTAGACATCTACTGATGCCGCCTTCCACAGATCGATAACCAGTACACCAGTGTTCGCGTACTGCTGGGGAACCAGGGTGGTGCGCTGCGAACCGGCCTGCGCCTCGGTCGCGGCGGAGACCGCGGGATCCTCGGTGAGGAGTATCTCGAACTCGGTCGCGAGCGTGTCGGCGGCGATGGTCGCCTCGAACGCGGTGATCGCGGCGATGTCGTCGTCGCGGTCGCCCCGGATAGTCATCGAGATGCGGTCGCTCACGTTGAGCCCGGCGGCCTTGCGGGTGTCCTGCACGGCGCGGATGATGTCGCGCGCGAGACCCTCGGCCTCGAGGTCCGGCGTGGTCTCGGTGTCGAGGATCACGAACCCGCCGTCGGCGAGGAAGGCGATCGCGTTCGCCTCGTCGGCCGACTGCAGTTCGAGCTCGAACTCGGCGGGTAGCAGCTCGACGCCGCCGACCACGACGGTGTCGCCCGTGGCCTGCCAGTCGCCCTCGCGGGCGGCCTTGATGACGGCCTGCACCTGCTTGCCGATGCGGGGGCCGGCCGCGCGGGAGTTGACGGTGAGCTTCTGCGAGATTCCGAAGCGCTGGAAGCTGTCGGGCTCGAGCGCGCTGAACACGACGTTCTTGACGTTGAGCTCCTGCAGCAGGATGTCGCCGAACTGGCCGAGGGCCGCGCCGTCGTCGCTCACGACGGTGAGCTGCGCGAGCGGGAGGCGCACGCGACGGCTCTTCGCCTTGCGCAGCGAGAGTCCGGCGGACGCGATCGCCCGCACCCGGTCCATCGCGGTGACCAGCGCGTCGTCGGCGGGGAAGACCTCGGCGTCAGGCCAGTCTTCGAGGTGCACGCTGCGGCCGGCCGTGAGGCCCTGCCAGATCTCGTCGGCCACGAGCGGGATGATCGGGGCGGCGACGCGGGTGAGCGTCTCGAGCACCGTGTAGAGGGTGTCGAACGACTCTGTGTCGTCGCCCGTCCAGAACCGGTCGCGGCTGCGGCGCACGTACCAGTTGGTGAGCACGTCGCCGAAGTCGCGCAGCTTGAGCGCCGCCGTCGGACTGTCGAGGGCCTCGAGCTCGGTCGTCACGTCGACGACGAGCTGGCGCGTCTTGGCCAGCAGGTAGCGGTCGAGCACGTTGGTGGAGTCGGTGCGCCAGGTAGCGGTGTAGCCCTCCGCCGACGCGGCGTTGGCGTACAGCGTGAAGAAGTAGTACGTGCTCCACAGCGGCAGCAGGAACTGCCGGGTGCCCTCGCGGATCGCCTCCTCGGTGACGATCAGGTTGCCGCCTCGGATTACGGACGACGACATGAGGAACCAGCGCATCGCATCCGCACCGTCGCGGTCGAAGACCTCCGAGACGTCGGGATAGTTGCGCAGGCTCTTCGACATCTTCTGTCCGTCGCTGCCGAGCACGATGCCGTGGCTGATCACGTTCTTGAACGCCGGGCGGTCGAAGAGCGCGGTCGACAGCGTGTGCAGCGTGTAGAACCAGCCGCGGGTCTGGCCGATGTACTCGACGATGAAATCGGCCGGGTTGTGCGCTTCGAAGAACTCGCGGTTCTCGAACGGGTAGTGCACCTGGGCGAACGGCATCGAACCCGAGTCGAACCACACGTCGAGCACGTCTTCGATGCGGCGCATCGTCGACTGGCCGGTGGGGTCGTCGGGGTTCGGGCGGGTCAGCTCGTCGATGAACGGGCGGTGCAGGTCGGGCTCGCCCTCCGCGTTCAGCGGCAGGCGTCCGAAGTCGGCTTGCAGCTCGTCGAGCGAACCGTAGACGTCGACGCGGGGGTACTCGGGGTTGTCGCTCTTCCAGATCGGGATCGGGCTGCCCCAGTAGCGGTTGCGCGAGATCGACCAGTCGCGGGCGTTGCC
>NZ_JBKKAD010000017.1:0-13142 GCF_046714715.1 Conyzicola sp. | reverse complement strand
GCCTCGTTTGCGAGCCTGCGGGCGGCGGGGCAGCCCCAGCTCGACAAGGGGCTGTCGCAGCCGACACTCGACGCGGTGATAGCGGCCGTGCGGGCGAGCGACGCGGCGGTTTCGGCGAGCGAGCTCGGCGCGCGGCTCGAGCTGGCGAGGGTCACCGCGCGCCGCTACCTCGAGCACCTCGTGGGAGCGGGTGTGCTCGAGCGGGCGCCGAGGTACGGCACGCCCGGTCGCCCCGAGTACGAGTACCGGGCGCGCTAGGGCGAGTCGGGCGTGGCGCCGGTCGCGGCGGGTTCGCCCGCGTGCCGCTCGAGCAGCGGGCCCATGCGGTTCGGGATGATCTCGGCCATCGCGAGGGTGGTGCTCGACCGCGTGACGCCCTCGATCTCGAGGATGCCCGTCGTCAACCGGTAGAGGTGGGCCGGATCGCGCGCCGCGATGCGCACCTGCAGGTCACCCTCGCCGGTGATGGCGAGCGCCTCGAGGATCTCGGGGATCTCGGTGAGCGCCCGTACCGTCTCGTCGGAGTTGCTCTGCGTGATCGACAGCCGGAGGAAGGCGGTGAGGGGGTAGCCGAGCGACGTGGGGCTCACGCGCTGGCTGGGCGATCCGAGCTGACGCCGCTCGGCGAGTTTGCGCAGCCGGGCGTGCACCGTGTTGCGGGCAATGCCGAGCGCGCGGGAGAGCGACAGCGTGGTCGCCTCGGGCTCGGCGTCGAGGGCGAGAATGATTCGCGCGTCCGTGGCATCGAGGTTGGGCATAGTGAAGTGTATCCGGCAGGCTTTGGGACGGAATAAAGCACGATGCGCAGTTCAATGAGCCGTGTTGCGCATGGTGCGCAACATCCACATCCTTGAGCTATGACCGACTTTCTCCGCGCCGTCCCGACCGCGGTTGCCGCCCGCCGACCATCGGTCGCGATCGTCGGCGTCGGTGCCATCGGCACGGTCGTCGCCGACGCGCTGGCCGAGCGTGCCGAGGTCGTTCTCTGCCGCCGCGCGACGGCCGCGCCGATGACCATCGAGGTCGCGGGCGACATCAGACGCGTGGATGCGGCCGTCGCCACAACACCCGCCGCCCTCGGCCCGGTGGACTGGGTGGTCGTCACGGTCAAGGCGCAGGACACCGCGACCGTCGGCCCCTGGCTCGACGCCCTCGTCGGCCCGCACACCACGGTCGTCGTGCTGCAGAACGGCATCGGCCACGCCGAGCGCGTCGCGGATTGGGTGGGCGCGGAACGCGTGGTCCCGGGCATCGTCTACATCGCGGCCGAGAAGGTGACGCGCGACCTCGTGGTCTGCCGCGACCCCGGCGCCCTCGCGCTCGCCGCCGGCGGCGACGACGTCTCGAACCGCACAGCTGCCGCGTTCGCCGGGCTTTTCGACACCGACCGCATCGCCGTGCGCCTCGTCGACGACTTCGTCACCGAGTCGTGGACCAAGCTCGTGATGAACTCGGCGCTCAACACCGTGACCGCGCTCACCGACCGCACGATGGAGGTCACGACGGATCCCGGCGTGCGTCCGCTGCTGCGCGCGCTGCTGGCCGAGGCCGTGCTCGTCGCCGAGGCCGAGGGCGCGGTATTCGCGCCCGGAGCCGCCGAGACCTTCCTGCTGCGCATGGACGGCCTGCCGCGCAACAGCGCCACGTCGATGCAGCTGGACCGCCGGGCGGGGCGTCCGCTCGAGCACAACTATCTGACCGGCGCCGTGCTGGCGGCGGCCGAACGCCACGGCGTCGACGTGCCGACCGTGCGCATGGTGCACGGCCTGATCGACGCGCTCGGCGCCAAGCCGCAGCCGGTCGACGAGGAGCTCGCCGCGTAGCCGACGCTTCACCCCGGGCCGCGCGGCCCGGCGGGGCGTAGTTTGGACGGGTGACCGCTCTCAACGACGACCTGCTCGCCCGCATCCGTTCGCGCGCCGCAGGCTACGACCGCGACAACGCCTTCTTCACCGAGGATCTCGACGACCTGCGCGCCGCCGGCTACCTCGAGTCGCGCCCGCTGCTCGAGGTCGCGCGCGACCAGCGGCTGCTTGCGGCGCACGCTCCCGCGACGGCCCTCGGCATCAACATGCACCTCGTCGTGGTCGGCATCGCGCGGGTGCTGCACGAGCGCGGCGACACCTCGCTCGACTGGATCCTCGCGGAGGCCGCGGCCGGCGAGCTCTTCGCGTTCGGCAACAGCGAGGCCGGCAACGACCAGGTGATGTTCGACTCGCGCACGAGGGCCGAGCCGCAGCCGGACGGGTCGTACCTGTTCACGGGCACGAAGATCTTCACCTCGCTGTCGCCGGCGTGGACGCGCCTGGCGGTGTTCGGACGCGACGATTCGGATGACGCGGGGCCGAGGCTCGTGCACGGCGTGCTCACTCGCGAGACGCCGGGCCATCACTCGGTGGGCGAGTGGAACCCGCTCGGCATGCGCGCCACGCAGAGTTTCACGACCGTGCTCGACGGGGCGCGGGTCGCTCCCGAGCGCATCACCCGGATCCTGCCCGTCGGCCCGGTCGCCGACCCCTACATCTTCGGACTGTTCGCCCATTTCCTGCTGCTGATCTCGAGCGTGTACGCCGGCCTCGCCGACCGCGCGCTCGAGCTGGCGGTCGAGAATGTCGCCGCGCGCCGGTCGATGAAGACCGGCCTCGCCTACGCTCACGACCCGGACGTCCGTTGGCAGCTCGCCGACGCGGCGATCGCGCTCGACTCGCTCGGGCCGCAGATCGAGGGGCTCGCCCGTGACGTCGACGAGCTCGCCGACCACGGGGCGGCCTGGTTTCGGCTGCTCGTCGGCACCAAGACACGCTCGGTGGACGTGGCGCGGTCGGTGGTGGAGACCGCGATCCGGGTGTCGGGCGGCTCGTCGTACGCGGCCGACACCGAGCTCTCCCGGCTGTACCGCGACGCGTTGGCCGGGCTGTTCCACCCGAGCGACCCCGAGTCGGCGCACGCGACGGTGGCGACGAACCTATTAGGCGCGCTGGAGCTATGACAAACGCGCCAGCGTTTGTGCGACGCCAGCGCCGAGGGAGCCTGCGACCGAGGTTTTCGCTGCCGCCGGTTGAGTAGGTTGCGCAGCGACCGTATCGAAACCTCACTGGTCAGCGGTTTCGATACGGGCGCCAGAGCGCCCTACTCAACCAACAGCTATCCTCGGTAGGCGCCATCTCGGGCGCCGCACCACCCCACCGGAGGAATCGTGGCTCTGCCCTGGACACTGCACGGCGACGGCAAGAACGTCGGCGCGACCGAGATCGTCTACCCCGAAGAACGCCTCACCTGGCTGCGTACGATCGGTTTCGGCAGCCAGCACGTCGTCGCCATGTTCGGCGCCACCTTCCTCGTGCCGCTCATCACCGGGTTCCCGCCCGCGACGACGCTGCTGTTCTCCGGAATCGGCACCCTGCTCTTCCTGCTGATCACGGCGAACCGCCTGCCGAGCTACTTGGGGTCGTCGTTCGCGTTCCTCGCCCCCATCAGCGCGGCCACCGCGTCGGGCGGGCCATCCGTCGCCCTCGGCGGCATCATCGTCGTCGGCGCGCTGCTCGCGGTGATCGGCATCGTCGTGCACCTCACCGGCACCGGCTGGATCGACGTGGTGCTCCCGCCGGTCGTGAGCGGCGCGATCGTCGCGCTCATCGGCTTCAACCTCGCCCCGGCCGCGAAGAACAACTTCGCCGAGTCGCCGGTCGTGGCGATCATCACCCTGCTCGCCATCATCGTCGCGGCGGTGTTCTTCCGCGGCTTCCTCGGGCGGCTGTCGATCATCCTCGGCGTCGTGGTCGGCTACATCGCCGCCACCATCGCGGGCGAGGTCGACTTCAGCGCTGTCGGCGACGCGGCGTGGGTCGGTCTTCCCGAGTTCACGGCGCCGTCGTTCTCGAGCGACAACGTGGGCGTCTATCTGATGTTCCTACCGGTGGTGCTCGCGCTCGTGGCCGAGAACGTCGGGCACATCAAGGGCGTCGGGCAGCTGACCAACCGCAACCTCGACGGCCTCACCGGGCGCGCCCTGTTCGCCGACGGGCTCGCGACCGTGCTCTCCGGTCTCGGCGGAGGATCGCCGACCACCACCTACGGTGAGAACATCGGCGTGATGGCGGCGACGCGCGTCTTCTCGACCGCCGCCTACTGGGTCGCCGGCATCGTCGCGATCCTGCTCGGTCTGTCGCCCAAGTTCGGCGCGATCATCAACACGGTGCCCGCCGGCGTGCTCGGCGGCGTGACGACCGCGCTCTACGGCCTCATCGGAATCATCGGCGTGCGCATCTGGGTCGAGAACCGGGTCGACTTCAGCAAGCCCAAGAACCAGCTCACCGCCGGCGTCGCACTCATCATGGGAATCGCCGACTTCACGATCAACCTCGGCGAGCTCACCTTCTCGGGCATCGTGCTCGGCACGGTCGCCGCGATCGTCGTCTACCACCTGATGAACGGCATCGCGAAGCTGCGCGGCACCGACAACTGACAGCGGTGGTCGCAGATGAGCCGGTTCCGGCTGGATGAGGCGACCGCGGTCGGGTCATCCAGCCGAAATCGCCTCATCTGCCGGCCGCGCCGGGCCGCTCGCGCTAGCGCTGTCGCGGCACCAGCCGCTCGAGCTGCGTCACGTGCCGTGGTTCGAGCTCGTCGAGGCTCTTCACCCCGAGCAGGCGCATGGTGCGGGCGATCTGGTCGGCCAGAATCTCGATGGTGCGGTCGACACCGTCGCGTCCGCCCGCCATGAGCCCGTACAGGTACGCACGCCCGATGAGGGTGAACTTGGCGCCGAGCGCTATCGACGCGACGATGTCGGCGCCGCTCATGATTCCGGTGTCGAGGTGGACTTCCGTGTCCTTGCCGACCTCCCGCACGACATCCGGAAGCAGGTGGAAGGGGATGGGCGCGCGGTCGAGCTGGCGTCCGCCGTGGTTCGACAGGGTGATGCCGTCGACTCCCATGTCGGCGAGACGCTTAGCGTCGTCGACATTCTGCACGCCCTTCACGACGAGCTTGCCCGGCCACTGCTGCTTGATCCAGGCGAGGTCGTCGAATGTGACGGTCGGGTCGAACATCGTGTCGAGCAGCTCGCCCACGGTGCCGCTCCAGCGGTCGAGCGAGGCGAAGGCGAGGGGCTCGGTGGTGAGGAAGTTGATCCACCACTCCGGGCGGGGGATCGCGTTGACGACGGTGCCGACGGTGAGCTGCGGCGGGATCGAGAAGCCGTTGCGCTTGTCGCGCAGGCGGGCGCCCGCCACCGGAACGTCGACCGTCACGAGCAGCGTGTCGAATCCCGCCTTCGCCGCACGGTCGACGAGCGCCATGGAGCGCTCGCGGTCTTTCCACATGTAGAGCTGGAACCAGTTGCGTCCGTCGGGGTTCGCGGCCTTCACGTCTTCGATCGCCGTGGTGCCCATCGTCGACAGCGAGAACGGGATGCCGGCCGCCGCCGCGGCGCCCGCCCCCGCGATCTCGCCCTCGGTCTGCATCATGCGGGTGAAACCGGTGGGAGCGATGCCGAACGGCAGGGCGACGCGGCCGCCGAGCACCTCGCTCGACATGTCGACCGTCGAGACGTCGCGCAGGATCGACGGCGTGAACTCGATGTCTTCGAACGCCTGGCGGGCACGCGTGAGGCTGATCTCCGCCTCGGCGGCGCCTTCCGTGTAGTCGAACGCGGCCTTGGGCGTGCGGCGCTTCGCGATGTCGCGCAGGTCGGCGATCGTGAGCGCACCCTGCAGGCGCCGCTTCTTGGCGTTGAACTCGGGGGTCTTGAAGTTCATCAGCGGGCGGAGGTCTTTGTACTTCGGGATTCTGCGCTGAACCATGATGTCGCTTTCTATCGGGGGAGGAGGGCTCTAGAGGGGGGTGCTGTCGAAGTGGGAGATCAGCCGGTCGCGCGACCCGGCGATGTGCTCGCGGGTGAGACGGGCGGCGCGGTCGGAGTCGCCGGCGGTGACCGCGTCGAGGATGCCCTGGTGCTGCGCGCCGACCTCGGCCGCGGTCAGCAGGTGGGCCGCCTGAACCTGCCCGATGCAGAGCTCGATCTCGCCCATGAGCAGTGCGTGCATGCGTGCGAGCCGCGGGCTGGGCTGTGCGGCGACGAGCGCGCGGTGGAAGTCGATGTCGTGGGTGGCGAAGTCGATGGTGTCGGTGAGGAGCGCCCGGTGGGCCGTCAGCGCCGCTGCCGGGAGGCCGCCGCTCAGGGCGAGAACGCCGACCGCCGCGCTCTCGACGACGGCACGGCTGTCGAACAGGTCGACGATGTCGGCGCGGCTCAACCGGGGGACCCGCGCGGTCTGGTGCTTCTCGCGGCGAAGCAGACCGTCGCTGACCAGCCGCTCGATCGCGGTCTTCGCGGTCGGGCGGGCGACGCCGAAGCGCAGCGCGATCGCCGACTCGGTCACGGACTCACCCGGGGCGATGGTCTGGCGGATGATCGCCGAGCGGAGCCCCGAGTAGATCGCGTCGGGAAGGACCGCGGATGTCGCATCCGTCGTCATTTCGCACCTCCCGGGTCATCGTCGGCTCAGATTGTCTAACAACCTAGCAGATTGTCTGACAATGCGAGTCTGCTGGTTGAGTGGGTCGCGCAGCGACCGTATCGAAACGGAAGAGGGCCCTGGTTTCGATACGCGCCGTAGACGGCGCTACTCAACCAGCACTCAGGCCGAATCGCGCCAGACGATGTGCGTCTCGAGGAACGTCCCGGCGCTGTCGACCGCCTCGCCGCGGATCTGGGCGAGCACGGATTCGGCGGCGCGACGTCCGAGCTGGCCGGCCGGCTGGTGCACCGTCGAGAGCGGCGGCTGGGAGCGGATGGCCCAGGCGCTGTCGTCGAACCCGACGACACCGACGTCGCCGGGCACGGTGCGCCCGGCCTCGCGCAATACGTCGAGCACTCCCGCGGCGATCGCGTCGGACGCGGCGAACACCCCGTCGACCTGCGGAGCGCGCTCGAGCAGTTCGCGCATTCCCTCGACGCCGCTGGAGTGCGCGTACAGCGGCACCTTCACCACGAGCGAGGGGTCGTAGGCGTTGCCGAGCGCGGCGGCGAAACCGGCGACGCGGTCTTGGCCGGAGTCGCGGTCGAGTCCGGCCGCGATCATGCCGATCGTCGAGCGGCCCGTCTGCATCAGCCGGGTCGTGATGGCCTTCGCGGCCGAGAAGTTGTCGATGCCCACGTAGGGGATGCCCTCGATGTCGACCGGGTGGCCGACGAACGCCGCCGGAATTCCGATCTGCGACACGATCTTCGCGATCGGGTCGTGGGCGCGGGCCGAGACGATGATGACGCCGTCGACGAACCCGCCGGTCAGGTACTGTGCGACGCGCCTGCTGTCGCGGTCGGAGTCGATCACGAGCGAGACCAGCTGGTAGTCGGCGTCGGAGAGCACCGAGTTCGTTCCGAGCAGGATGCTGCCGATGTTCGGGTCTTCGAGGAACATGGCGTGCGGCTCGTGCACGATCAGCCCGATCGCGTGCGACTGGCGCGTGACCAGGTTGCGGGCCGCCGTGTTGCGCACGTACCCGACCTGCTCGATGGCCGTTTCGACGGCCTTCTGTGCGGCCTCCGAGACGTAGGCCTCCGAGTTGAGCACGCGCGATACCGTGCCGCGCGAGACCCCCGCGACCCGGGCAACGTCGTTGATCGTCGCTCTCGTGGTGGGGAGGCGGCGGGCGATCATGCTCACACCCTACTGCTCCGCCGGGTTGACACTTTCCGTCGCGTCTGTTTATTCTGGGAGCGTTCACAGACTCTCAAGGAGGAGTTGTCGACGCCCCTTCTGGGAGCGTTCACAGAAACTTCGTAGAAGTCACGAACGCCGGGCGTCGAACGAGGCGTCCTCGCACTGACACTGGAGCCTCTTGAGCAAGACACCCGTAGCCGAACTCGTCGATAGGACGCGGCCGCAGTTCACCTATGGTGCCGACTACAACCCCGAGCAGTGGGCTCCCGAGGTGTGGGCCGAAGATGCGCGGCTGATGCAGCAGGCCGGCGTCAACCTCGTCGCCATCAACATCTTCGGCTGGGCGCAGCTCGAGCCGCTGCCCGGTCAGTACTACTTCGACCGTCTCGACGCGGTGATCGAGGTGCTGCACGAGCACGGCATCGGCATCAATCTCGGCACGGGTACCTCGAGCCCGCCGGCGTGGCTCGCCCACGACTACCCCGAGTCGCTGCCCACCGTCGCCGACGGAACCCGGCGCTACTTCGGTGGCCGCCAGGCCTTCTGCCCCAGCTCGCCCGCCTACCGCGAACACTCGCTTCGCCTCGTCGAGCGGGTCGCCCGCCGCTACGGCACCCACCCCGCCGTGAAGCTCTGGCACGTGTCGAACGAGATCGGCTGCCACAACGCGCACTGCTACTGTGCCGTGTCGGCCGAGGCATTCCGCGGCTGGCTGCGCGAACGCTACGTCACCCTCGACGCGCTCAACGACGCCTGGGGCACCGCGTTCTGGAGCCAGAAGTACGGCGCGTGGGAGCACATCCGGACCCCACGCCTCACGGTCTCCACCGGCAACCCCGGCCAGGCGCTCGACTTCATGCGCTTCTCGAGCGACGAGCTGCTCGGCCAGTACCGCGCCGAAGAGGCCGTGCTGCGCGAACACAGCGCCGCCCCGGTCACCACCAATTTCATGGTCACCGCCCACATCCGCAACCAGGACTACTGGGCCTGGGCGCCGCACATGGACGTCGTCGCCAACGACCACTACCTCGACCACCGCCTCGCGAACACCCGCGACGAGCTCGCCTTCGCCGCCGACGCGACCCGCGGCCTGGCCGGCGGCGACCCGTGGCTGCTGATGGAATCGGCCACGAGCGCCGTCAACTGGCAGCCGCGCAACATCGCCAAGGCGCCCCGCGAGATGATCCGCAACTCGCTGAGCCACGTGGCACGCGGCGCCGACGGCATCAGCTTCTTCCAGTGGCGCGCCTCCCTGCAGGGCAGCGAGAAGTTCCACTCGGCGATGCTGCCGCACGCCGGCGAAGACTCCAAGGTGTGGCGCGAGGTCGTCGAACTCGGCGAGACGCTCGGCAAGCTCGCCGCGGTCACGGGCAGCCGGGTCGTCACCGACGTCGCGCTCGTCTTCGACTGGCAGGCCTGGTGGGCGACCGACCTCGACTCGCACCCCACCGGCGATATCGGCTACCTCGACCAGGTGCACCGCGTCTACAACGCGCTGCTCGCCGAGGGGTTCACCGTCGACATCGTCGCCCCCGGCGCGAGCCTCGACGACCACCGGTTCGTGGTCGTGCCGAGCCTGTACGCGGTCAGCGATGCGGATGCCGCGGTAATCAGCGATTTCGTAGCCGCCGGCGGTCACGCCGTCGTCACCTTCTTCAGCGGAATCGTCGACGGCGACGACCGCGTGCGCACCGGCGGGTACCCCGGGGCGTTCCGCGACCTGCTCGGGGTCTCGACCGAGGAGTTCTTCCCGGTCGAGCCGGGCGTCGAGCTCGCCCTGAGCAACGGCTCGACCGCCACCACCTGGGCCGAGTGGGTGCACCTGCGCGGCGCATCCGCCGTCGCCACCTTCGAGTCGGGTCCGCTCGTCGGCGTTCCCGCCGTCACGCGCAACGAGTTCGGAGCGGGCACCGCCTGGTACCTCGCGACGAACCTCGATGCCGAGGGCCTGCGCGGGGTGCTCGCCACCGCCGCCCACAAGGCCGGCGTCGCGACCCCGGTCGCGTCGCCCGACGGGGTCGAAATCATCCGTCGTTCCGGCGACAACGGCGACTTCCTCTTCGTCATCAACCACACGGATGCCCCGTTCGAAGTCACGGCAACCGGAACCGAACTCATCACAGACACAGTCGTCGAAGGCACCCTCGCCGTTGCAGCGGGCGAAGTGCGCGTCGTTAGAGAAAGCAGGGACAACTCGTGACCACCGAGTCCGTAGTCGGGGTGAGCGCCAAACCGCGCCGCACCCCGGTCAAACACAAGAGCTCGATCGCGTTCTTCATCGCGCCGTTCGCCGCCCTGTTCGCCGCGTTCTACCTATTGCCAATCGGCTGGGCCATCTACCAGTCGCTGCTCGTCGTCGAGCGCGACGGCACCTTCGGCAAGCCCGTCGAGGTATTCGGCGGCCTGACGCAGTATTTCCTGGTCTTCCAGAACGAAGAATTCTGGGCGTCCGTCGGCCGTGTGCTGCTCTTCGGCGCGGTCCAGGTTCCCGTGATGCTCGGCATCGCGCTCGTGCTCGCGCTGCTGCTCGACTCGCCGCTGGTCAAGGGGAAGAAGTTCTTCCGGCTCGCGTTCTTCGTGCCGTACGCGGTGCCGGGCGTGATCGCCGCGATCATGTGGGGCTACCTCTACTCGCCGAACCTGTCGCCGTTCGCCGCCTTCACCTCGGAGGTCGACCTGCTGTCGCCGTCGACGGTGCTGTGGTCGATCGCGAACGTCGTGACCTGGGTCTACGTGGGCTACAACATGCTCATCATCTACTCGGCGCTGCTCGCCCTGCCGTCGGAGATCTTCGAGGCCGCCCGCCTCGACGGAGCCAACCAGTGGCAGATCGCCTGGAGCATCAAGATCCCGCTGGTCGCGCCGGCCATCACCCTCACCGCGATCTTCTCGATCATCGGCACGCTGCAGCTGCTCGCCGAACCGCAGGTGTTCCGCAGCTTCACTTCGTCGGTGTCGAGCACGTTCACCCCGAACCTCGCGGTCTACGCCACCTCGGCCGTGCCGAACGTGAGCCTCGCCGCCGCGATGAGCGTGGTTCTCGCGCTCGCGACGTTCGCGCTGTCGTTCGGTTTCCTCAAGTTCACCCAGCGTAAGGCCGACAAATGAGCAACGACGTAACCACGAAGGCCCGCGCGGGAGCCCCCAAAGAGAAGCTCGCCTCGCGCACGGCGGCCATGATCATCATGGGCGTCTCGACGCTCTACTTCCTCGTGCCGATCTGGTGGCTGTTCATCTCGTCGACGAAGAGCCGCGCGCAGTTCAGTTCGACCGCGGCCCTCTGGTTCGCCGACTTCAACCTGTTCACCAACATCGCCGACCTCGTCGCCTACAACGACGGCGTGTACCTCAAGTGGATGCTCAACAGCATCCTCTACGCGGGAACCGGCGCGCTGCTCGGAACGCTCTTCGCCGCGATGTGCGGGTACGCCCTCGCGAAGTACCACTTCCCGGGACGCGAGCTCGTCTTCAACGTCGTGCTCGGCGGCGTGCTGGTACCGGCCACCGCCCTGGCGCTGCCGCTGTTCCTCATCTTCAGCCAGTTCAACGCCACGAACACGTTCTGGTCGGTGTTCCTGCCGAGCCTGGTCAGCCCTTTCGGCGTCTACCTCGCCCGCATCTTCGCCTCGGCGAGCGTGCCGGACGAGCTGCTCGAGGCGGCCCGACTCGACGGTGCGAGCGAGATCCGCACCTTCTTCTCCGTGTCGCGGAGGCTCATGACCCCGGCGCTCGTCACGATCTTCCTGTTCCAGTTCGTGGCCATCTGGAACAACTTCTTCCTGCCGCTCATCATGCTGCGCGACCAGACGCTCTTCCCGGTCACGCTCGGCCTCTACACCTGGAACTCGCAGGTCAACCAGATCCCCGAGATCCGCACGTTCGTGATCATCGGCGCCTTCCTGTCGATCATCCCGCTCATCATCGCCTTCCTCAGCCTGCAGCGCTTCTGGCGCGGCGGGCTGGGGGCCGGAAGCGTCAAGTAGCCGCCTCCACCACCCTCCCGCACCATCCCATTTCAGAGCAGAAAAAGGAAAGAGATATGCAACTCAAGAACAGCACGCGCATCGCAGCGCTCGGCATCGTCGCCGCGATCAGCCTCACCGGCTGTGCAGCCGGCAGCGACTCGGGCAGCACCGACGGCGCCGTCGACTGCACGCCCGCCGACGGCAAGGTCGAACTCTCGTACACCTCGTGGATCCCCGGCATCGAGAACGTCGTCGCCATCTGGAACGAGAAGAACCCCGACATCCAGGTGACCGTTCAGACCGGCCCGAACGGCAACGGCGGAACCTACAAGAACTTCTTCAACCAGCTCAGCGCCGGCAACGCGCCCGACCTCGGCCAGATCGAGTACGACGCCCTGCCGAACTTCCGCGTGCAGGACGGCCTGACCAACCTCGCGAGCTGCGACATCGTCGCCGACTCGCAGGACCAGTTCATCGACTGGACCTGGAACCAGGTCTCGTTCGGCGAGGAGGACGCGGTCTACGCGATCCCGCAGGACACCGGCCCCATGGCGATGTACTACCGTGCCGACCTCTTCGAGGCCGCCGGCATCCCCGTTCCGACCACGTGGGACGAGTACGCGGCCGCCGCGGCCAAGATCCGCGAGCAGGGCGGCTACATCACCAACTTCCCGCAGAACGACGTGAACTGGTTCGCCGGTCTCGTCTGGCAGAAGGACGGCTCCTGGTTCACCAACGACGGCGACGCGTGGGACGTCACGCTGACCTCCCCCGAGAGCGAAGAGGTCGCCTCCTACTGGCAGGACCTCATCGCCGGCGACCTGGTGTCGAAGGTTCCGGCCTGGACCGACGAGTGGAACAACGCCTACAACACCGGCAGCGACTGGACCTGGATCTCAGCCGTCTGGGGCGCCAACTCGATCTCGAGCGGCGCACCCGACACGGCCGGCAAGTGGGCCGTGGCCCCCATGCCGCAGTGGACCGCGGGCGAGGAGAAGGCCGGCAACTGGGGCGGATCGTCGACCGCAGTGCTCACCGGCAGCGAGCACCCCTACGAGGCGGCACAGTTCGCCCTCTGGCTGAACACCGATGACGAGGCCCTCACGGCTCTGAACAAGGAAGCCAACCTCTACCCGGCTACGAAGGCCGGCCTCGACCTGCCCGTGCTCAGCGAGGGTGTCGAGTTCTACGCCAACCAGAAGATCTACGACGTCTTCGCCGATGCGGCGAACCAGACGAACGCCGATTTCACCTGGGGCCCGACCATGACGCAGACCTACGCCGACGTGGCGGACGGCTTCGGCAAGGTACTCGGCGGCGAGGGAACGCTCAGCGACGCACTCGCGACCGGCCAGACTAAGACCATCGCGGCTCTCGAGGCCGCGGCGATCCCGGTCAACAAGTAACACCTCAGAAAGAACGCATGATCCATCACCTCCGTGCCCCCCGCACCCCCCTAGTGCAGGACGCCCCCCGCCCCCGCGGGCCCGGGAAGGTGCACAAGGGTTGC
>NZ_JBKKAD010000016.1:0-10609 GCF_046714715.1 Conyzicola sp. | reverse complement strand
GCCAGGCGCAGGGGTAACCCGCTGAATAGATTCGACATTGAACCTCCAAGTTGTGGAAAACGCTTTCCGTACTGGCGGCAGTTTACGTCCCTCGTTCGGGGGCCGTCAAGGAAAGCGGTTGCGGCGGTTGCGGCGGCTGCGCTGGTCACGAGCGCGCCAGTTTGGGACAAGGGCTGCAGCTCGAGCTGCCGCGCACGTCTCACACTGGCGCCGAAGCATCCGAAAGCTTGCTCGGCGGCCCAGCTCCCCGGTGTCCGCGCACTCCTGGGACAAGCGCGGTGCGGCGCGCACGCGCACACGTCCCAGGATTGCGCGGACGGCCCGGGATACACCCGCTTCGGATGCCTGCACGCCAGTTTGGGACAAGGGCTGCAGCTCGAGCTGCCGCGCACGTCTCACACTGGCGCCGAAGCATCCGAATGCCCGCTCGGCGGCCCACCGGCGAGTGTCCGCGCACTCTCGGGACAAGCGCGGTGCGGCGCGCGTGCGCGCACGTCTCAGGATTGCGCGCTCGTAGCTCGAGCGCAGCCGAGGAGGTCACGGGGTTTCGATACGGTCGCTGCGCGACCTACTCAACCGGCGGAAGTGGTTAGCGCGGGGGCGGCGAGAGGAAGAGGTCGACCTTCGACGCCGGAATCGTGCGCGTGCTGTAGGTGAACGGCACGGCGTTGTACTCTTCGAGGTCCACGGTGCCGTCGGCGTTGACCGCCTTGACGTACGCGACGTGGTTATTGGCCCACCAGGCGATGTCGCCGGCGACCGGGGAGTTGCTGGTCGGCCAACCGTGGTTCTGCCACGCGGCCTTGAAGTCGCGGGCGTTTCCGCCGTTCGGGGTGAGGTAGCCCCAGGTGTACTTCCACGGGGCCGAGGTGCTTCCGGCGTCGCGGTTCAAGCGCCAGACCACGAAGTCGACGCACTCGCGGTAGATGTAGCGCAGTGGCGACAGCGTCTTCAGCGGTCCGGCACGGAACGGGTAGTCGTCACCGGCTGCGACCGCGCTCGACGAGGCGTTGTAGACGGCCGAGCCGAGGGATGTGGAGCGTGAAGCCGCAGCAGCGGACGCGGCGGCGGCCGCAGCTGCCGCGCGGGCGGCGGCGGCCCGGGTGCTGGCGAGCTCGGCGACCGTGGTCGCGGAGAACGATTCCCGATCGCTGTCCACGCGGGCGGCGCTGTCGGAGACCTCGACGGTCACCGACTCCACCTCGGCGTAGGCGACCTCTTCTTGGGCGGGTTCGAACGCGAAGGCCGGCAGGGCCATGGGCGCTACGAGCATTGCTACCGCTCCGATTACCAGCACGGAGGACGCCTGCTTGCGGAGGCTGATGCCTCCGCGGCGCGCTGCGATGGCACGGCGTGTGGACAGCACGGGCTCGTTAGCCAAGAAGAAACGACCCTTCGGGGAGTGGTTTGGTTGGCACGGGATCGCCGCGCAATAGCATCGAGCTTAGGCCAGATGGGGGTCAGGCGCGAGCGATTATTCCAAATTGGTAACGGCGCGAGGGGTTTCGACAGGCTCAAACGGTTTCGACAAGCTCAACCCGCGTCACGCGGCGGGGGCCAGATACTCTTCCCAGTCGGGCAGCGCGCGCTCAATACCGCGCGCCATCCACGACGCCCCGTTCGGTGGTCGCGGGGTGGTGCGCAGCCGCCAGTTCATCTCGCTGGGTGTGCGGTCGCCCTTCACGTTGTTGCACTTCAGGCAGCACGCCACGAGGTTCTCCCACGTGTCTTTACCCCCGCGCGAACGGGGCGTGATGTGGTCGATCGTCGTGGCCGATCCGGCGCAGTAGCCGCACCTGCTGTTGTCGCGGCGCAACACTCCCCTGCGCGACACGGGCACGTTGCGCCCGCTCGGCAGGCGCACGTAGCGGCGCAGAATGATCACCGACGGCCTGTCCCAGGCACCCGACAAGCCAAACACCGGATGCTCGCCATCCGAAGCAATGATCGTCGCCTTTTCATTCATCACGAGCACCAAAGCTCGTTTGAAGGACACAACGCCGAGGGGCTCGTAGCCCGCGTTCAATACCAGTGTGCGCATCGTCATCCTTCCGAAAGCGCCTGCACGGCTTGCAGGCATTCGACATGCGTTTTCTCGGGTGCAACGTGTTGTTCGGGCAAACAAAAAGGCACTGTCGGTGTGACAGTGCCTTAGCTGGTGCGCGCGCGTATAAATACGTGGCGCGATCCGGTGAACCGTACGGGCAGACAGGCGCAGACATCCGTGGTTTGGATGGTGCGCTCGCTGTGCATCGGCTCTCCTAGAACTCGTTGAACTCCAAGGGTTACAGGTTAACCCAAAACCGGCGAACCACAACTAAGCGGTCCGCCGATTTAGGTTACGAAAGCTAAACGCCGATGCGAACGATGTAGTACGACGACATCCAGATCGGGCGGATGCTCACGACGCCGCCGGCACGCGGGGCGTCCATGATCTTGCCGTCGCCCATGTAGATGCCGTCGTGACCCGACATGATCACGATGTCGCCGGGCAGGGCGTCTTCGGTCGCGATGCGGGTGCCGGCCGCGGCCTGACCGCTCACCGAGTGGGGCAGCGAGATGCCGAACTGCGCGTAGACGAACTTGATGAAGCCCGAGCAGTCGAAGCCCGACGGGTCGGCGCCGCCGTACACGTACGGGGTTCCGAGGTATTGCTGGCCGACCGCCGCGACCTGCGCGAGGTCGAAGCTCGGGTACGGCGGGTTGGCGAGGAAGTCCTCGGACGTGGGCCCGCCGTACGAGGCGTAGCTCGTGGCGAGCACCGCGCGCTGCCGTGACGCGGCCAGCTCGGCTTCGCTCGTCGCCGAGAAGGATTCGCGGTCGACCTCCGTCTCCGGTGCGCCCTTGTCGACGAGCACGGTCTGCGCGTCCGCCTCCTTGTACTCCTCAAGGGCAGCCGCCGCCTTCAGGTCGGCGGTGTCTTCGACGGGAGCGAAGGCGTAGGCGGGAAGTGCGACGGTCGCGAACAGACCGGGCACGATGACCGCGGTCACGGCGAGGCTCAGAACACTCGACTTGCGTGTGCGTTTCGTATTGCGGGTGTCGCGACGCGAGGTGACGTTCTTCGGGTTCTCGGTCGCGCTGTTTTCGGGTGGTACCAGTGACAAGAGATGTAGCCTCCTGCGCCTCGGCAACTCTAGGCAGTTGCCCCATCACGTTTCGTATATATATTCACGTACCAGCGCAGGGGAAAGGTGAACGAGACGCCCCGCGCTGAGTCCTGGCCTCAGTTCCGGCCGGTGGACCGTTCGACACTAAATGACCGAAGCTGAGTTGTGGCCGAATCGACGCGAAGCTGTCAACAAGCTGAAACGAGGAGAAATCTAGACCCCGACGAAGATGTGAACGGCGACCTCGTTGGGCAGCTCGAGCCCCTCGCCGAATCCCTCGACGGCGACGAAAACGTACGATCCGGCGGCGGAGATGTTCGCGGTCGCCCCGGGCATAACGCCGGCGGTCTGCAGCTGCTGCAGAAGCTCCGGCTCGAACTGAACCGGTTCGCCGAGACGACGGATGACACCGCTCACCGTCTCGGACGTGCCCGAAACCCGCTGCACGAGGTTGACGACGCCATCCATAAAGGCGGGGGCTGCCTCGTGACCGAGCTCGTCGAGCCCGGGGATGGGGTTGCCGTAGGGGGACTCGGTGGGGTTGCCGAGCATCTCGAGGATGCGGCGCTCTACCTGCTCGCTCATCACGTGTTCCCAGCGGCAGGCCTCGTCGTGCACGTAGGCCCAGTCGAGTCCGATCACGTCGGCCAGCAGGCGCTCGGCGAGACGGTGCTTGCGCATCACGTGCACGGCCTTGCGACGGCCCTCGCCGGTCAGCTCGAGGTGGCGGTCGCCTTCGACGACGACGAGCCCGTCGCGTTCCATGCGCCCGATGGTCTGCGACACCGTGGGACCGGAGTGTCCGAGCCTCTCGGAGATGCGCGCACGCAGCGGCACGATGTGCTCCTCCTCGAGGTCGAGGATGGTACGCAGGTACATCTCAGTGGTATCAACAAGATCCGTCATCGAGGCCTCCAGCAAGCGCGCGGTACTTGGGTTAAGACTACTTGTTTGATAACACCTCTCATTGACGTTGTGTGTCGTGCGGCGGAATGTACGACGGTCGCGGCTTCTACAATTGAGAAATGTCGTCGATCGTGATTCCCACAGACCTCCTTCCCGTCGATGGCCGCTTCGGTTGCGGCCCGTCCAAGGTGCGCCCCGAGCAGCTCGCCTACCTCGCCGGCGCCGGTTCGTCGATCATGGGCACCTCGCACCGCCAGGCTCCGGTGAAGAACCTCGTCAAGCGCGTGCGTTCTGGTCTGTCCGACCTGTTCCGCCTTCCCGCGGGCTACGAGGTCGTCATGGGCAACGGCGGATCCACCGCGTTCTGGGACGCCGCCGCCTTCGGCCTCATCGAGAACCGCAGCGAGAACCTCACGTTCGGCGAGTTCGGCTCCAAGTTCGGCGCGGCGGCGGCAGCGCCGTGGCTCAGCGCGCCCCACATCATCAATGCACCGGCGGGTTCGCGCGCCGAGGTCGAGGTGCTCGAAGGCATCGACACCTACGCGTGGCCTCAGAACGAGACATCCACGGGTGTCATGGCTCCCGTCACCCGGGTCAGCGGCGACGCGGGCGCGCTCACCGTCATCGACGCCACGAGCGCCGCCGGCGGAATCGACTTCGACGCCAGCCAGGCCGACGTCTACTACTTCGCCCCGCAGAAGAACTTCGCGTCCGACGGCGGCCTCTGGTTCGCTCTCTTCTCCCCCGCCGCGATCGAGCGTGTCGAACGCATCGCCGCGAGCGGCCGCTACATCCCCGAGTTCCTCTCGATCAAGAACGCCATCGACAACTCGCGCCTCGATCAGACCCTCAACACGCCCGCCATCGCGACACTGCTGATGCTCGAGAACCAGGTCGAGTGGATGAACGGCAACGGAGGCCTCGCCTGGGCCGACGCGCGCACCAAGGAGTCGTCGGGTGCGCTGTACGAGTGGGCGGATGCCGCGGCTTTCGCCACCCCGTTCGTACAGAACCCCGACCACCGGTCACAGGTCGTCGTCACCATCGACTTCGACGAGGCCATCGACGCCGCGAACATCGCGAAGGTGCTGCGCGCCAACGGCATCGTCGACACGGAGCCCTACCGCAAGCTCGGCCGCAACCAGCTGCGCGTCGCCACCTTCACCGCGATCGAGCCCGCCGACGTGCGCCAGCTGATCGCGTCGATCGACTACGTGGTGGGCGCGCTCTAGGTAGATGCCGGTTGAGTAAGGCCGTCTACGGCCTGTATCGAAACCGCTCGAGGGTTTCGATACGGTCGCTGCGCGACCTACTCAACCAGCGTGAGGTCGCTGCGGGAGCGTTTCGCCAGACTCCTGAACTGAAGGACGACGGCCGCCTTGGGCGCCCGATGTCCTTCGTTTCAGGAGTGTGCACGGTATTAGGCTGGCCGCATGAAGCTGTGGCTCAAGGACTCCGAGCGCCGGCCCGACCCCGTCGCGGTGAAGACCGACGACCGGAAGGCCGTGCTCACCGGGCTCGCGCTCTGGATCATCGGGCTCGTCGTGCTGCTGATCGTGCAGCCGGAGCCGGCTCTCGTCTACACCTGCGCGACGGGCATCGTGCTCGGGCTCATCGGCCTGATCTACACGCACGCCCGCCGCAACAGGGCCTGACTACCTCTCGTCGAGGCTACCTCTCGTCGAGGCTACTTCTCGTCGTCAGACGTGAGCTCGGGCTCGGGCAGGTCCAGCTCGTCGATGTCGATGCCGTCGACGTCGCCGCCGTGAACGATGTGGATGACGTGATCGTCATCGTCATCCTCGTCCTCGTCTTCGTCATCTTCGTCCTCGTCTTCGTCGTCTTCGTCGGCGTCTTCGTCGTCCGACTCGTCGTCGTCGGTCTCGTCGGCGTCGTCGTCCGCGTCGTCGTCGGGCTCGTCCGTGTCATCCGAATCGTCGACTTCTTCGCCGGCTGCGATCTGCGCGGCCTTGTACTCGGCGAGGCGGTCGCTCCACGGCACCCAGTCGGGAGACAGCAGCGCGCCCTCGGACGGCATGAGCTCGACCTCGAGAACGCTCGGCTCGGCGCCCTCGATCGAGGCGACGCTGACCGTCCACTTCCAGCCGGGGTACCCGGGCATGGCGCAGTCGAAGAGCACCGAGACGACGCCGTCGCCCTCGTCCACCTCGCCCGCGGGGTCGCCGACGGTCTCCACCGGCGTGATCTCGAGCAGGGCCGCGTAGGCGACCTCGAACTTCGTCGACTCAGGCATCGAGCTCGTCCGCGACCTTGCGCAGCATCTGCGCGATCTTGCCGCTGTGGCTCTTGTCGGGGTAGCGTCCGCGCTTCAGGTTCGATCCGATACCGTCGAGCAGCTTGACGAGATCTTCAACGATGATCGCCATGTCGTCGGCCGGCTTGCGGTTGAGCTTCGCGAGGCTCGGCGGCGACTCCAGAACGCGAACGGACAGCGCCTGGGCACCCTTCTTGCCGTCTGCGATGCCGAACTCGAGCTTCGTGCCCGCCTTGATCCCTACGGTGCCCGCAGGGAGCGCGGACGCGTGCAGAAAGACTTCCTGGCCGTCATCTGCACTGATGAAGCCGAAGCCCTTCTCTTCGTCGTAAAACTTAACCTTGCCGGTTGGCATCGCGTAACTCCTTATGAATGGTGCTCAATCGTAGAGGCACCACTGTGGCCCTATCCTTGGTACCGTGGCCAAAAACACCCCGGTAGATGTCAATCGTAACGAACGCATCATCGCCTATATGCTCGCGTCGGCAATTGGTCTGTCGGTACTCGCGATTATCGCCATCCTCGCTGGCACCGGCCTCGGCGTGCGCGACTTCGACGAGGGCATCTGGCCGGTCATCATCATCCTCCCCAACATCGGTTTCCCCATCGGGATCCTCCTGCTCGTCTTGCTCGTCATCGTGAGCGCCCGTCGCAAGAGCCGCGCGGCCAGGGATGCCGGCAACTAGCAGCTCCACCCTCGCGCTCGCCGGTCGGCTGCGCGCGTTGGGGGACTCCGAACTCGGCGCCCTTCTGCGCGCCCGTTCGGTGCGCGACGTCGGCATCGGCGACTTCTTCGACCTGGCCGAGAAGCTGCTCGACGGCGCGTCGGTTCAGACCGCGCTCTCGGCCCTCGACCGTCCGACGCTCACCACCCTCGGCGTTCTCGCCGAGGCGGGCGCCGCCACACTCCCGCAGATCTCCGCACGGCTGAAAGCGCTCGGCGCCTCGGTCTCGGATGACACGATCGCCGCGCACCTCGCCACCGCGCAGGGTCTCGGGCTCGCGGGCGAAGACGAGGGCGGTTTCGTCGCCTGGGACGCCGTGATCGAACAGCTCGCCGAGTGGCCGTCGCTCGGCCTGCCCGACCTGGTCGAGCTCGCCACCGCGTGGGCGCCCGAGCACCACGGGTCCGAGCCGCGCCCCACGACCGACGGGCTGGCCGCCGATCACGCGTTCGCCACCACGATGGCCGTCGCCGAACTCGTGGCGGAACACCAGCACGAGCCGGCCCGCGAACTCGCCAAGGGCGGGCTCGCGCTGCCCGACGCCAAACGGCTGGCCTCCGCAGCATCCGTGAATCTCGAAGACGTCGCCGACCTGCAGCGCATCGCGCAGCGCGCCGGCCTCGTCGCCCTCGAGGGCGGCCAGTGGTCGGCGACCGCCGAGGCCGCGCCGTGGCTGCTGCTGTCGACGCCCGAGGTGTGGGCGCGGCTCGCGGCCTCGTGGCTGGCCGAGCTGCCCGACGACATCCGCCAGCTGCTGGCCGGCCGCACGCACGACCGCTGGGACGAGGAGTTCGAGTCGCTCGTCGCCTGGCTCTACCCGGCGGGTGGCGAGTGGATGCGCGAACGGGTCACCACGCGCATCCGCGACGCCGAGCTGCTCGGCATCATCGCCAAGGCCACGCCCTCGACACCGGGCACTCTTCTGCTGACCGACGGGCCGGATGCCGCGGCGAGCGCGATGGCGACGCTGCTGCCGCGCGAGGTCGAGCAGGTCTACCTGCAGCACGACCTGTCGATCGTGTCGCCCGGCCCGCTGGCCCCGCGGCTCGACGCCCGGCTGCGCACCATCGCGGCCGTCGAGAGCCACGCGCTCGCGTCGAGCTACCGGGTGTCGCTCGCGAGCGTGAACCGCGCGCTCACCCTCGGCGAGACCGCGGAGTCGATCACCGAGTTCCTCGGCGAGATCTCGCTCACCGGAATCCCCCAGCCGCTCGCGTACCTCATCGCCGACGCGTCCGCCCGGTACGGGCTCGTGCGGGTGGGCACCGACGACGCCGGCAGCTACGTCAGCTCGACCGACGACAACCTGCTCGGCGCGCTGCTCGTCGACCAGGCGCTCTCGCCGCTCGCGCTGGTGCTCGGCGACGACGGCCGCGCGCACAGCCGCTACGACGAGACCACCGTCTTCTGGTCGCTCAACGAGGCGCGCTACCCGGTGGCCGTCGAAGACGCCGACGGCTCGATCGTGCCGATCGCCCGCCGCCGCGCGCCCGCGCTCGCGCAGCCGGAGGTCGTCGACCAGGCGGCGAACATCGTCGAACGCCTGCGGCAGCTCGCGCCCGAGGAACCGGGCGACAACGACCGCGCGTGGCTCGAACGCCAGCTGGACGCCGCGGTGAAGGCCCGCCTCACCATCAGCGTCACCGTAACCGTGCAGGACGGTTCATCCGTCGTCTTCGTCTTGGAACCGACCGGCCTCGGCGGCGGACGTCTGCGCGGCCGCGACCGCAGGGCTGACATCGAACGCACGCTTCCGCTCAGTCACATCACCTCGGTCAGCAGCGCGGTCTAAGCTGTCGAGGTGAATTCGCCCGAAGCCCCCGATGGACCCCTGATCGTTCAGAGTGACCGCACGGTTCTGCTGGAGGTTGCGCACCCGCTCGCCGACGACGCCCGCCACGACCTCTCGGTGTTCGCCGAGCTGGAGCGGGCCCCCGAGCACATCCACACCTACCGCATCACGAAGCTGGGGCTGTGGAACGCGCGCGCCGCCGGGCACACCTCTGCCGACATGCTCGCGACGCTCGAGAGGTACAGCAAGTACGCGATCCCGCAGGTGGTGTCGGTCGACATCACCGAGACCGTCGGACGTTACGGCCGCCTCGTGATCGAACGGGACGACGAGGGTGTGCTGTTGCTGACGGCGACGGATGCTGCGGTGCTCGCCGAGATCGCACGGGGCAAGAAGGTCGCCGCCCTGCTGTTCGAGCGCCGAAGCGAGAACACCTACGTCGTTCAGGCCTGGGCGCGTGGGCAACTGAAGCAGGAGCTGTTGAAGATCGGCTGGCCGGCCGAAGACCTCGCCGGCTACACCCCTGGCACGCCGCACGAGATCGCGCTGGCCGACAACGGCTGGCACCTGCGCCCGTACCAGACCGACGCGGTGAACAGCTTCTTCGAGCAGGGCTCGGGCGTGGTCGTGCTTCCCTGCGGCGCGGGCAAGACCCTCGTCGGCGCGGGAGCCATGGCGGTCGGCAAGACCAACACGCTGATCCTCGTGACGAACACGGTCTCGGCCCGGCAGTGGCGCAACGAGCTGCTCAAGCGCACAACCCTCACCGAGGAGGAGGTCGGCGAATACTCCGGGCTCGTCAAAGACGTGAAGCCGGTCACCATCGCGACGTACCAGATGCTCACGGCGAAGCGGAAGGGCGAGTACGCCCACCTCGCGCTCCTCGACGCCCTCGACTGGGGCCTCGTGATCTACGACGAGGTGCACCTGCTGCCGGCGCCCGTGTTCAAACTGACCGCCGACCTGCAGGCGCGACGACGCCTCGGACTCACCGCGACGCTGGTGCGCGAAGACGGCCGCGAGGGCGACGTGTTCAGCCTCATCGGACCGAAGCGCTTCGACGCCCCGTGGAAGGAGATCGAGGCCCAGGGCTTCATCTCCCCCGCCAGCTGCTTCGAGGTGCGCATCGACCTGCCGCAGCAGGACCGGCTGGAGTACGCCGCATCGGCGGACGACCTGCGGTACCGCCTCGCGGCCACGGCACCGGCGAAGCTCGACGTGGTCAAGCGGCTGGTCGCCAAGCACGACGGCGAGCAGATCCTGGTTATCGGCCAGTACCTCGACCAGATCGACGAGTTGGCCGAAGCGCTGGACGCCCCCGCGCTCACCGGTGCCACCCCGGTCGCCGAGCGCGAGCGGCTGTACCAGTCGTTCCGCGACGGCACGACGAAGGTGCTCGTGGTCTCGAAGGTCGCCAACTTCTCGGTGGACCTGCCCGAGGCGACGGTGGCGATCCAGGTATCCGGCTCGTTCGGTTCGCGCCAGGAGGAGGCCCAGCGCCTCGGCCGCCTGCTGCGCCCGAAGGAGAGCGGCCTGCCGGCGAACTTCTACACGCTCGTCGCCCGCGACACCGTCGACCAGGACTTCGCCCAGAACCGCCAGCGGTTCCTCGCCGAGCAGGGCTATAGCTACACGATCCTCGACAGCGACACGCTCGACGCCGCCGCGTAGCGGGGGGTTTCGACAGGCTCAATCCGCGTAAAGGCTCAATCTGCGTAGCGGGCTCGATCCGCATCGCGCCGAGCACGACGAAGCGTGCACTTCTTTCAGAAGCTCCCGTTGTGCAGGACGCGTCCTGCAC
>NZ_JBKKAD010000015.1:0-27166 GCF_046714715.1 Conyzicola sp. | reverse complement strand
ACCCAGGAGCTCATCGACACCCTCGTCGCCCGCGTCGAAGCCGGCGAGGTCCCCGAGGGCGGCGCCCCCGTCGACGTGATCGAAGAGACCGCGGATGTCCCGGTGGAGCGTGAACCGTGGGTGGAGCGCATCGACTCCGGACGTTTCAGCGGCAAGACGATCATCGTGACGGGCGCCGGATCCGGCATCGGCCGCGCCACCGCCTCACGCGTCGCCCGCGAGGGCGGCCGTGTCATCGCGGTCGACATCTCGCAGGAACGCCTCGACGAATTCGTCGCGGCAACGCCGGGTGGCGACATCGTCGTGGTCGTGGCGAACATCACCGACGACGAGGCGATCGCGGCCATCGTGGCGGCGGCGGGCGACCGCATCGACGGCCTCGCCAACATCGCCGGGATCATGGACGACATGACACCGATCGGCGAGGTCTCCGACGCCGTGTGGAACCGGGTTTTCTCGATCAACGTCGACGGCACGATGAAGCTCATGCGCGCGGTCATCCCCGCGATGCTCGCCCAGGCGAGCGGTTCGATCGTGAACACCGCGTCGGAGGCCGCGCTGCGCGGTTCCGCGGCGGGCGCCGCCTACACCGCGTCGAAGCACGCTGTCGTCGGCCTCACCAAGAGCAGCGCGTTCATGTACGGCCCGAGCGGCATCCGTGTCAACGCGGTCGCACCCGGTCCCACGATCACCAACATCGAGGCCACCTTCGCGTCTCCGCTCGGCGCCGAGCGCGTGCGCGTCGGTATGTCGGTGATGCCCGACGCGGTCGAGAGCGATGCGCTCGCGGCATCCATCACCTTCCTGCTCAGCGATGACGGTGTCAATGTGAACGGCGTCGTGCTGCCCTCCGACGGCGGCTGGTCTGCCGCGTAGGCACTCGCCTCAGGTGCTACTCGGCGGGGATGAGTCCGTCGAGTAGCGCTTGCGCGCCCGGAGCCCGTCCCTCCGCCACGACGGCGGCGAAGAGGAACATCCACATCTCGCGGATGCGCGGCATCAGGTCTTCGCGCCCGGTGAAGGTGTCGGACACCAGCTGCACACCCGTGTAGGCGGGGATCAGAAACCTTGCGAAGACGTTCGGGTCGACGTCGGCCCGGAAGTCGCCCTCCTGCACCGCCCGCTCTGCGATCGTCGAGAACGTCGTGAGCCACTGCTCGTAGGGCGCCCGCAGCGGCGGCTCGAGGTTCGCGTTCTCGGTGGTGAGCCTGATGCCCGCCTGGACTATCGGGTCGACCCTGAGCCGCTGGGCCAGGTCCACGCACAGCATCAGCATCGTCTCGAGCGCCGACCGGTTCAGCTGCATGATGCGGGTGCCCGACTCGATCGCGAGCAGCTGCTCCTTGTCGATCACGGCGCGCGCGATCTCCTCCTTCGTCGAGAAGTGGAAGTACAGCGCGCCGCGGGTCGTGCCCGCCTCGAGGGCGATGTCCGCCGTGGTCGTGGCCACGTATCCGAGCCGACAGAAGGTGCTGGCCGCGCCGTCGATGAGGCGGTCGCGCGTGATCTGCGCCCGTTCCTGTCGCGCCATGGAGAGTCCAATCCGGTAGAACTCTCATTTTAGGCCGACGGATGACACGGGCCGGCGCACCCCCTAGCTGTCGCCTGCGCCTGCGCTGTGCCACGCGGGGCGACGCCTGTGAAAGCGCGCCACCCCACTGTCGAACTACCTCACTTGGCCCGGTGCATCACAACCAGCCCGGCCGGGAATCGGTCACGCGCTGACACGTAGACCTGACCTTTCGACGGGTCGACGGAGATTCCGTAGACCTTGTTGCCGTAGGCACTGCCCGGGTAGTTGACGATCGTCGACAGGTCGCCCGCCTTCAGCACCAGCACACCGCTCGCGTCGAAGGTGTCGCTCTGGTGCGCGAGATAGAGGCGCTGGGCCAGAGGGTCCACCGCCACCGCCCGCAGGTCGGGTGCCGTGACTGCGAGCGACTGCACCAGCGGGTAGTCGGCCGTCTTCGTGTCGTAGACGCGCACGCCATCGGTTCCCGCTGCCACGTTGTTCGTGACGTAGAGACGCCCGGTGCTCGCGTCGAACGCGACGCCGTGCGACTGCCAGTTGGTGCCGGCTGTCGCGACCAGCGCGAGGTTCGCTCCGGTCGTGGCATCCATCACCTGGAAGCCGGTCTGTCGGGTCGTGCCGAACACTCGGCCGCCCTCGAGATCGACATCGATTCCGCGAACGTTCGCCGTGAACGCGAACGGTCCGCGCTTCACCGCGTCGGTGGCGATGTCGATGACCGCCCACGCTGCACCGTAGGCGACATAGAGCTCGCCCTTCGCGCTGTCGATGGCCACGTCGCGAACGCCCTCGGCTTCACCGCCGGCGATCGCGTGGGTCGCGATCACCCTGTCGGTTGCCGGGTCGATCTCGATGACCCGCGCCGGTCGTTGTTCGTTACCCACGAACAGGTGACCGGTGGCCGGGTCGACGACCGAACCGACCGGTTTGGTGTCGAGGTCGGGGTTCTCGGCCACTCCGGGAATCACTGTGAGCGACGACGCCGTGTAGTCGGTGCCGGCGGGCGGTGTCTCCGGTTCGGGGTCGGTCGGGTCGGTCGGGTCGGTCGGAGGCGTTCCTCCGCCGGGAAGACCGGCACCCACGCGGTGGCTGATGGTGACAGCTACCGCGCTAGATTCCGACCCCGGCGGGTTGAGGCGGAAGTCACGGTTCGAGACGAATACGCGCTGGTACTTCTCGTCGACCGAGATGCCGTAGCCGTCTTTGCCGTACTTGGGGTCGGCGTTGTCGGAGAGCAGCTCGCCCGTTTTCAGGTCGTGCACCGAGAATCCGCCCGAGCCCACGGCCGTGCCGGTGTAGCCGACGTAGACGAGACCGTTGGTTCCATCGATGTCGACCTGGCGCGGGTTGGCGCGGCTGGTCTTCTCCCACAGCTGGGCATAGTCGTTCGCCGCGTCGAACACCTCGATGTTCTTCGCGTCGGCCACGTCGCTGAAGTAGGTCACAGCGACAAGTCCGTTCGCAGAGTCTGCCGCCACATAGTACGCGTCGGCCGTGCCGTTGATCACGCCGAGCGACTGACCGGTGACCGCATCGAGCACCTCGACACCGCGTGAAGGAACCGCGCCGTAGACGACCCCGAGCTTCGGGTCGACATCGATCGACCGGTTCGACTCGATGAACGGGAAGGGCCCGCGCACGACGTTTCCGAACGTGGCATCCGCAATAGACACGACCACCCAGTTGCGGTTCTGCTGGCCCACGTAGAGCAGCTTGTTCGCATCGTCGATACCGATGTCGCGAATGTTCTCGGGAAGTGTCATCTCGCGCACGATCGTGTCGGTGGTCGGGTTGACCTCGAAGATCTTGCGGCCGTTCTGGTCGCCCAGGTACAGCAGACCGCGGCTCTCCGAATAGGCCGAGCCGGCGGGCAGCGTGGCCTTCGATTTGTCGACGGATGCCACGGATCCGGCGCTCTCGTAGGCGAGAGTCTCGGGCAGCACACGTTCGCTGACGGTGACGGCCGCGGAGACCGTCTCCGACCCGGGCGGGTTCAGGCGGAAGTCGCGGTTGGAGACGAACACGCGCTGGCGCTCCTCGTCGACCGAGATGCCGTAGCCGTCCTTGCCGAATTTGGCCCCCGGGAAGTCGCCGAGCTTGGTGCCGGTTTTCGCGTCGTGAACGCTGAACCCGCCGCGGGTGTCGGTGGTTCCGGTGTAGCCCACGTAGAGCAGACCGTTGGTCGAATCGGCGTCCACCTGGCGAGGGCTCTCACGCGTCGTGATGTCCCAGAGTTGCGCGTAGCCATTGTCGACGTCGAAGGCTTCGACGTTCTTGGCGTCGGGCACATCGCTGAAGTAGGTCGTGGTCACGATGCCGTTGGCGGGATCCGCCGCCACGTAGTAGGCGTCGGCCGTGCCGTTGATCACGCCGAGCGATTCGCCCGTGACAGCGTCGAGGACCTCGACGCCGCGCGACGGAACCGCGCCATAGACGACACCGCGCTGCGGGTCGACGTCGATCGAGCGGTTCGACTCGATGAACGGGAACGGGCCGCGCACTATCTGGCCGTAGGTCGCCGCAGCGAACGAAACGACAACCCAGTTGCGGTTCTGCTGTCCCACGTAGAGCAGCTTGTTCGCGTCGTCGATGCCGATGTCCCGAATATTTTCGGGCAGGGTCATCTGGTTCACAACCGTGTCGGTGTCGGGGTCCATCTCGAAGATGGTGCGGCCGTTCTGGTCGCCGAGGAACAGGTGGTCGAGCTCCTGCGAGAACGCGGAACCGGCGGGCAGCTGGGCCGCGGGCTTCGCGACCGACTTCAGGTCGCCGACGACGCGGTAGTCGACGGTCGTTCCGGGATCGGTGGGGTCGGGGTCTTCTCCGCCCGGGTCGGGGTTCGGGTTGCAGCCGAGGCACGGGCCGGTGTCGCCCGGATCGATGATCTGGGGCTTCTCGTCGTCGGTCACGGCCTTGCCGCTCGCGTTCTTGACGATGGTGAGGCCGTCGTAGTACTCGCCGTCGGCGGTGCGCGACTCGTACCGCAGTTCGTCGCCCTTCACGTCGATCAGCTGGTACAGCTCGATGCCGCCACCGAGCTTGCGCAGGTGAGCGTCGTTCTCGGTCCACAACCGCGGACCGGCTCCCGAGTACATCTTCGAGCCGACGACCGACACGGCGTAGACCGGCCCGTCGTAGTTCAGCTCGGCATCCCAGCCGGCCGGGTTGCCCTCCTCGGCGGCGGTTGTGTTGCCTCGACCGTAGTTGTGGTCGTGGCCCTGCAAAACGAGGTCGACGTTGTACGACTCGAACAGCGGCACCCAGGCCTCGCGAATCGCACGGTTGTTGCGCCCCTCGTCGAGCGAGAACACCGGGTGATGGAAGTACACCACGGTCCACTTGTTCGGATTGGTCTTCAGCGCGTTGTCGAGCCACGCCGTCTGCACGGCGAGAGCCGCGGCATCCGTAATGTTGCTGTTCAACGAGATGAACCGCACGCCCTGATAGTCGCTGTAGTAGACGGTGCCGTCGAGCAGTTTCTCGATCTCGGCGCTGCCGGTCGGGCCGTTCTGGGGATAGGCGAACTGCGCCTGCCACTGGCGCGAGAGCTCTTCGCCCTCGTACTCGTGGTTGCCCGCTGCGGCGAGGAAGTTCTGCGTACCGAACTGGTAGCCGGCGGCGTCGAACACCTCACCCCACTGCGCATCGTCGTTCGCGTCGTCGATGAGGTCGCCGGCCTGCAGCACGATGCTCGCGTCGGGACGGTCGCGGAACGCGTTGCGGATGACACGGGATGCGTCGCTCTTGATGCCGTTCTGCACGTCGCCGAGGTAGATGAACGAGAACGGGTCGGCGGTCGCCGACGCCGTGGTGAAGTGCTGCCACTCGCTGAAGTTCGTGCCGTCGCCCACGCGGTACATGTACTGGGTTTTCGCGGTCAGCCCGGTGAACTTCACCGTGTGGAAGGTCTCCGAATATCCCTTGTCGGTTGGGACGGGGGTGTTGTCGGATGCCGCTACGACCGTGTAGTCCGTCGGGTACGGCGTGGCCGTCGCGACACGGATCTGCGCCTGCGCCTGCGCCGGCGTCACCGCGTCAGACGTGCGCCAGGTCACGGCCTGCGAGTTGGACAGGTCGCCGCTGGGCGTGAGAACGATACGGTCGGGCACTCGTGACGGGCCGTGTTGCTCGATCGGCGTGGGCGTTGCAGCCTGGGCCGGGGTCGCCGAGAACGCCGGCGAGAACAAGCTCGCCGCGATGGCGACCGTGGCGAAAGCCGCGAGGGCTCTTTTGCCCCGGCCAGCGCGATATGACGTGATCGTCATGTGGGTAGAACCTTTCCGAAATCTGTTCGGTGAAGTAACGGGTGCGGGGCTCATGCGGATGCTCCCCGGGCGAGGCGACGACGACGGGCGATGAAGACGGCGCCGAGACCGAGCAGGACGGATGCGCCGCCGACGATCAGCGCGATGCCGACCCCGGTTGCGCCCGTGTTGGCGAGGTTGCGAACGCCGGTGCTCTCGGCTCCGACCGCGAGGATGCGGACGGTCTGCTCGGCGGTGACGCCCGATTCGAGACCGCGGACGATCACCGTGTGCACGCCCGGGGTGACACCCGCGGGGATGTGCGCCGTGAAGCTCACCGTGCCTGCCGCGTCGGCCTTGGTGAAGCCGAGAGTGATCGGGTCGGAGTGCAGGGTGATCTCGGTGTCTTCGTTCGGCTTGAATCCGGACACCTTGAGCGACAGCGCTCCCCCGGCCGCGACGCCCGTCGCCGAGAGTTCCAGCTTGGTGGGCGTGTAGACCTCGGGGGCCGTCGGAGTCGTGGGCTTGGTGGGGGTTGTCGGCGTCGTCGGCGGGGTTGTCGGCGTCGTGGGGGTTGTCGGCGTCGTCGGCGGCGCTTCTGTCGGAACCGGTGTCGGCGCGCCCGTCGGAACCGGTGTCGGCGCGTCCGTCGGAACCGGGGTGGGGTTGTCAGTCGGAACCGGTGTCGGGGTCGGCTCGGGGTCAGGCGTCGTGACCTGGCCGGGCACTGTCGCGACCGGTCGCGTCGGCGCGGCGATGTCGGCGCGGGCCGAACCCGGGCCTGAAGCGCGCGGTGTCAGATCGTCGGTGACCAGCTTCACGCCGTCGTCCGACTTCGTGATGGTGAAACCGTCGAACAGCTCTCCGGTGACCTTGCGGCTCTCGACGTGCAGCTCGCCGCTGGTCACGTCGACGGTCTGGAACATCTGGGTGTCGCGGTTCATGCTGCGCATGTTGGCACCGTTGCTGACCCAGTTGTTGCTGGCCGGGTCATCCGGAACATACATCTTCGGTCCCGCAACGGAGACCAGGTAAACCGGCCCCGTCTGGCTGTTCTCGGCGGTAGCGCCCGTCGGCAGGTTCGCTTCATTGGCGAACAGGTTTCCCCGACCGTAGGCGTGGTCGTGGCCCTGCAGCACGAGGTCGACGTTGTGCTTTTCGAAGATCGGCAGCCACGCGTCGCGCAACGTCTTGTTGTCGCGCCCCGAGGTCACCGAGAAGACCGGCTGGTGGAACGACACGACGCTCCACTTGTTCGGGTTCGTCTCGAGTACGCCGTCGAGCCACGCGCTCTGCGCGGCGAGGTCGTCGCCGTTGATCGTCGAGGCGTTGAGCGAGATGAAACGCACGCCCTGGAAGTCGGTGAAGTACACCGTTTCGCTGAACGCCGCTTTCTGCGTGGGGGTGCCGTCGGGCCCGTTGTCGGGGTAGGCGAACTGCGCCTTCCAGTAGCGGGTGAGTGCCGGCCCGGGGTAGTACTCGTGGTTGCCGGGGGTGGCGAGCACGTTCAGGTAGGAGTTGGAGAAGCCCGCAGCGCCGAACCATTCGCCCCACTCGGCGTCGGCGACGTCGGTGTCGATGAGGTCGCCAAGGTGAACGACGGCCTTCGCGTAGGGTCGCGATTCGTACGCGGCCCGGAAGGCGCGCGACGCGTACGACTTGACGTCGTTCTGGGCGTCGCCCTGCACGATGAACGAGAACGGCGTGCCCGGGGCCGCGGCAGTCTCGAACTCGAACCATTCGCTCCAGGTGTCGCCGTCGCCCACGCGGTACAGGTACGCGGTGTTCGCCGCCAAGCCGGTGATTTCGGCCGAGTGGTACTTGATCGTGTAGCCGAGGTCGGTCGCGAACTCGACGGTGCTCACGGCAGTGATCGTGCGCGATGATGCGACCGGGCCGTCGGTCATGTCGGCTAGCTGCACCTGGGGCGCGGTGACCGCGGTCGAGGTGCGCCAGGACACGTTCTGGGTCGACATCGGAGTCGTCGACGGAGTCAGGATGACGCGGTCGGGAACCGCGGAGGCAACGTGAACCGTAGCGGGGCTGACGGGCGGCGGCGCGAGACCACCGCCGGCGGCGAAAGCGATTCCGCCGCCGACTGCCACCATCGCGATGGAGGCGACAATGGCCCCCGCGACGACAATGTTGCGTTTGTTGGTCGCCGTTCGAGCGCGCGACAAGACATCGACTTTCATGCTGTGGTGAACCCCTTTTAGCGTTCTGCTGTGAGTGTGCCGTCAGATCGGGTGGGCACGAAGGCCAACGTTATCGACGCATTTCCTGCCACCGAGGAGGGGCAATTCAGAGTTCACACACCCGTCGATATGGGCATTCCTCGTTCACGCCAAAACACAACTATTCATCTTGTCTGAAAAACGACGGCAGTTTTTCGCTTGCGCCGTGCAAGATTTGGCAGCTTGGACCGGTCACAACGAAGTGAAATGAGCACGAGAGTCACGCCGGCGCCCTGGCTCGCAGACGCCTCTTCCGGACCCACGGGGTCGTCGAATCTGAGCTGTCGGGCCCCATCGACGCCCGGAGAAAACTCAGCCAAGGAGGGAGGGAGCCGGGATATCGGCTCTCAATGCACCGGACTAACGCAGGGCAGCGGGAATGGTGTCCGGGTGATCCCACGCGATGTCGAGGCCCTGGTTTCTGACTTGATCACGGAGCTGCCGGTCTAGCGCGGTGATCGCGGCCTCGGCGACCTGGCTGTCCGCGGCGACGAAATCGAGCCGCATGGTGACCAGGTTCTCGGTGATGAGCACTCGTCCCACGTCAGGAACATTGATGATGAGCGAGTCGTCGTAGACACGCACGCTGGTGAAGTGGCGTCTCAGACACTGCTCGAGCAGGTGCAGAACGCTCACGGAATCACGCGGCTTGACGGTGGCGCTGACTGCGATCATCTCCACAGGATGCCGCGCTTGCGTAGCCCGGAGGTGAACGGAACCTGCGCGCAACCTGCCAAACCTGTTTCGGGCATATTTCACCGCGCCCGCCGGGGGGCTCAGGACAGTCGCATCGTCAATGTCATTCGAGTGCCGCCGCCGGGTGCCGCTTCGACGGTCACCGCTCCTTTGTGGGCGTTCATGATGTTCTTGACGACGAAGAGTCCGAGCCCGAATCCCTGCACGGCCTCGGCGCGTGCATACTGGGTTCGATAGAAGCGGTCGAAAGCGAGGCCCCGCTCGGCGCGTGTCATCCCGGGTCCGCTGTCGGTCACGCTGATCCGAACGGAGTCGGCATCGGCGGCCTGTGAGACCGTAACCGTGCTTCCGGTCGGACTGAATTTGATCGCGTTCGCGATGAGCTCGCCGAGCGCCTGCGCGATTCTGTCGGCGTCGATCGGAGCGACGGACGTGCCGCTCGCGGCGTTCTCAAGGGTGATACCCCGCCGTCGCGCGCTTTCGGCAGCGCGCTGCACGCACGACCCGATGAGTGCGACGACATCGGTGGCCTCCACGCGCAGTTCCAGCGCGGTGTTGGCAGACCCCGCCATGTAGGAGATCCTGTCGGTCAGGGTGTTCATGTTGCGTTGCACGATCTTGAGGTAGCCGATTGCGTCTGACTGCGTCTGCGGGTCGAGGTCGTCGACGATCAGCTCCAGATACCCGAGCACCGATGTCAGCGGGGTCCGTAGTTCGTGGGAGACAGTGCCGAGGAACTCCTCGCGCACGGAGATGGCCGCCGCAAGCTCGGTGATGTCGTAGGCCATGACGACCGTGCCCAGGAGAACGCCGTCTTCTCTGTGCACTCGACGCGAAGAGGCGAGGATTGCGGCCTGCTGGTCGGGCGGGCCGAGCCACTCCAGGTGGTCCTCGAGCAGTTCGCCGCGGAGGGCCCGAGGGATGATCTGCTGGTCGATGGGGATGGTGGTCTTGCGGTCGGCGGCGAGAACCTGTTCGCCTCCGTACGGCGGCTGGTCCAGCTCGAAGCCGACGGCGCGGGTCATGCCCCGCGCCTGGGCGTTCGACAGCAGCAGTTCGTTGTCGGAGGAGTAAAACGCCACCCCTGCGTTGACGGTGTCGAGGATGTTGCGCGACAGTATCTCGTTGTCGAGGGCCCGACGCAGCGTTACGGCCTGTTCGCGACTTGCCTCCGCGAGCTTCTCGGCGTTGCGGCGCAGTTGGAGGGCTGCGAGGTTTACGACGAGAGCGATGCCGGTGACGAGCGCGGGCAGGGTGATCACGTTCAGCCATTCGACCCCGTCCGCTGGCCAGGTGCCGCTGTAGGCGAATGGGAAGGCGGAGATGAAGCACGCACCGGCAATGGCGACGAGCACGACCTTGCTGCGGAATCCGTAAGCGAGCCAGAGTATGGGGAAGACCACGAGGATGCCGACCGAGGGAATGACGAAGATGAGTTCCGTGCGCATCAACGTGACGCCCACGATGTCGGTGACGGCCACGAGGATCATCCACGACTGCGCGATCTTTTCCCACGGGAAGAGGATCAGGGCCAGAGAGGCGAAAGCGATGACGGCCAGCCCAGCCGGCAAAAGGCCCGAGCTATACGACTCCGGCAAAACGAGGGCCGTCGCGATCGCTATGAACAAGGCGCCCGCCAAGAGCGGCAGCTGAGCCGGCAGGAAGACCTGAAGTCGGCCCAATTGTGTCGTCTGTAACTCGAACATCGACATAACGCAGGCCTCTCCGTTATCAGCGTCGCTGACACACGCAGCCTACCCGCACGCGGGAGACGCGCTTTACCGACGCGGATTCACCTTACCGAAGGATGCTCGCGCCGCTCCGGATTCGGATGCCAGGTTAGCCACCACGCTTGCGACGCTGAAGCTCCCGTACTGACCCCACGATCAGGTAGATTCCGACTGCCCAGAGGAACAGCCCGAGCACGGGCAGGGGAAGACCGCTGTTGCGCCCGAACTCGTCGTGGTTGAAAAATCCGAGGGCTCCACCTGCAAGGAGGGCGATAGCAAAACCGATGGTCGATTTTGGCTTTGGAATCGGAATCACAGTGCTTGCCCCGAGGGCGGCAGGGCCGCCGTCGACGGTGATCGACTATCCATTTTCTGTTCCTAACTACCCGCCACGAGACTAGCTCGCCGAGTGACCCGCAGCCGGTAGCGATGAGCTGGATGACGTCCGGCTCGCATCGCGCGGAGGCGAATGTGGGCAAACCAGAAATCTAGTAGCACCCGGGCATAGAAAAAACCCCGTAATCACAAGGATGACGGGGTTTGTTTCTGGCGGAACCGGTGGGATTTGAACCCACGGTGGGCTCAACACCCACACAACTTTTCGAGAGTTGCACCTTCGGCCGCTCGGACACGGTTCCGAGGACGATCTTAGTACAGAGATGGCCCGCATCCAGAATCGAGCGTCCCGAACGGCACACGGCCGTTTCACAGGTTCGGCCTAGAGCCCGCATAGACCGCTCCCGCACTCTGCGGGAATGAAGATCTCCCGACCCGTGCTCATCAACACGTCCCTAGGCATTGTGATCGCGGGCGCCATAGCCGCGAGCCTCCTCATCCTGCTGCCCGCGCAGGCGAGCACCTCGACCGAGGCGACGCAGCTCACCTCGACCGTGCAGCAAGGGACCGTGAGCAGCACGATCACCGCGTCCGGTTCCGTCGCGGCGTGGCGCGAGGTCATCGCCGACTTCGCCGTCTCCGGCACGATCGCCACCGTCGATGTCGCGCTCGGGCAGGCGGTCTCAGAGGGTCAGCAGGTCGGCTCGCTCGATCCGACCGACCTGGACAAAGCGGTGGCCTCGGCCACGAATACGCTGACCAGGGCCAAGACCGACCTCGCAACGGCGAACGCCGCCGTCGCGACAGCGACCGCCGACGCGTCATCCACCGATCAGCAGACCGCCTCGGGTGCGGCGCAAGAACTGTCGAGTGCCAAGACCCAGGTTCTCGACGCGAAGGACACGGTGGCGGATGCCACGGACGCCCTCGCCACCGCGACGGCCAATCGCGCTGACGCCGTGCTCGTGGCACCCTTCGGCGGCATCGTCACGGCGGTCGGCGGAACGGTCGGCGGCAGCAGCGGTTCGAGCTCCTCCAGCGGCTCCACCACCGAGGCGGCTACCGGCACCACGACCACCTCCTCGACCGGCTTCGTCACCATCGCCGACACCTCGAAGATGACCATGACCGCCGCGATCGCCGAGGCCGACATCGCCCTCGTCGCGGTCGGGCAGACGGCCGACGTCACGTTCCCCGCACTCGCCGACGTCACGGCGACCGCGACCGTCACCGCGATCGCGCCGACCGGCACCACGAGCAACTCGGTGGTCACCTATTCGACGACCATCACGCTCGACTCCGTGCCCGCCGAGCTGCGACTCGGCCAGACCGCCGAGGTCACCATCACCACCGTCAGCTCTGCCGCCGATGCGCTCTACGTGCCGACCGCGGCGATCACCACCGCGACCGACGGCACCTCGACGGTAGACGTGATCGGCGACGACGACGAGGTGACCACGACCCCAGTCGAACTCGGCGTGGCCGGCGACGCAGGCACCGAGATCACCTCCGGCCTCACCGAGGGCCAGACGATCGTGCTCGGCGAGGTGGCCGCGACCACCGGGACCGACACCGGCACGACCACCGAGCAGGGCGGCTTCGGCGGCGGGGGTGCCGGCCGGACCGGCGGCTTCACTCCCCCGACCGGTGGCACGTTCCCCGGCGGCAACTGATGACTCTCGTACTCGAACTCGACAAGGTGCAGCAGGTCTACGGCACGGGAGAGGCCGCCGTGCACGCCCTGCGCGGCATCGACCTGGCCGTCGAGGCCGGCGACTACGTGGCCATCATGGGGCCGTCGGGATCGGGCAAGTCCACGCTGATGAACCTGCTCGGATGTCTCGACATCGCCTCGCACGGAACCTACTCGCTGGCCGGCCACGATGTCGCCGCGCTCACCGAGAACGAGCTGGCCAAGGTGCGCAACCGGGAGATCGGGTTCATCTTCCAGTCGTTCAACCTGATCGCGCGCATGTCGGCCCTCGCCAACGTGGAGCTTCCGCTGATCTACGGCGGCGTGGGACGCGGCGAGCGCCGCCAACGCGCGCTCGAGGCGCTCGACAGCGTCGGGCTCGCCGCGCGCTCCGGCCATGAACCCCAGGAACTCTCCGGCGGCCAGCAGCAACGCGTCGCGATCGCTCGCGCTCTCGTGACCAACCCCACGCTCATCCTCGCCGACGAGCCGACCGGAAACCTCGACAACGAGTCGACCGACGACATCCTCGGCCTGTTCGACTCGCTCGCCGCCCACGGAAAGACCATCGTGATCATCACCCACGAAGACCACGTCGCCGAACGCGCGCACCGCGTCATCACCATCAGCGACGGACTCATCGTCGACGACCGGCTCAACGCGCACGCCGCCAAGGCGGTGCTCGCGTGAGCATCTTCGAGATCCTCATCTCGGCCTTCCGCGGCGTAACGGCAAACAAGCTGCGTTCCATCCTGACCCTCCTCGGGGTCATGATCGGGGTTGCCTCCGTCATTCTGCTGCTCGCCGTGGGCAACGGTTCGGCCCAGGAGGTCAAGAACGCCATTTCGAGCCTCGGCGCCAACACCATCACGGTGCGGGCGAGCGGGATGGGCGGTGGTGGAGGAGAGGAGTCCACCGCGGCGAGCACCGACAAGGTGATCACCACGGCGGTGGCAGACCAGCTCGCGGCAGCCGACCTCGGCCACGTGTCATCCGTCACCCCTCAGGTGAGCACGAGCCTCACGGTGTCGTCGACCAACGCGTCGAGCGACAGCGTCAGCATCGTCGGCACCACGACGAACTACTTCGACGTGGGCACCACCGGCGTCGGCACCGGCGAGGCGTTCACCGACGCCGAGGTCACCAGCTCGGCCAAGGTCGCGGTGATCGGCCAGACCCTCGCGACCACGCTCTTCCCCTCCGCCTCGGCGCTCGGCGAATCGATCTCCGTCGACGGCACGCCGTTCACCGTGGTGGGCGTGCTCGAGAACCAGAGCAGCACCGGCGCGACCGACGCGAATTTCGTGGTGATCGCGCCCATCACGCGCATCCAGAAGTCGTTCACCGGGTTCGGCGCAGTCTCCACGCTCTCGGTGGAGGCCACCGACTCCGACTCGGTCGACGCTGCGGAGGGGGAGATCGAGATCATGCTCAACCAGCTGCTCGGCCAGACCGAAGACGACGAGAGCTACTCGATCAGCAACCAGAGCTCCCTGCTCGAGACCCAGGAGGAGAGCGCCGACAGCTTCACAGTGCTGCTCGGCGTCGTCGCGGCGATCAGCCTGCTCGTCGGAGGCATCGGCGTCACCAACGTGATGCTCGTCTCGGTGACCGAACGCACCAAGGAGATCGGTATTCGCAAGGCGCTCGGCGCCACCCGGGGCGCGATCCTCGGCCAGTTCCTCGCGGAGGCGGCGACGCTCACCCTCCTCGGCGGACTGCTGGGGGTGGTCGCCGCGCTCATCGGGGCGAACTACGAGATCTACGGCACCCAGCCCGTGGTCCTCGACTACTCCATCCCGCTCGCCCTCGGCGTCTCGGTCGCGATCGGCGTCTTCTTCGGCGTCTACCCGGCCGGCCGCGCCGCGGCCATGCGCCCCATCCAGGCCCTCCGGGCCGCCTGACCCCGCCTGACCCCCCACTCAACCAAAACCAAAGGATATCTCCATGACCACCACCACACCCACCCCCGCGAAAAAATCGGCCGCACGCTTCATCACCCCGGTCCTCGTGATCGTCGCCGCGCTCGGCATCGGCCTCTTCGGCGGAGTGCTCATCGGCCAGAGCACGGCCAGCAGCTCGCAGGCCGCGGGCGGCATGACCCGTCCCGACGGCGCGACCGGCGACGCACCCACCGGCGACTTCGCGGGCGGCGCCGGCGGCTTCACGTCGGGCACCGTCACCGCGGTCGACGGCGACACCGTCACGCTCGAGCTGACCGACGGCTCCACCGTCACCGTGACGACGACGGATGCCACGACTATCACCACAACGGAGGACAGCTCGGTCTCCGCTCTCGCCGAGGGCGACAGCCTTACGGTCGTCGGCGACGCGGACGACGACGGCAACGTCGCGGCCACCTCGATCTCCGAGGGCGCCACCGGCTTCGGCGGCGGCATGGGCGGCGGAACCCCTCCGACCGACTCCTCGTCGAACTAGTCCTCCCCGATGCGCGGGTCGTCCGAGTTTCGGGCGGCCCGCGCATCGCTGTCTGCCCGTGACGGTGGCCTCGCCTAGGCTGAGCGAATGGCCCGCGTCACCACCAATTTCCGCTGCACCGAGTGCGGCGCCTCCAGCATCAAATGGGTCGGCCGCTGCGGCGAGTGCCAGGCCTGGGGCACCGTCGTCGACCAGGCAGAGACCGTCGGTCTCGCGCCTCGCGGCGTCACCCCCGTCAAGATTCCGGATGCGCGAGGAGCCCGCCCGATCACCGAGATCGGCGCGGAATCGGTAGCCCACTGGCCGAGCGGCATCGCCGAATTCGACCGGGTACTGGGCGGCGGCATCGTCCCCGGCGCCGCCATCCTGCTCAGCGGCGAGCCGGGCGTCGGCAAATCCACACTGCTGCTCGAGGTCGCATCACGCGCGGCCGCCACCGGGCAGCGCGTGCTCTACGTGTCGGCCGAAGAGTCGGTGAGCCAGGTGCGCCTGCGCGCACAGCGCACGAACGCGCTGCAGCCCACCCTCTACCTCGCCGCCGAGACCGACCTCGCTACGATCCTCGGCCAGATCGACGCCGTCGAACCGCAACTCGTCATCGTCGACTCGGTGCAGACCGTGTCGTCGTCACTGTCGGAGGGACTCGCGGGCGGTCCGTCTCAGGTGCGGGAGGTGGCATCCACTCTTATCCGCGTCTCCAAAGACCGCAACCTTCCGGTGCTGCTCGTCGGCCACGTCACGAAAGACGGGTCGATCGCCGGCCCCCGCCTGCTCGAGCACCTCGTCGACGTCGTGCTGCAGTTCGAGGGCGACCGGCAGACGGCACTGCGCTTCGTGCGTTCGCACAAGAACCGCTTCGGTCCGACCGACGAGGTCGGCTGCTTCGAGATGACCGGCGACGGCATCGCCGAGGTCGCCGATCCGAGCGGGCTCTTCCTCTCCCGCGCGCGTCAGCCGGTGAGCGGCACGTGCGTCACGATCGCGGTAGAGGGCCGCCGGTCACTGCCCGTCGAGGTGCAGGCGCTCATCGTCAAGAGCAACGCCCCACAACCGCGCAGGGTGGTCAACGGCGTCGACGGCTCCCGCGTCGCGATGCTGCTCGCGGTGCTCGAGCGCCGTGCCGGATTCAAACTGTCGGAGGTCGACGTCTATGTCTCGACGGTGGGCGGCATCCGCGTCACCGAGCCCGGCGCCGACCTGGCGATCGCGCTGGCCATTGCGAGCGCCTTCAACGACAAGGCGTTCCCCATCACGCAGGCGGTGATCGGCGAGATCAGTCTCGCCGGCGAGATCCGCCCTGCGTCGTCGGCCAAGCAGCGCGTGGCCGAGGCCAAGCGACTCGGGTTCACAACGATCATCGACTCCGAGGCGATCCACCTGCGCGAGGCGCTGCGTCAGGCGTTCACCCGCTCGACCGTCGAGCGCGTCGAGGTGCCGCAGTTCTAGGCGGTTGAGCCGCTAAGCGGGTTGAGCCTGTCGAAACCCGAATGAGTGGTTTCGACAGGCTCAACCCGCATGCGACTACTGGTTGTTGTTGTCGCCCTCGGCCGAGGTGCCATCACGCTGGCCCTGGCTCGCCAGCGGCAGGTTCGGGGCTTCGCCCTCGTACCCGCCGCCCTCCGTGGCGTCGACCTCGTCGCTCGACTCCATGTCGGCCGCGGTGGCCACGCGGTTACCCTCGATCAGGGCGTCGGGGTTCTCGGCCTTACCGTTCGACGGGTCACTCATTGTCGTCTCCTACCGGCTCGGGGGCTCCGCCGGAGACGGTGTCTGACTGAGTCTCTTCCACGTCGACGGTCTCGTTCGGATCGGCGTTGGTGGCGTTCTCCATGTCTCCGTAGACCTTGTCGTCGGTTCCGGTGTCGTTCGAGTCGCTCATGAGTTCGATCCTGTCGGTTCGTTGATCGTCTTGGTGGATGTCGCGTTGACACTGTCGGCCGCGGCCGCGGTCAGGTCGTGGGCGACGGGTGCCTTATCTTCGACGAACTCGTCGACCTTCTTCACCGTCTTCTGCACCTCGGGGCGTTCCCAGAGGTCGTTGACCATCGACTTGATGCGCTCGAACTGTTTGCGCCCGGCGGCGCTTCCTACTACGTACCCGGCCGCGAAGCCGAGCATGATCCATCCTTTTGCCATGGTGTTTCTGCCTTTCTGTGGAGAGTTGCTTAGGGGAGTGCGGAGCCCGCGTCGGGCCGCACCTCGTCTTCGGTGAGCCCGTCGTCTTCGCCCTCGTTGAGGCGGGAACCTCCGGGGAGCGCCTCGGTGACTTCACCGCCCTCGGGGTTGAGGTCGGCGTCGGCTGGTACGCCGCCGTCTTCGTAGATCGCGTCGCTGTTGCTGGTGTCGCTCATCACTCTCCTGCCGGTTTGAGCACGACTTTGATGCAGCCGTCGTGCTTCTTTTGGAACGTCTCATACATTTCGGGGGCGCGCTCGATCGGCACGGAGTGCGTCACGAGGTCGGTCACACCGAGCGGGTCTGCCGGGTCTTCGACCAGGGGCATCAGGTCGTCGATCCAGTTCTTCACGTTGCACTGGCCCATGCGCAGGCTCACCTGCTTGTCGAACATGGTCTTGATCGGCAGCACGTCGGCCTCGCCCGAGTAGACACCGCTCAGCGAGACGGTTCCGCCCCGGCGCACGAGGTCGAGCGAGGCATACATCGCCGCGAGACGGTCGATGCCCGCGACATCCATGGCCTTGCGTGCGATCGCGTCCGGCAGGAAGCCCACCGCGGCCTGCGCGAAGCCGGCCACGGGGTTGCCGTGCGCCTCCATGCCGACGGCGTCGACCACCCCGTCGGGCCCGCGGCCCAGCGTGCGCTCTTTCAGTTCGGCCGTGGTGTCTGCGGTGAGGTCCCAGGTCTCGATGCCGTGGCGTTCGGCCATGGCGCGGCGTTCCGGCACGGGGTCGACCGCGAGCACCTCGTAGCCGAGGTGACGACCGACGCGGCTGACGAACTGGCCGACGGGACCGAGCCCCATGACCGCGAGCGTTCCGCCCTCGGGCACGTTCGCGTACTGCACCCCCTGCCACGCGGTCGGAAGGATGTCGCTGAGGAAGAGGTAGCGCTCGTCGGGCAGATCGGTTCCGACAGGGATGGTGTTGTAGTCGGCGAGGGGAACGCGCAGGTACTCGGCCTGACCGCCGGGCACCTGGCCGTAGAGCTTGGTGTAGCCGAAGAGAGCCGCACCCGACCCCTGCTCGCGAACCTGGGTGGTCTCGCACTGGCTCTGCAGGCCGCGCTGGCACATGAAGCACTGGCCGCAGGCGATGTTGAACGGCACGACCACGCGGTCGCCCACCTTCAACGAGGTGACGGAGTCGCCGATCTCGACGACGACACCCATCGATTCGTGGCCGAGGATGTCGCCCGCGTCGAGGAAGGGGCCGAGGAGTTCGTAGAGGTGCAGGTCGGAACCGCAGATGGCGGTCGAGGTGACCCGGATGATGGCGTCGGTCGGTTCGAGCATGATGGGGTCAGCGACGTTGTCGACGCTGACCTTGCGCTTGCCCTGCCAGGTGACGGCCTTCATCGACGCGCCTTGCTCGCGCAGGCGACACACTGCGTCGAGTAGGGGCGCGCCTCGAGTCTCGCGAAGGGAATCGTCTTGCCGCAGGTTGCGCAGCTGCCGAAGTCTCCGTCGTCGAGCCGCACGATGGCCTGCTCGATCTGCTCGAGGTGCTCGCGCGTCTGGCCGAGAATGGCAGCGGACTGCGAGCGTTCGAACGCGAGCGTCGGCCCCTCCGGGTCGTGCTCGTCGTCGGTCGCGCTGTCGGCCCGCGCGCCGGTGAACGAGTCGAGGTCGGCGACGAGTTGTGTCACCAGCGCCTCGGTCGAGTCACGGTCTGCGACGAGCATGTCGCGCATCGACTGTTGTTGTTCGCCCGTCAGCGCGGAAGTTCGTTCTGCAATCCCTGTCATGCGCCCAGTCCACACCCGACCGCCGACACGACCAACCCCTATCGCCACCCCCATCAATTTGATAGCGCGGCGCGGCGCGGTGGAGGACCTCAGTCCCGCAGCCCCAACAAATACTCATTCAGCCCGCCGGTGAATTCCGCGTCCACCGCGAACGGCTGCCCGTCGAGCTGGCGCACGGGGGCGGCGAGGCGCACGCTCGACACCAGCCACGCGCCATCCGCCCCTCGCAGTTGGTCCGGGGTGGCGAGCTCGAAGCCGGTGCTCAGGCCGAGGCTCTCTGCGTAGCGGAAGACGTTGGCCTGCGTGGTGCCGTCGAGGATGCCGAGGCCCGTGCCGGGCGTGAGCACCCTGTCGCCGACGCGGTAGATCACCGTCGACGTGGGGCCCTCCAGAACGAAGCCGTCGCTCGAGACGAAGATGACGTCGTCGGCGTCGCGGCGGTGCGCCTCACGCAGCACGGCCCGGTTGATGGCGTAGCTCAGCGTCTTCGCGCCGGCGAGCAGCCACGGCGAGGTCGACTCGACATCGTGCCGGTAGCCGCGGTCGAGCGTCACGACGCGGATGCCCTCGGTGCGCACGCGCGTGAAGTCGGACGTGTGCGTCGCGTAGACCCAGCCGGTCGGGCGTCCGTCGCCTTCAACGCCGCGGGTCAGCACCGTCTTCACCCACGACTCGGCGCCCGGCTGCAGCTCGTCGATGGCCGCGAGGATCGCCGCGCGCCAGACGTCGAGGTCGGGCGCGGGTAGTTCGAGCTTCGCGGCCGAGCCCGCGAACCGGCGCAGGTGGTGCTCGAGCGCCTGCGCGCGGCCGCTGCCTACGCTGATCGTCTCGAAGATGCCGTCACCCCGCGTGGCGCCGAGATCGAGCACGCTGAGCTGCGGCGTGGAGGGGTCGACGAACGCGAAGGGGGCGGCGTCGGCGACGTGCGGCGCGGCTTCGGCTGACGGTTGGTTGAGAATCGCGAGAACGTAGTGTGCCATTCGATCCATTCTGCCCCCAGAAGTGCGAGCATGAAGCATGTCCGACACCCAGAACGAGCCCATGCAAGACAGCAACAACGCGTCAAACAGCGACCGCCTCGCCGGAATCATCGGCCAGGTCAAGGCCGACATCTCGCTCAATCACGACGGCGACACGCGTGTTCTGCTCGAGCAGCGCCTGCACGACGCCGGCATCGAGCTCTCCCCGGCCGAGTTCGAGCTGACGCTCGCCGAGGTCTCCGACTAACTACTGGGTCGGGATGCTCGCGGTGTCGTAGGTGGGTCGGCGCTTCGGGATGAAGATGGCCACCACGACGCCCGCGACCGACACCGCCGCACCCAGGGCGAAACTCAGCTGGAACGCAGCGGTCGTCGGGATCGCGATGCCACCCGATTCCACGACCTGCGTCGACAGGATGACGCCGATGATGGTGGCGGCCACGGTGGAGCCGAGCGTGCGCATCACCGAGTTGAGCCCATTCGCAGCGGCGGTCTCGCTCGGCGGCACCGCGTTCATGATCAGGGTCGGCATCGCGGCGTAGGCGAATCCGACGCCGAGCCCCACGAACGTGGAGATCACGATGACGTGCCAGATCTCGTCGGTCAGGAAGATGCCGGCCGCGAAGGTCGCCGCGATGATCGAGCCGCCGAGGATGAGGCTCGTGCGCGGCCCTCGCGCGTTCGAGAGGCGTGCGGCCACGGGCGAGGTGAAGAACATCACCAGGCCGAGCGGCATGAGGCACAGGCTGGCGATCAGCAGCGGGAGGCCGAACGCGACACCGGTCGTGGCGGGCGCCTGCAGCAGCACCGGCAGCGCGGCCGAGGTGATGAAGAACGCGAAGCCCACGGTGATCGAGGTGAGGTTGGTAAGCAGAACCGGCCGGCGCGCGGCGACGCGCAGGTCGATGAGCGCGTGGGGGGTGCGCAGTTCGTAGAATCCCCACGCCAGAAGCACAACGACGCCGCCGATGAGGAGGCTCAGGATGCCCGGACTCGACCAGCCCCATTCGGTGCCCTTCGAGACGCCGAGCAGTATTCCGATGAGACCGATCCCCAGCCCGATCGCCCCGACGAAGTCGAACCTGCCCGCCGTGCGCAGCGTGCTCACGGGCACGATGCGTGCGACGAACACGAGCGCTACGGCGCTGAGGGCGGTCGCCAACCAGAACAGGTAGTGCCACGAGTAGTTCTGCGCGATCACCGCGGCGACCGGCAGGCCGATGGCGCCGCCGATACCCAGGGTCGCGCTGACCAGCGCGACGGCCGCGCCGAGGTTCTTCGGGTGGATAACGTCGCGCAGGATGCTGATGCCGAGCGCGATCACGCCGAGGCCGATTCCCTGTAGCGAACGGCCGACGATCATCGGGATCACCGAGTCGGAGAGGGCAGCGACCACCGAGCCCAGGGTCATGATCGCGAGCAGCACGATGACGATGCGGCGTTTGCCGTACATGTCGCCCAACCGTCCCGAGATGGGCGTGGAGATGGCGGCGGCGAGCAGGGTCGCCGTCAGCACCCACGAGGTGTCGGCCGGCACGCTGTCGAGCAGGGTAGGCAGGTCGGAGATGATGGGCGTGACGAGCGTCTGCATAAACGCGGCGATGAGCCCCGTGCCGGCGAGAACCGAAACGATCGTGCGGTCGCTGTAGACCCGGGTCAGGCGCCGTCGATCGCGCGCCGAGAGCGAGCCGCCGTCATCCGAGGGGTCGTCGATATTGTCGGATGGTGGGGACGTGGTCACGCTATGCCTCTCGAGGCCACCGTCGCCTGGGGAAGGTCACGCGGGGTCCGGGGGCGCTTCCACTCTATCTCCGCCCGACGCGGCACACCCGGTCGCTGCACTCAGAGTGTGAGCGGCTCCTCGTAGTCGTGCGTCTCGATGTCTGGAGACTCGCCGAACTCCGCCACGTCGCCCCCGGTGCCGTCGGGCACGAGGGTCTCGTCGTCGGAGTACTCCACGCCGAGGGTGTGCGGGTGGCCGACCGCGATCTCCGCCCGATCGACCGCGGGTGGTTCGTCACCAATCGGACTGAGCGGTGCCATGGCTTCCTCCTGAGGATCAGCTCTACGGTAGTAACGCCGCGGAGTCGCGGGTGAGAGGCGCGCGGACGGCGCCGCCGCGCTGGGCCCGCACGATGCTCGTGCGCCTGTGGATCCAGCCCGACCAGTTGAGGCCGATCGTCGCGACGCCGCGCCACGAGCGGATCGCGAACAGCCAGGCCGAATCGAACGGCCGGCCCGAGATCTGCATGCGCATGCCCTCGTCGTAGAGCACGACCATGCCCGGCTGCACTTGGAAACTCAGGTCGAGGTCGTCGTGCACCGTCGCGCTGTAGCGATGGAAGGTACCGCGCATAACCCGCCACGCGGTCGCCCGCAGCGCGAGGTTCGAGCCGAACAGCGGAGGGTGCCCGAGCATCAGCTCCATGCCCCGGAAATACCCGCCGAGGTACACCACTCGGCCGATCCAGCCCACGAATCTGGTCGTGTCGTTGAACTGCGCGGTCGCTGTCGCGGCGTCGAGGTCGGCATCGGCGTCGAACCGCTGCTCGATATGCTGCAGCCAGCCGGGGTCGGCGACCGAGTCGGCGTCGAGGCGCACGAGCAGGTCGCCGTGGGCCGCGTCGAAGCCGGCAGCGGATGCCGCGGCGATACCGCGCTGAGGCTCGACGACGATTCGTGCTCCGTGCTGGCGGGCCACCTCCGCGGAGTCGTCGGTCGAGCCGTTGTCGACCACCACGAGCTCGTCGGCCGGGCGCGACTGGGCGGCGAGAGCGGTCAGACACCGCCGCAGCATCTCGGCGTCGTTGTAGACGGGGATGACGACGGAGATGACACTCATGATTCGATCCACCCTAGGTGCGGCATTGGGTCATCGCACAGCCTTGACTCGGCGGTCAGGGCCTGCTGGTCAGACGTCGGTGGAGAGAACGAGCGCTTCGAGCACGTCTTCGGGTGCCGCCTGCATGGCGTGCGGACCGGCGACGTCGAACCAGATCGCCTCGAGCACCCCGATGTTCGTCTCGATGAAATCGCGCAGCGTGGCCCGGTCGTAGGCGAGCACCCGGTGGTCGGTCTCGTTCGGCAGCATCCGCACGTAGGTCTGGGCGGAGGAGAACAACAACAGCATGTACTTGTCGGCGTCGTCGCGGCGGAAGACGCGCACCTGGGCGGGGCCCTCGACGGGCAACAGCGGCACGATGACCTTGTCGTTGCGCAGAGCAAAGGCGACAGCCGCGGCATCCTGAGCCTTCAGGGCTGCCTCGAGTGCTTCGGACCGGAACTCGGGGTTGCGGGGTGTTGTCTTCTTAGCCATGGATCAGGAGAGGATGAACTGTTTCGTGTCGGTCGAGGTGACTCCGTTGATCGTGACCTCGAGGTGGTAGCTGGCGCCGCCGGCGGTGACGGACGGGCGCTGGGCCTCGGGGGCGCAGGTGTCGGCCGACGAGCGGGTGCGGTCCCACGGGAAGGGCGTCGTGGTGAGCGCGACACCGGGCTCGAGCACGCGGGGGTCGGCGACGGGTGCCGACTGGCAGTCCTTCGACGACCAGATCCTCTCCTCGCCGCTCGTGATCACGTACTCCTGCACGTCGGAGCCGGCGTTGAAGGTGCAGGCCGTGGTGCCGGTGTTGGTGATCGACAGCGAGAGCAGGGGCTGTTGGTCGGGTCCGTAGTCGCCGGCGTCGGTGATTGGGACGACCTCGACGACGCCTTCGGCGCACGCGGCGCCCGGTCCGGCATCGGTCGACGCGGCGGTGGCCGAACTGCTCGGCTTCGTTTCCGCCGCGCTCGACGCGGGTTTGTCGGGGCCGGGGCGGAAGGCGATGAGCGCGATCACGATGATGACGGCGAGCAGCCCGAGGATGACCACGAGCCGACGACGCCAGTAGACCGAGCTGGGCTGCGGTCCAACGGGGGTACGGAACGTCGACATGACGTAAGGGTAAGCCCCGTCGAGAGCTTGGCCCGGGTGATTGACCGGCGTGTGCGCGTGTCGTCAGGCGAGGATTTTGAGCATGCGCGTATTGCCGAGCGTGTTCGGCTTGACGCGAGAGAGATCGAGGAACTCGGCGACGCCCTCGTCAGACGAACGCGCGAGCTCGGCGAACACGTGCGGATCGACGACCCCCTCACCGGTGGGCAGGAAACCGTTGCGCTCGAAGAACGGCACCTCGAACGTCAGGCAGAACAGCCGGTGCACACCGAGCGCGAGGGCATCGCGCTCGAGCTGTTCGAGGATCGCCCGCCCGACGCCCTGCCCCAGCCACGCGGCATCCACCGCAAGGGTTCGCACCTCGGCCAGGTCGTCCCACATGACGTGCAGCGCGCCGCATCCGATCGGGGTCCCGTTCTCGTCTTCTGCGATACGGAACTCCTGCACCGCCTCGTAGAAGACGACACGGTCTTTGCCGAGCAGAATTCGCTGCTGCACGAGCGGTTCGACGAGGGCCTGGATGAAAGGCACGTCGGATGTTCGGGCCGGCCGCACAGAGAAACTCACGCCTTCGAGTCTAAGACTCCTAAAATGCCGAGCGAGCCTGCCCCAGAGAGGGACAGGCTCGCTCGGTCTGCGGTTACGCCTCGACGGCTACCGGCTCCGCCTCGTTCAGACCGGCCTGGCGGCTGGTCGTGAAGACGAAGACGTTGTCGATGAAGTCCACGTGTACGTGGTCTCCGGCGCCGAGCTCGCCGTGCAGGATCTTCTCGCTCAGGGCGTCTTCGATCTCGTGCTGCACAGCGCGGCGCAGCGGCCGAGCTCCCAGCGACGGGTCGAAGCCGACCTTGATGAGACGCTCCTTGGCGGGAACCGTGAGCTCCACCGAGAGGTCGCGGTCGAGCAGACGGTCGCTGAGACGCTTGAGGAACAGGTCGACGATCTGCAGCAGCTCTTCGGGGCTGAGCTGCGGGAACACGATCGTCTCGTCGACGCGGTTCAGGAACTCGGGCTTGAAGTGCTTCTTCAGTTCTTCGACGACCTTGCCGCGCATGCGGTCGTAACCGGTCGCGGTGTCGGTCGACGACGTGAAGCCGATCGGCGTTCCGGTGATGTCCTTCGTGCCGAGGTTCGTGGTCATGATGATCACGGTGTTCTTGAAGTCGACCACGCGACCCTGGCCATCGGTCAGACGTCCCTCTTCCAGAATCTGGAGGAGCGAGTTGAAGATGTCGGGGTGGGCCTTCTCGATCTCGTCGAACAGCACGACCGAGAACGGCTTGCGGCGCACCTTCTCGGTGAGCTGGCCGCCCTCTTCGAAGCCGACGAATCCGGGAGGAGCACCGAACAGTCGCGAGACCGTGTGCTTCTCTCCGTACTCGCTCATGTCGAGCGAGATCAGGGCGTTCTCGTCGTCGAAGAGGAATTCCGCGAGTGCCTTGGCGAGCTCGGTCTTACCGACACCCGTGGGGCCGGCGAAGATGAACGAGCCGCTCGGGCGCTTCGGGTCTTTGAGGCCGGCGCGGGTGCGTCGGATGGTCTTCGACAGAACCGAGATGGCCTCTTCCTGGCCGATGACGCGCATGTGCAGCGCCTTCTCCATAAAGATGAGGCGGCTCGACTCTTCCTCGGTCAGCTTGAAGACCGGGATGCCGGTGGCCTGGGCGAGAACCTCGGCGATGAGTCCTTCATCGACGGTTCCGCTGGCTCCGACGTCGCCGCTCTTCCACTGCTTCTCGAGGCGCAGACGCTCGCCGAGCAGCTTCTTCTCCTCGTCGCGCAGCGAGGCGGCCTTCTCGAAGTCTTGGTCTTCGATCGCGCCCTCCTTCTGTCCACGCACGACGGAGATCTTGTCGTCGAACTCGCGCAGCTCGGGCGGCGCCGACAAGATCGAGAGACGCAGGCGTGCGCCGGCCTCGTCGAGCAGGTCGATCGCCTTGTCGGGCAGGAAGCGGTCGCTCACGTACCGGTCGGCAAGGTTCGCGGCCGCCACGATCGCGCCGTCGGTGATCGACACCTTGTGGAACGCCTCGTACTTGTCGCGCAGTCCCTTGAGGATGTTGATGGTGTGGGGCAGCGAGGGCTCGTGAACCTGGACCGGCTGGAAGCGGCGCTCGAGAGCGGCGTCCTTCTCGAAGTGCTTGCGGTACTCGTCGAGCGTCGTCGCGCCGATCGTCTGCAGCTCTCCGCGTGCGAGGAGCGGCTTGAGAATGGATGCGGCGTCGATGGCGCCCTCCGCGGCTCCCGCCCCGACGAGCGTGTGGATCTCGTCGATGAAGACGATGATGTCTCCGCGCGTGCGGATCTCCTTCGTCACCTTCTTGAGGCGCTCTTCGAAGTCACCACGGTAACGGCTGCCGGCGATGAGCGAGCCGAGGTCGAGCGAGTAGAGCTGCTTGTCTTTCAGCGTCTCGGGAACATCGCCCTTGACGATGGCCTGGGCGAGACCCTCCACGACGGCCGTCTTGCCGACGCCGGGCTCACCGATGAGAACGGGGTTGTTCTTCGAGCGGCGGGAGAGGATCTGCATGACCCGCTCCATCTCCTTCTCGCGCCCGATGACCGGGTCGAGCTTTCCGTCGCGGGCGGCCTGCGTGAGGTTGCGTCCGAACTGATCGAGTACCTGCGAACCCTTGTCGGGTGCGGCGTCGTTCGCGCCCACGGCGACAGCCTCCTTGCCCTGATAACCAGAGAGAAGCTGGATCACCTGCTGGCGAACACGGTTGAGGTCGGCACCCAGCTTGACGAGCACCTGAGCTGCAACGCCTTCACCCTCGCGGATGAGGCCGAGCAGGATGTGCTCCGTACCGATGTAGTTGTGACCGAGCTGCAGCGCTTCGCGCAGGCTCAGCTCGAGAACCTTCTTCGCGCGGGGCGTGAAGGGGATGTGGCCGGTCGGCTGCTGCTGACCCTGGCCAATGATGTCTTGGACCTGCTCGCGCACTGCGTCGAGCGAGATGTTGAGCGACTCCAGAGCCTTGGCTGCGACGCCCTCACCCTCGTGGATGAGGCCGAGCAGGATGTGCTCTGTGCCGATGTAGTTGTGGTTGAGCATCTTGGCCTCTTCTTGGGCCAGGACTACGACTCGACGTGCTCGGTCGGTAAATCTTTCAAACATGTTTACTCCCTAAGCACCATGCAGGATTTGGTGCCGATATAGAGAGACTAGCCACCGGATGACACGTTTAAGGGGTCTGTTCGCCGTGGGCGTTACGCCTACGCCGACAGAGAAGTCGGCCGCTGTGACAGGCGCGTTAAAGCAGAATAGCCAGCCCCTAAGGGCTGGCTATTCTTCAAATTATGTCCGGCGGTGTCCTACTCTCCCACAAGGTCCCCCTTGCAGTACCATCGGCGCTGAGAGTCTTAGCTTCCGGGTTCGGAATGTGACCGGGCGTTTCCCTCTCGCTATGGCCGCCGAAACTCTT